>CAYPIG010000043.1:0-25138 GCA_964410705.1 uncultured Gallionella sp.
GCATCGACGTGCCGACGGCTAACACCATCATCATGAACCGCGCCGACCGCTTCGGTCTTGCGCAGCTGCACCAGTTGCGGGGACGTGTCGGTCGCTCACACCATCAGGCCTATGCCTATCTCCTGGTAGACAGTCTGGACGGGCTGACGGTGCAGGCCAAGAAGCGTCTGGAAGCGATACAGGCGATGGAGCAACTGGGCAGCGGTTTTTATCTGGCGATGCACGACCTTGAAATACGCGGGGCGGGCGAGGTGCTGGGCGAGTCGCAAAGCGGCGAGATGCAGGAGATCGGCTTTAGCCTCTACACCGACATGTTGAATGCCGCCGTGGCCTCGTTAAAACAGGGACGCGAACCGGACATGGCGCATCCCTTGGGCGTCACCACCGAGATCAACTTGCATGCACCGGCTCTTTTGCCCAATGACTATTGCGGCGACATCCACCAGCGGCTGGTGATATACAAGCGACTGGCCAACTGCAATAACCAGAACGAACTGGACAACATGCAGCAGGAATTGATAGACCGTTTCGGCCTGCCCCCTGAGCCCGCTCAGACCCTGCTCGACTGCCACCGCTTGCGCATCGCGGCCCGTCCGCTGGGTATAGCCAAGGTGGACGCATCGAGTGAGGCGATACAGATACAGTTCATCCAGAATCCAGCCGTAGACCCGATGAAGATCATCACCATGATCCAGAGCCGCCGCTACATCAAGATGAGCGGACAGGACAAACTGCGCATTGAATTAAAACACGAAGATCTGAATCAGCGCGTGCTGGCGATCAGGAATTTTTTCGGGGAGTTGAAATGACGGGGGGTATGCTTAACGCGTCTTCAGCTGCTTGAGCTGTTTCTGGATGTCGGCGATTTCGGCGTGAGACAGCTTGCAGGTCTCCAGCTTTTTTTCGAGCGCCACGATCTTGTCCTCGTTGGTCTGCACTTTCACGCCACGAGCCGCTACCAGCGCTTCGTGGATGATCTTTTCGTGCCCTATGTAGTTTTCCGGTTTCACATCAACATCCTGTTTCAATAAACGTTGCGGATTTTATCGCAATTTAATGTCCAGCACCGAAATTCGTCAAGTCATGACAAAAAACACCTGACAGCCGCCACGGCTAACGGCCAGTTCGACTTTCAAGGACGCAGGCTGATGACAGGCCAACCTTGCTCATGTGCGTGTGCAAGCAAGGTTTCATCCGGGTTGGCCGCAACCGGGCGTTTCACCTTGCTCATCAGCGGCAGATCGTTCAGCGAATCGCTGTAAAAAGTGCTGTCCTCGAAACTCTCCAGCGTCCAGCCCCTTTGCTCTAGCCAGTGATTCAGCCTGGTGATCTTGCCCTCGCGGAAACACGGCACCCCGGCAACCCGACCGGTAAACTCGCCGTCACGCTGTTCAGGATCGGTGGCGATCAGATGCTCGATGCCGAATTGGCGGGCGATGGGGCCTGTGACAAAGCTGTTGGTGGCGGTGATGATCACGCACACCTCCCCCGCATCCAGATGCTGGCGCACCAGATCGCGGGACTTTTGCGTCACCATCGGCAGAATGCTCTCACGCATGAACTGATCGTGCCATTCGTTGAGCGTTTTTCTGGAATGGCGCGATAAAGGCTTCAGCTGAAAATCCAGGAACTCGTGGATGTCCAGAGTGCCGGCCTTGTACTGATCGTAAAAAGCCTGATTCTTCACCTCGAACAGTTCACGATCGAGTATGCCGATGCGGATCAGAAATTGCGACCATTCGAAATCGCTGTCGCCGTTGAGCAAGGTGTTGTCCAGATCAAATAATGCAAGTTTCATTTTCTTTCTTCACTCCCGTGCGAACGGGAATCCTGTGAGTTATAAATTATCTCTTTGAGCAGCGGTATCGATGGCGCGCGATGCAGGCGCAGCGACTGCTCGTCGAGCGCGTCCAGCACAGCCAGCAGACTGGGAAGATCGCGCTGCCCGTGGCGCAACAGATAAAGCACCAGTTCAGGAGAGAGCGAAAATCCCCTGTCTCTGGCATGCCTTGCCAGCGCCTCGCCTTTTTCGCTGTCGGTCAGACCCAGCACCTGATAGACCAGCCCCCATCCTAAGCGCGTGCGCAAGTCGGGGCGCAGATTCAGATGCAAAGGAGAGTTGCGCCCGCTCACCAGCAGCATGCGGCCTGTTTCCTTCATCTCGTTGTACAAATTGAACAAAGCGATCTGGGATGCCTCATCCAGTGACTCGACATCGTCGATCGCAACCAGATCACAGGATTGCGGCACATAACCCGGGGCATAGATCGCGCTCAGATGATTGTTTTGCGCCACGCTCACGCAGGCTTGCAGCAGATGGCTCTTGCCGC
Source organism: uncultured Gallionella sp. (assembly GCA_964410705.1). GTDB lineage: Bacteria > Pseudomonadota > Gammaproteobacteria > Burkholderiales > Gallionellaceae > Gallionella. Next base: position 2,331 of record CAYPIG010000043.1, read on the forward strand.
AGCCTTCAGCCCCCCAGATGTAAAGCCCTCTTTCGCGGCTCTCTGAAGACAGCGCCTGATGCAGCGCATACAGCAACTCACCGTTGCCCCCGACAACGAAATTATCGAAGGTCGGCCACCAGTCCGGCGCGATGTCGAGCAGCAGCTGATTCATCGGTACATCCGGCTGGACAGATACCAGCGTTTGCCGTGACGCAAAGCGACCAGCAAAATTGCAGACATCGGCAGCGCCAGCAATACGCCAAAAAAACCGAACAACTGCCCGAAGGCCAGCAGGGCGAAAATCACCGCCAGAGGATGCAGTCCGATGCGCTCACCCACCAGCCAGGGCGTCACCAGCATGCCTTCTAACATCTGTCCGGCGCCGAACACCCCCCACACCCACAATATGTCGGCAAAGTCGCTGAACTGCATCGCCGCAGCCAATGTCGCCAGCAGCAAACCGGTAATCATGCCAAGATAAGGGATAAACACCAGCATACCGGCCACGATGCCGATCGGCAGAGCGAACTCCAACCCCACCAGCCACAGCACCAGGCTGTAAAAACCACTCATCAGCAACATCACCGATATCTGTCCGCGCAAAAATTCCGCCAGCACACCGTCCACCTCACGGCCGATTTCGTTGAACTTTGCATGCCAGTGGCGCGGAATCAGCTCATCGAATCTGGCAACCATCTCATCTTTGTCGCGCAGCAGATAAAACATCGCAACCGGGATCAGCAGCAGATTCATCAGCACAGCAAGAATTTTTCCGCCGCTGCTGGACAGCCAGGGCAGCAGTTTTTCAGCTACGCCGCCGGCACTCTGCCAGTGGCTCATCAGCAGATTTTTCAGAGCCGCGCTGTCCCACAGCAGTTCCGTACCCAGCCAGCCCTGAACTTTAGGCAACAGCCTGACCCGCAGCATCTCGATCAGTTCCGGCAGCCTCAGCAAAAACAGACTGACCTCTTTTTCCAGCAGCGGCAGCATGATCAGAACCAGCCCCGCGAACAGCAGCAAAAGAGCACTCATCACCAGCACCACCGCCAGCGTGCGCGGCAGTTTGAAACCGCATAGCCTGGCCACCAGCGGGTTGCAGATATAGGCGAGTATGGCCGCCGCCACAAAGGGCGTCAGTATGGGTGCGAGCAGGTAGAGCAGCAGCAGCGCGGGGGCTACCAACAGCAACCACTGCACGGCGGCCAGGCGGGATGTCGTCATTATCTTGTAACTGTAGTGTTTCGTGCCGTCATTTTAACCCGAATACCGCCAAAAATATCGCCACTCCCGCGCAAGGAAAAATGACCGTTCAGATAGACAACGCAAGGCAATGGGAATAACATGCATCAACAGTACAGCTTATAGTTTCCTTAAATTCAAACAAGGGGCATCAGATGGACATCACACGCCGCGACTTTCTCAAGCAAAGCGCAATCGTCACCTCTGCCGCAACCGTCGGCATTCCAATCAACGAAGTTTCCGCAGCAAGCGAAGCCGGATGGCGCTGGGATCGCGGCGTATGCCGCTTCTGCGGTGTGGGCTGCGGCATACAGATCGCCACCGAAAAAGGCAAGATCGTCGCAACCAAAGCCGATGCAGATTCGCCGGTCAATCGAGGTCTCAACTGCATCAAGGGCTATTTCAACGGCAAGATCCTCTACGGCAAGGATCGCTTAACCGAACCTCTGCTGCGCATGAAGGACGGGAAATTCGACAAGCACGGCGAATTCACCCCAGTCTCGTGGGAGCGCGCCTTCGATGAGATGGAAAAACAATTCAAACGCCACTACAGCGAGCTGGGTCCCACCGGCATAGGATTCTTCGCCTCGGGCCAGCACACCGTTCAGGAAGGCTATGCCGCCGTCAAGCTGTTCAAGGCCGGTTTTCGCAGCAACAACATCGACCCCAATGCGCGCCACTGCATGGCCTCCGCCGTGGCGGGCTTCATGCAGACCTTCGGCATCGACGAGCCATCGGGCAACTACGATGACATCGAGCACACCGACACTGCCATATTGTGGGGCGCGAACATGGCGGAAATGCACCCTGTGCTGTGGACCCGCATCGCGGATCGCAGGCTTTCCAACCCGAATGTGCGCGTGGTCAACCTCTCCACCATCAGCAATATGTCCTCCGGCATCGCGGACTTGGAAATCATCTTCAAGCCCAGCACCGATCTTGCGATCATGAACTATATCGCGCGCGAGATCGTCGCAAGAGGCGCGGTCGATACCGAGTTTGTCAGCCGCCACTGCGCCTTCGCAACCGGCCCCACCGACATCGGCTACGGCATGCGCGGCAATGACAAATACGACTATCCGGCGGAAAAAGACACCAGCGCAAGAGAGTTGTCCATGACGCTGAGTACACAAGAAGCGACAGGACAGGGCAAACTGCCCGGTGCAACGGTAGAACAGAAAAATCGCGACAGCGCCGACAAACACTGGCTGATTTCATTTGACGACTTCAAAAAGGGCATAGAGCCTTATACGCTGCAATTTGTCGCGGAACTGGCCAAAGGCGATGCAGATGAATCTCTGGATGAATTCAAGCGTAAACTCCAGCTGCTGGCCGATCTTTACATCGAAAAATCCCGCAAGGTGGTGAGCTTCTGGACCATGGGTTTTAACCAGCACCAGCGCGGCACCTGGGTCAACGAGCAGGCCTATATGGTCCACTTGCTGCTGGGAAAACAGGCAACCCCCGGCAACGGCGCATTTTCCCTGACCGGACAACCTTCAGCCTGCGGCACTGCGCGCGAGGTCGGCACCTTCTCGCACCGCTTACCCGCCGACATGGTGGTCAACAATCCGGATCACCGCGCCGCATCGGAAAAAATCTGGAAACTGCCCGCAAAAACGCTCAATCCAAAACCCGGCAGCCACATCACCAAGCTGCTGCGCGATCTGGAAGACGGCCAGGTGAAATTCGCCTGGGTGCAGCTGTGCAACCCTTTTCAGGGCAGCGCGAATGCCAATCACTGGATCAAAGCGGCACGCGAAATGGACAATTTCATCGTCGTCTCCGATGCCTACCCCGGAGTCTCAACCAAGGTGGCTGATCTGGTGCTGCCCGCCGCGATGATCTTCGAAAAATGGGGCTGTTACGGCAACGCCGAACGCCGCACCCAGATGTGGCGAGAACAGGTTCCGCCACCAGGACAGGCGCGCTCCGATATCTGGCAGATCATCGAGTTTTCAAAACGCTTCAAACTCAAAGAAGTCTGGGGCGAGCAAAAGGTCCCCAAGCTCAAAGCAGAAGGATTTAGCGATGGCTTGCTGCCCGATGTGCTGACAGCATCAGGCCTGTCCCCCGAGACTTCGCTCTACGAAGCTCTGTTCGCCACACCGGACAACAAAAAATTTGCCTGGCCCGATCCGATTGCCAAAACGCATGAAAATCACACGGCAAAACTGCTGGGCGATCACTGGTTCCCGGAAAAAGCGCTGTTCGAAGAGTACGCCAGTTTCGGCCGCGGTCACGCGCACGATCTGGCCGAATTCGACGTGTATTTCCGGGACGATGTACGCGGTTTGAAATGGCCGGTAGTCAACGGAAAAGAGACGCACTGGCGCTTTAACGAAGCCTATGACCCTTACGTCAAAAAAGGCAGCGGCTTTGACTTTTACGGCTCTGCATTCAAGTCGCTGCCTTCCGGCGATCTTAACGGTGTGACCAACCCCGAGAACACCAGCATCAAGGGCAAAGCCAAAATCTTCTTCCGCCCCTATGCCGCCCCGGTTGAAATGCCGGATCAGAACTATGACATGTGGCTGTGCACCGGCCGTGTGCTGGAGCACTGGCATTCGGGCACCATGACGCGCCGGGTAAGAGAGCTGCACTGGGCCGTACCTGCCGCACTGATCTACATGCATCCGGAAGATGCAAAGGCGCGTGGACTCAAGCAGGACAGCGTTGCATGGATAGAGTCGCGTCGCGGCAAGATCAAGGCCGTCGTGGAGACTAAAGGGCGAAATCGGCCTCCTAAAGGCACGGTGTTTGTGCCCTGGTTCGATGAATCGGTATTCATCAACAAGGTAACGCTGGACTCGACCTGCCCGATATCCAAGCAGACCGACTTCAAAAAATGCGCCGTCAAGATCTACAAAGCCTGATTGGGGAGAAAATGATGACTAAGACTATGACAGTACTTTTTGCGGCGCTGATGACAGTTGGCATGTCCCACGCAGCCCCCGCCATCAAGACCGAGAGCATGGGGCTATCCAAGACCCGCATCACCGATGTGCCGGAGCCCCGCGTCTATCACTACAAAGACGCAGCCCCGGGGCAGAGCAAGCTGCTGCCACGCGGCTATCCGGGCGCACCGCCTCAGGTGCCTCACGCGGTGAACGATTTTCTGCCTATCACCCAGGAGAGCAACCTGTGCCTCGCCTGCCATGCACAGCCTGACCAGTGGAACAAGAAGCGCGAAGCGGGTATGCCAGTGCCGATTCCGCCAAGCCACTACACCGACCGGCGCAACGCGCCGGACAAGGTCACGGATCATCTGATAGGCGCAAGATACAACTGCAATCAGTGCCATGTACCGCTGACTGATGCCCCGGCGCTGGTCGAAAACACCTTCGGCGCAAAGCGTTAATGCATGAACGGGTGTTGTATTTTGACACCCGGCATTCATTTTCGGGCTAGACTTTCCCAAGCCACCGTTTCAAAAATCAAGTACTTAACCCTTTTTCTGCCGGTTAAAAACCCGCTACAATATGCGGCATTATCGTAGCGCATGATCAGGCAGAAAGACTTTATGACTCGCCCTCTACGTTTTATTCAGAACTTGCTTGCACTGTTGCTGGCATGCCTGTCATTTCCGGCAATCTCGGCCGTTCCTCTGCAGCCCGTACTGCGCATCGAAACCGGACAGCATTTATCCCAGATCGCCAGAATCAGCGCCAGTGGCCGATATGTCGCAACCGCATCGGAGGACAAGACGGTGCGTATCTGGGATGCGCAGTCCGGACGCCAGTTGCAGGTGCTGCGCCCGCCGATAGGAGAAGGCAGTCTGGGCGCGATCTATGCGGTTGCCTTATCTCCGGATGGAACAACGGTCGCTCTGGGGGGAAATTCCGCCTTCGATGCCGACAGTCATGCGGTCTATCTGTTTGATCTCGCCAGCGGCACCCTGCGTAAGAACGGCACCTTATCCGGACTCGAAGCGCCAATACATCAGCTGGTCTGGTCGTCAAACGGACAGTATCTGGCTATCGGCCTGCGCCAGCAGGGACTGCGCGTGTTCCGCAGCAATCTGAAATTTGTAGGCGCGGATCCCGAATACAACGACGTCATCTACGGGGCCGATTTCTCGCGCGACGGGCGTCTGATCACCGCCAGTCTGGATGGCGCCTTGCGGCTGTACAGGATCGGAAAATCGGGACTCGAGCGCATCGCCCGCATCCGTTCGCCCGGCGGAAATCCTTATTCCGCAGCCTTTTCCCCCGACGGAAGTTCGATTGCAATCGGCTATCAGGACGAACCCCGCATCGATGTGCTCGATTCGAGCACCCTGGAAGTCAACTATTCGGCCCGCTATAAAAGAGGCGGCAATCTCGGCAAAGTCGCCTGGTCATCTGACGGACAGACGCTGTTTGCAGGTGGCACAGCCAGCTCCAACGGTCGCTTTCCCCTGATCGCCTTCTCAGATAAAGGTCAGGGAACGGGGCGGGAAATACAGTCATTCGGCAACATCATCACCTCGATCGCCAAGCTTTCCGATGGCATTGCCGTTGCCAGCGCGGAGCCGTCCTGGGCGGCTCTGGATGATCGCGGCAATCAGCGCTTTATGGTCGCGAACAGCCGTGGCGATTTTCGCAACGCAGCAAACAGCTTCCGCGTATCGAATGATGCGCGCATGATCGCGTTTTCCTTTGAAGCCGATGGACGATCCCCTGCGGTGTTCGATGCAGAGCGGGGCGAATTTCGCACCGATGTCGATGCCGGGAAACTGGCCACCCCGCGCACTTCAGGAATCAGCATAGACAACTGGAAGAATTCGGTCTCCCCCAGAGTCAACGGCAAAGCCCTGCCGCTGCTGCCCCAGGAACCCTCCCGCAGCCTGGCGGTCTCGGCAGACGGCAAATCCTTTGTGCTGGGCACCGAATGGTATCTGCGCAATTTTGACAAGGAGGGCAGACAGACCTGGGAGCAGCGCATCCCGGGAGCTGCCTGGGCCGTCAATCTGTCCGGGGATGGCAGATGGGTGATCGCGGCGCTGGCCGACGGCACCATACGCTGGTATCGCGCCATCAACGGTCAGGAACAGATCGCACTGTTCCCGCATCCGGATCGCAACCGCTGGATATTGTGGACGCCGAGCGGTTATTACGACACCTCCGTCAGCGGCGAGAGCCTGATAGGCTGGCACATCAACCGCGCCTACAACAAGGAATCGGACTTCTTCACGGTCGGCCGCTTCCGTTCGCAGTTCTTCCGACCCGAACTGTTGCAAAAACTCTTTCAGAGCGGCGAAATCAATGAAGCGCTCAGGGAGACCGAATCGGCCGTCATGGCAGCCCCTCAGACCATATTGCCGCCTGTCGTAGAACTGCATACCGAGCCTCAGATCGAAACCGATGCGGCCAGCGTGCCGGTCAAATTTACACTGCGCAGCCCGGATGATGCGCCGCCCGTCGGGCTCAAGGTGCGCGTCAACGGAAAACTGACGAACAACTACGACGCGCGCAGCCTGCCAAAATCGCGCGGGGGAGAGCCGCAGCAGGTGATGGTGCCCGTACCTGCCGGTCAGGATGCCGAAATCGTCATGCTGGCCCAGAACAAGAACGGAACATCGGAACCCACTACCCTCCGTGTCAAACGCAGCTCGGCCAGCAATGAGCCGGTTGCCAAACTGAAGAAGCTTTATCTGCTGGCAGTCGGCGTCTCCAGTTATCCGGGTTTACCCGCCGAGAGTCAACTGAGCTACCCTGCCAAGGATGCCGAAGATTTTGCCGGCATGTTTCAAAAACATGGCAAGAATTTGTACGACAGCATCGAAGTCAAAGTTTTGCAGAACGATCAGGCCAAGCGAAAAGACGTGATGGCAGGGATGAGCTGGCTGAAGCAATCGGTGGGCCCTGAAGACATGGGCATCCTGTTTCTGGCAGGACACGGTTTTTTAAATCCGGCCACCAAAAAATACTTCTATGCAAGTTACGATCTGGTGATCAAGGACATGGAAAACACCGCCGTGCCCGGCACGGCCCTGCAGGACCTGATCTCCAATCTGCGCGGGCGCGGCATCTTCTTTCTGGACACCTGCCATTCGGGGTTCGCACTCGAATCGTTGCGCGTGAACAGCGAGATGACCGGCGTGCTCAATGAGGCCGATGACGAGAAAGGGGTCGCGGTGCTCTCCGGTGCCGGCGGACGTCAGGCCGCACTGGAATCCGACGAATGGAAAAACGGCGCATTTACTTTTGCGATCAAGGAAGGTATAACCGGTCGCCGCGCCGATTTTGAAAAGGATGGTCGCATCACCCCGCCCTTTTTGCATGCCTTTATCAGCAAGAAGATGAAGGAAATGACCAAGGGACAGGTTGACCGCCCCCCTACACCCAAACTGGTCGGCGCAAGCTTCAATGAACCTTTTATCATCATCAAATAGCAGGAGTTGCAATATGAGTTTTTCGGCAAAAAACAATCACCGTATCGCGGCTGTCACCCTGCTGTCGGTACTCGTTTCAGGCTGCGCAACCAACCCGGACGGAACACTCAAAAGAGGAGAAGACGGCAGTTTGCAGCTCGATGAAAAAGCCAAGGCGGCGCTGATCGGTGCGGCGGCAGGCTGCGGGGTGGCGGTGGCAGCAGGCAAAGACTGTGCGACAGGCGCAGTGGTCGGTGCAGTGGCGGGTTTTCTGATCAGCTGGTATTTCGAATCCAAGAAGATCGCGTCCGCCGAACAGGTCAACAAGGAATACAAGAAGAAAGGCGTGAAGATTTCCAAAGAGGAAATCAAACCGGTCGCCTTCAAGAGCGACATCAAGACCGCGCCTCCCGCGGCCAATGGCGAAAAGGAAGTGCAGATCACCGCCAATACCGACATGGTAGGCTATGGCGACAAAGTGCCCAAACTGGAGCAGCAATATGCGATTTACGATGACAAGGACAAGCTGATAGAGACCAAGACCGAGAAAATAGCCGCCGTCGATGGCGCCGGGCGCTATCAGACTCAGTCCAAATTCAAACTGCCCGCCTCGGCCAAGGGTAAACAGTATCGAGTCGAAACCAATCTGCTGGCAAACGACAAGGTCGTCAAGGGCAACAAATATCAGGTTTCCTTCATCGACGAAGGCCGCATACTGGTCGCCTCGCTGTGATCCCATGAATGATCTGACTCATTTTAGCGATTCGGGCCGCGCCCGCATGGTCGATGTCTCCGCCAAGGAGAATACGGTGCGCACCGCCATCGCCAGCGGCGTGCTGCGCATGCAGCCTGCGACCTTGCAGCGCATCAGGGACGGCAAGATCGCCAAGGGCGATGTGCTGACAGTTGCCGATGTCGGTGCCGTGATGGCCGCCAAACGCACGCCCGACATCATCCCGATGTGTCATTCGATTGCGCTGAGCGGCGTTGATGTCGAATTTTCCGAAGTGAACGAACCGGACCATCAGGGCTGTCCCGGCATCCGGGTGCTCGCCACGGTCAGCTGCACCGGGCAAACCGGCGTAGAGATGGAGGCGCTGACATCGGCCAGTGTCGCGCTGCTAAGCATTTACGACATGTGCAAAGCCATCGATCGCGGCATGCGCATCGAAGCCGTACAGCTCGAAGAAAAACGCGGCGGCAAGAGCGGAGTCTGGTTAAGGAATACCCAATGATAGATGTGCTTTTTTTCGGCCCGGTCGTGGAGCGGGTCGGTTCTTCTGCGCTCAAAGCCGAATTTACCCCCGGCATGACGCTGCAGAACCTGCGCGATCAACTTTGCGCGCAACATCCCCACGCCTTCGAAATCGTCTGCTTTGCGGCGGTCAACGGCCAGCATGTGCGCGATCTTTCCCTGCCGCTGGCGGATGGCAGCGAAGTCACTTTCATGGCCAAATTTTCCGGAGGTTGAATGAAGGAATCCGTCAGAATCGAGGCAGAGGATTTTTCTCAGGATGAGGAAATCGCTTTACTCAAGGCATCCTCTAAGCGCATGGGCGGCATCGCAACCTTTATCGGCTGCGCCCGGGATTTTTCGGAAGGGCGCAGCGTCTCCAGGATCAGTTTTGATGCCTACGGCAGCATGGCGCTCTCCGAGATGAAACAGCTGCGTCTGGATGCGATCGAAAAATTCCAGCTGCTCGATGCGCGCATCGTCCACCGCATCTGCACCGTAAAAGCCGGCGACAACATCGTGTTCATCGCGGCGGGCGCCGAGCACCGGGCAGCCGCCTTCGATGCCTGCCGCTGGATGATAGACGAATTAAAGGCGCGCGTGCCGATCTGGAAAAAAGAGATCACCCCGCAGGGCGATTGCTGGGTGAGCCCTCACCCATGAAAGTCATCTCCATCGTCGGGCATTCCGGTTCCGGCAAGACCACGCTGATCGAAAAACTGGTGAAAAATTTAAGCGATCGCGGCCTGAAAATCGCCACCATCAAGCACGCTCATCACAAGGTCGAACTCGACACCCCCGGCAAAGACAGCTACCGCTACAAGGAGGCAGGAGCCGCAATGAGCATGCTGCTCACCCGCGATGCACTGCAGCTGGTCGCCGATGCAAAAACGGAGCGTCATCCCCAGATGCTGGCGCAGCGCTATCTGTTTGATGCAGATCTGGTGCTGGCCGAGGGTTTTTCTCATGCGCCCGGGGTCAAGATCGAAGTGCTGCGCCGGGCATGCGGCAAGCCTGCCCGCTGCACGATAGAGGATGGGCTGATCGCGATGGTCTCCGACATGGACGAGGTCTATCCTGAGCTTCCGCATTTCGGACTGGAAGAGATCGAGTCCATCGTGCGGTTCATCCTGTGATATCACAGGCTGCCGCGCTGATCCTGACCGGCGGGCAATCGCGCCGCATGGGGCAGGACAAGGCCGGCACCCGGCTCAACGAAAAAACACTGTTGCAGCATGTGACGGCTGTCGTGCAGCCGCTATTCGAAGAAGTCTCGGTCAGCACGCGCAAACTGCGCACCGACTGCATTTTGCCGCAGCTGCTCGATCATCCCGCCCATTGCGGTCCGCTGGCGGGTCTTGCTGCTGGCCTCACACAGGCCAAAAGTCCCTGGCTGTTTGTCGTTGCCTGCGACATGCCGTTCATCACCCAGAATCTGATCGAACAACTGGCAAGCTGCCGAAAAGGGGTAGAGGCGGTGGTGCCGCTCTATGCAGGCCACCCTCAGCCGCTGGCGGCTTTTTATGCGACAAGCTGCCTGCCCGCTCTGGAGGCGATACTAAATGGCGGCGAAAAAAAGAGTCTGCGCGCCCTTCTGGAAAAACTCACCGTGCGCTATGTAAATGAGACTGAGCTAGATCGTGCCGATTTGCTCAGCTTTTACGATCTGGATACGCCCGAAGAACTGGCCGCCTATGAGGGAACGGTCAGCGGCTTTCCGTTGTCGGACGGCCTCAGGCCCAGCAGATAGGGAACGGCGTAGTTAGCCCACTGCTGTGCCGTCGGATAGTTGGCTGCGGCCTCACCGAAACTTGTGCGCAACATGCCGGTGTCGATGATGCCCGGATTAAGCGGTATGGCCGCCATGCCGGTCGGCAGTTCCTGCGCCAGCGAACGGGTCAGCCCTTCGATGGCCCATTTCGAAGCGCAATAGGGTGCAACCCCCGCATCGGTCGATCTGCCCCATCCCGAACTCAGATTGACGATGATGCCCGATTTGACCGCGACCATAGCGGGCAGAAAATGCCGCAGCACATTGCCCACCCCCTTGATGTTCACATCGATCAGGCTGGAAAACTCCTCAGCCGGCACCTCCCACAAGGGCGCATTGCGATTGACGACAGCCGCATTGTTGATCAGCAGTTGAGGCGGGCCATAATCTTGCAGCACCTGCTCGCTCCAGTTTTTCACCTGCGAGTCTGAACTCACATCGAGGATGTCAAAACGGTGAGGCGCCCCCATTTCCTGATTGAGTTGCGCAATGCATGCGGCAGAGCGGCCGCAGCCGATCACGGTATGGCCCAATTGGATAAAACGGCGGGTCATGGCAAGACCCAGACCGCGGGTGACCCCGGTAATGACGATAGACATATAAGCGCCCGATTGACTAATGATGGCTACTTTAGCAGCCGCATCGGCTAGCTGGCAACACCGTCACTGAACAATTCCATAGCAAGCATTCCTGACACGACCGCTTGCACAGACATACAATTGTACATACAATCGAACCATGAAGATTGAATTCGATCCTGACAAAGCCGCATCCAACCCGCTAAACCATGAGGGAGTCACTTTCACCGAAGCTGAGCCTGTACTTTTCGATCCTTACGCACTGACAAGAGAGGATCGCGATGCACTGGGGGAAGCACGTTTTGTGACGCTGGGCATGGGAAAGAATGGACGGATTCTGATCGTGGTCTGGACACTGCGCGGCGACAACCCTCGTCTGATTTCAGCATGGAAGGCCAATCAACCTCAAAGGAAACGCTATGAACAACAATTTTGACCCAGTTTACAACCAATATGCCGACATGGACTTTGCCGATGCCAAGTCCGTTGCCCAAATACCTGTTTTAGCGAAACTTCAAGCGGCGCAAGGCGGGAAATCGCGCATCACCATGCGGGTAGACAACGCCACGCTGGCTGTCTTTAAGGCACGTGCGGAAATGACGGGAGGTAATTATCAGACATTGATGAACGAAGCCTTACAACAGTTCGCTCAAGGAAAAACACTGGCGGATATGATTCGGGAGACGATACGCCAAGAGCTGCACCATGCTTGAACTTTCTTTACGCTTGTTGCTATCAACCCCTGTCAAGTGTTGCAACACCCCGCATCGAAATAGCATCCTGGATGATTAGCCACCCATCCCTTATTCACTTGCTTTCGTACCAGGGTTTGCTGCGCTTGACCAGATAGACCACGCTCAGCATCACCGGCACTTCGATCAGCACACCGACCACGGTCGCCAGCGCGGCACCGGATTCAAAACCGAACAGGCTGATCGCTGCGGCAACGGCCAGCTCAAAAAAATTGGACGCGCCTATCAGCGCGGAAGGGCCCGCCACACAGTGCTTTTCACCCGCGCGCCGGTTGAGCCAGTAGGCCAGCGCCGAATTGAAGTAGACCTGTATGGTGATAGGCACCGCCAGCATGGCGATGATCATAGGCTGAGCCACGATCGCTTTGCCCTGAAAGGCAAACAGCAGCACCAGAGTCAGCAGCAGCGCCAGTATCGACCAGGGGCCGCTCTTTTGCAGCACCCAGTCGAGCCGCCCGTTTTTGACCAGGATGCGGCGCAACAGCTGCGAGACCAGGACCGGAATCACGATATACATCCCCACAGACACCAGCAGCGTATCCCAGGGCACAAGTATGGATGAAATCCCCAGCAACAGGGCGACCAGCGGCGCGAAGGCAAACACCATGACAAGATCGTTAAGGGCTACCTGACTTAGCGTAAACAGCGGCTCGCCGTTGACCAGCCGACTCCAGACGAACACCATCGCGGTGCAGGGGGCTGCGGCCAGCAATATTAGTCCGGCGACATAGCTGTCAAGCTGTTCGGCAGGCAGGTAAGGGGAAAACAGATGGCGAATAAACAGCCAGCCTAACAGCGCCATCGAAAAAGGCTTGACCGCCCAGTTGACGAACAGCGTCACGCCTATGCCCCGCCAGTGTTTGCCGACCTCGTGCAAGGCGGCAAAATCGATGCGCAGCAGCATGGGGATGATCATCACCCAGATCAAAAGGCCGACCGGCAGATTCACGCGGGAAACTTCAAGACTGCCCAGCCAGTAAAAAGGAGCCGGGATCAATTGCCCCAGCACCACCCCTGCGAGGATGCAAAGAAAAACCCACAGGGTAAGATAGCGCTCAAATACGCTCATCGTCAGTCCCGTATCCGGCCGATCTCGGCCAGTTTTTCTTTCAAAGTTAATCCATCGAGCGTGTCTATGGGCAGGCTTAAAAACAACTGGATGCGGCGGGTCAGTTGCTCGGCCGCCCGGTTGAAAGCGTTGCGGCGCGCCTCATCGCCTTCGATATGGGCAGGATCCGCTATGCCCCAGTGGGCGGTTGCGGGTTTACCCGGCCAGATCGGACAGACTTCACCGGCCGCGTTATCGCATACGGTAAAGATGAAATCGAATTGAGGCATAGCGGTAAATTCATCCCAGCTCTTGCTGCGCAAGCCTTCGAGGCTGTACCCGTTGGCAAGCAGCCATTCCACCGCACCCGGATTGATTTTTCCGGCCGGTTTGCTGCCTGCGCTGTAGGCTCTGAATCTGCCTTTGCCCAGCGTATTGAACAGCACTTCGCCCAGTATGCTGCGGGCGGAATTTCCCGTACACAGAATCAGAATATTGTATTGCCTGTCATTCATTTCATTTTCCTTCGGTAAATGCGGTGCAGACAGTCATGTCTCCCCCGCAACAATTTTCGGTCAGATAAGCCAGCATCTTGTTCATCACCCCGAAATTCGCCGAGTAATAAACAAAGCGGCCATCCTGACGACTCTCTATCAGCCCCGCATGGCTTAACGTCTTAAAGTGGAAGGACATCGTGGCCGCCGACGCATCGAGTTTTTCGGCTATCTGTCCTGCCGACATGCCGCCGGGGCCGCAAGCTACCAGCAAACGATACGCCTCCAGTCGGGTCGGTTGCGCCAGAGCCGCCAGCGCTTTTACCACTTGCTTCGAGTCCATTATAATACTTCCATTGTTAAACAATTATTAAAATGACGGGCGTATCAAAAATACTCATTCCAGCAACAAACTTATCCTCTGCAGCGACATCAATGACGACTCGTTCCATTGAATCGGGATAAATCACGCCACTACAGGCTGATAATGGCGAATACGAGCCAAAACCTCCACCATCGACTCCCTTGCCAGTTCGGTATCGTAATGCGCCTGCAGATTAAGCCAGCTCTGAGCTTCGACTCCAAAAAACACACCGAGTCGCAGTGCCGTATCTGGCGTAATCGCGCGCTGACCACTGCAAATCTGACCGATTCTTCTTTGAGGCACACCGATTTCCTTTGCCAGGCGATATTGCGAAATACCCATTGGTTTTAAAAAATCTTCCAGCAAGATCACCCCCGGGTGAGTTAATGGAATATCACGTTTCATTTTTTCTCCTAGTGGTAATCCACAATTTCAACAGAGCCAGCATGACCTGAGTGCCATATGAAACAAATTCGCCATTGTTCGTTAATGCGGATGCTATGCTGCCCAACCCGATCCCCGCTCAATGCTTCCAGCCGATTACCTGGCGGAGCGCGCAGAAAATCCAAACCCGCTGCGGCATTGATCTGTTGCAATTTTCGCACTGCCACGCTGGATATATTTGCGAACCTCGCTATCCGTCTCCCATGAAACAAGGCCTCGGTCTCTTTGCATTTGAAACCAGTAATCATGTGCTAAATGCTATCCTTGTACGTTAGTAATGTAAAGCGCCAGGGAAAATATTGTCAGACTGAAGCTGATTGGCCTCAAACACCCAGAGCCAAAAATGCTGCGTGATGCAGTATGAATTTAAGATCCGCCCGCAGTTTTTTCGACGAATCAGGATCAGCGGGCGGGATTTTTGAGGCGGGAAAATTTTCCGGCGGCCAAGCGCCGGAATACAGATCAGATACCGACGGCGACATTCATCACATCGCTCCACTGGCCGACAGGCTGATCGTGCAAACGATAGATCGCCTTGTATTTCCAGCTGGAACCCAAAACGGGCATGGGAGTAAAATCTGTCGTGTCGGGTTCAGTATTGACGGCAAACAACACAAATCCTGCGCCCCGATCCGCCCATATTTCGATCGAACTTGCCTGCCCCTTGGTCCAGCAGATAACCGGATTCCCCGCACTGTAACGGCTCTTCAATACCGGCTTCCAGGTATCAGGCTCCAGAACGATCTCGGAGCCTATCAAGCGCAATTGATGACCCGTCGCCTCGGTGTAGTTTTGGTGAGCCTTGATGCTGTTAACAAAATTATACAATCGCGGGATCACGCCAAAACTTACGGCAGGCGGGATCTCCTCGTCCTCTCCCTGCTGTACAGGCCAGTTGCTAGAACCCGTACCACCATCGCGAAGCTGAGTCTTTTGCGCCGTCCAGTTGCGTGCATTGCTCTGCGCCTGATGCTGCTTGGTGAACGCATAGCGGTAAGCTTTCGTATCGGCCTTATGGCTGTCAAGCTGAGCCGTACTGAGGTTTAATTCCACCGCATATCGAGGCAAATTGATTACAAGATGCTCCATCAATTCCAACTTACCCGCGTCGGTGGTGGGCATATAGCCATTTGTCGCCATGAATAAACTCCCCTTGGTTGATTAAAAATCGGTTTAAAATCTACAACGGTTGCAAATCCACTTCCCATGCAGGCTACGCAATCTGTAATGCAGAATCATCCAGCCTTTTTTCAGGTGCCTCACATCCTCAGACAGAATCAAAACTCCCCCAAAAGTGCTCGACACAGCCTTTTTCAGGTGCTGCACATCCCCCGACAGCATCGACACTTCCCCTCTACAGGTTCGACACAGCCTTTTTCAGGCGCCGCACATCCCCAAAAAGGCTTTGCACTCCCCCCTGCAGATGCAGCACAGCTTGCAACATGCTTTTGCCACCTTGACCGCCGTATCAGCCGACTCGCCGAATCTTTCGGCGGCTGTGCAGACCCTTACCGCCACTTTGAAAAACCTTGCAACCACCCGGCCTAGCCTGTTAACTGCTGCGACTGGCCTTTTAACTACCTCGAAAAACCTTGCAACGACCTCGCCGCGCCTGTCGGCCTGCCTGCGGCATAACCTTGCGGCATCTTTGAATCTGCGACAGAAATAATGCAGTGCTAAAATCCGGCGCTGCGATACCGATGCCTGCATTCTGGGCAGCATTCTGAAGCGAAACAATATGCCTTAAGGCCTATACATCCCGAAACTTCGATAAACCGGCAACGAAAGCATTAAACTCGGAGCGCACCGTTTTTTTAGGAAAAATTTACATACAAATTTGCGCCAGCGATTTAAACTCCGGCGAAAAATAACGCCTCCCGACTATCAAGGAAAATCAATGGAACATCTGACAGTGGACTGTGCACTGCGCGCAGTGCTCGAATCGGTCAAAAAAACAGACAGCGTTGAAGTGACGCTGGAGCAGTCGCTAAATCGCGTGCTGGCGCAGGACATCAGCGCAAACCGCGACCTTCCCCCCTATGACGTCTCCGCGATGGACGGCTTTGCGGTGAGAAGCGCCGATCTTCATTCTGTTCCTGTGACACTGAAAATCACCGAGGACATAAGGGCCGGCGAGATGCCGCGCAAGGTGACAGGTCCCGGACAGTGCGCCCGCATCATGACGGGCGCGCCGATGCCGCAAGGGGCGGATGCGGTGATCCGCGTCGAAGACACTCGCGAAGTTTCGAATGACGTCGTGGAAATAAACGTTTCGGTCAAACCCGCCCACGATGTACGTCCGCGCGCAGAGAATATGAGAGCGAATGATGTTGTATTGTGCGCGGGAACCGAAATCACCCCGGGCGCCGTCGGTATCCTGGCAACCGTCAAGGCCGCCAGGTTCAAGGTGTACCGCCATCCCCGCATTGCCATTCTTTCGACCGGAGACGAGCTCGAAGGCATGGATGAGCCAGTCGATCCAAACAAGATTCCAGACTCTAACAGCTATGCGCTGATGGCGCAGGTGCAGGCGCTGGGCATACAACCGGTGCTGCTGGGCATTGCAAAAGACGACCCGGCAGAGCTTGAGATGCATTTGAAAAAAGGACTGGAATACGACGTATTGCTGGTGTCGGGCGGCACTTCGGTGGGCGTGCACGATTACGTAAGACCCGCGATCGAAGCGCTAGGGGTAGACATGAAATTCTGGCGCGTGGCGATGAAGCCCGGACATCCTTTGGCTTTCGGCACTACGGATAACACCGCCGTGTTCGGCTTGCCCGGAAATCCGGTCTCCAGCATGGTCTGCTTCGAACAGTTTGTCGCGCCCGCCATCCGCCTCATGCAGGGAAATTCCCGGCTGTTTCGCCGCACCTTGCGCGCGCGCCTGGCCCATCCGGTTAAAATGCGCCCCGGCAGGACAGAGTTCGTTCGCGTGCAGTTAAACCGCGATGAATCCGGCTATCTGGCAAGCTCAACCGGCACCCAGAGCAGCGGGGTGCTGCTCTCCATGGCCCGCGCCGATGGCCTGATGGTGTTGCCGGCCGATTGCACAAACCTTGCCGCAGGCACCGAAGTGACCGTACAGCTGCTGGACGGCACGGCTTTTCAGGAACAGACAGGATATGAGTCATGAGTAAAAAAGCACGAATCGGGCTGCTGACCATTTCGGATCGGGCCAGTCGCGGCGAATATGAAGACAAGGGCGGCCCTGCCATGCAGGCGTGGTTAGCGCGTGTGCTGTGCAGCCCCTGGGAGGCGGTGCCCCGCATCATTGCCGATGAACAGCCCGACATCGAAGCTGCGCTGATCGAACTTAGTGATGTGCAAAAATGCTGCCTGATCGTCACTACCGGCGGCACCGGGCCTGCGCTGCGCGATGTCACGCCTGAGGCGACCGAAGCCGTATGCGGCAAGATGCTGCCGGGCTTTGGCGAGCTGATGCGCGCAGCCTCGCTCAAATTCGTGCCCACCGCGATATTGTCCCGCCAGAGCGCCGGAATAAGGGGGAGCTGCCTGATCGTCAATCTGCCGGGCAAACCTTCGGCCATAGACGACTGCTTGAATGCGGTATTCCCGGCCATCCCCTACTGCATAGATCTGATAGAGGGCGATTACCTGGAAGCCGACCCCGAACAATGCAAAGTGTTCCGCCCTTTGCATGCAAAACCGGTGCACAGATGAAATTGCTCATGTTCCTCCTGCTCATCGCGGCAGGACAGGTTCAGGCGGAGCAGATCCGCATCGCCGCGGCATCCGATATGAAATATGCGATGGATGAGCTCATCGCAACTTTTTCCCGCAGCCATCCACAGGATCAGATCGATGCAAGTTACGGCTCTTCAGGAAAATTTGCGGCGCAGATCCGCGAAGGGGCGCCATTCGATCTGTTTTTTTCTGCCGATATCCGCTATCCGCTAGAACTTAGCCGCGCGGGTTTGGCAAAAGGAGAAGTAAGGCCCTATGCCCGGGGCAGCATCGTGCTGTGGAGCCAGAATGGCAAAATAAAGCAGCTGTCCGAGCTTACCCTGCCCGAAGTTAAAAAGATCGCGCTGGCCAATCCCAAACACGCGCCTTACGGTCTGCGCGCGAAACAGGCGCTCATCGCCTCCGGGCTATGGGACAAACTGGAGAACAAGATCGTTTACGGGGAAAATGTGGCTCAGGCCGCCCAGTTTGTGCAGACCGGCAATGCCGATGCGGGCATCATCGCCCTGTCTTTAGCCATACATCTGGCAACGCCTTACACCCTGATTCCGCAACAACTGCATGATCCGCTCAATCAGGGTTATATGCTCACCCTGCATGCCGGAAAACTGGCGCAGCAGTTTGCGCAGTTTGCATCATCCAGGGCAGCTGCAGCCATCCTGAACCGTCACGGTTTTATTCCGCCATGAGCGGCGATCTGGCTGCATTGTGGCTGACTTTTAAGCTGGCAGGTATCGTCACGCTGATCCTGCTCTGCATAGGCACGCCGCTGGCCTGGTGGCTGGCGCGCAGCGCATCGGGCTGGCGCGGCCCGGTAGCGGCAATCGTTGCTTTGCCCATCGTGCTGCCGCCCACCGTGATCGGTTTTTATTTCCTGATCGCGATGGGGCCGAACGGGCCGCTGGGCCTGCTCACCCAGTCTCTGGGGCTGGGCCTGCTGCCTTTCACCTTCACGGGTCTGGTGATCGCCTCGGTATTCTATTCCCTGCCCTTCGTGGTGCAGCCGCTGCAAAACACCTTCGAAGCCATCCCCCGGCGACTGCTGGAAAGCGCCGCGACGCTGCGCGCCAGCCCCTGGGACACCTTCACCAGCATCGTGCTGCCTCTGTCCAGACGCGGCATGACAGGGGCTGCGATACTGGGTTTTGCCCACACCGTGGGCGAGTTTGGCATCGTACTGATGATAGGCGGCAATATTCCTGGCAGGACCCAGTTGATATCGGTGGCGATCTACGATCATGTCGAGGCGATGGAATACGGCAAAGCACACGCTTTAGCCGCTCTGATGCTGGCCTTCTCCTTCAGCTGTTTGCTGCTGCTTTATCGCTATACGGGAAGCAAGCGATGATCCATGCGAAATTCAGACAGCAACTGGGCGAATTCGCGCTGGATGTAGACATCGAACTACCCGGCAGCGGCGTCACCGCGCTGTTCGGCCCTTCCGGTTCAGGCAAGACCAGCCTGCTGCGCTGCATGGCGGGCTTGCAGCGCGCTTGCGGCAACCTTACGGTCAACGATCAGCTCTGGCAGGATGAAAATACCTTCCTGCCGGTACACCGGCGCGCGCTAGGCTATGTGTTTCAGGAAGCGGCTTTGTTCGAACATCTGCCGGTGCGGGGCAATCTGGAATATGGCTACCGTCGCATCCCGCAGCAGATGCGGCGTATTTCGCCCGATCAGGTCATAGACTGGCTGGGGCTGGATGGCCTGATAGACCGCAAACAGGTCAGCGGCCTGTCAGGCGGCGAGCGCCAGCGCATCGCCATAGGACGCGCGCTGCTGACCAGCCCCCGCCTTTTGTTGATGGATGAACCGCTGTCCGCGCTCGATGAAGTCAGCCGCTGCGAAATCTTGCCAAGTTTAGCCGCCCTGCATCGCGAACTGGATATCCCGGTGATCTATGTGAGCCATGCTCTGAACGAAGTGGCGCGGCTGGCCGATCATCTGCTGCTGCTGCAGGGTGGGCGCATCATCGCGGCGGGCGCCGCGGATGAAATACTCGCAAGGCTGGATCTGCCCACCGCGCATCTGGAAGATAGCGGCGTCATCCAAAATACGGTAATCGACCAGCACGATGAAAACTATCAGCAAACCCGGTTGCAGTTTTCCGGCGGCAGCCTGTTGACCGCCCGCATCGATTTAGCGCCCGGCAGCCTCGTGCGAGTCAGGATACTGGCGCGCGATGTGAGCATCGCCACCTGCATGCCGCAAGGATCGAGCATCAGCAACATCCTGCCCGCCCATATCGACGAGCTGTGCGACGAAGGGCCGGACAGGGTGATGGTGCGCATGAGGCTGTCCGATACCTTCTTGCTCGCCCGCATCACGCGCCGCTCGCGGGATCTTTTGCAGCTGAAACCCGGCATGGCGGTTTACGCGCAAATCAAGAGTGTGGTGCTGGGTATTTAAAGCTGGATTAACAAACCGGTTTTTTGCGTTCCACCTGCAGCGTATAAAGCCTGCGGCTGTCGGCGCGCTGCACGGTGAAAAGATAATCCCCGATTAGAATCTGATCGCCACCGCGCGGAAGCTGCCCTGCCGCCTTGAGCACCAGCCCGCCCACCGTGTCGCATTCCTCGTCACTGTATTCGGCACCCACGGCCTCGTTGAAGTCGGCTATTTCGGTATCGGCCTTGACGCGGTACTTTCCGCTGCCATCCGGAATGATGTTGTCTTCGTCCGCATCGAAATCGTATTCGTCCTCGATGTCGCCGACGATCTGCTCGAGCACATCCTCTATGGTCACCATGCCGGATACGCCGCCGTATTCGTCGACCACCAGCGCAATGTGATTGCGGTTGCTGCGAAATTCGCGCAGCAGCACATTGACGCGTTTGGCTTCTGGCACGAATACCGCAGGGCGCAGCATGTCGCGCATGTCAAATTCCTCGCCCGCATAGTAGCGCAACAGGTCTTTGGCCAGCAAAATGCCTATGATGTTGTCCTTGTCGCCTTCGACCACCGGAAAACGCGAATGGGCGGTTTCTATGACGAAGGGGATAAAGGCTGCCGGGGACTGACTGATGTCGATGACATCCATCTGCGCGCGCGGAATCATGATTTCGCGCACCTGCCGCTCGGATACCTGCAGCACGCCTTCCATCATTGCCAGCGCATCGGCATCGAGCAGATTGTTGTCGTAGGCGCCATGCAGCAATTTGATCAGCTGCTCCCGATCTTCGGGTTCGCGCAGCAGCAGCGCGGATAAACGTTCCAGCAAGGTCGGTTTCTCAGGGTCATCCATGTTCAATTTTCCAGATAAGGATCGGGATAGCGCAATTTTAACATCAATGCACTCTCCAGCGCCTCCATCTCTTCTGCCTCATCATCTTCTTCGTGATCATAACCTTGCATGTGCAAGGCGGCGTGGAGGGCCAGATGCGCATAATGAGACAATAGATCCACCCCCTGCTCTGCCGCTTCCCTTTCCACCACCGGCGCACAGATGACGATATCCCCAGACAAGGGATCGGTGTCGTCATAGACAAAGGTCAGCACATTGGTCGCATAATCGCGCCCCCGGTAGGCCTTGTTGAGCTCCCTGCCCTCATCCTCACCGACGATGCGCAGCACCAGGGTCATATCGCACCGCGAGGCGGCGGATATCCAGCGCCGCCATTGCGCACGGGTGGGCAGTGCCGGAACGATATACTGCACGGTCAAAGACAAACGACTCATACGGGCTCCAGTTCACCGCGCAACGTATGGCGCACCACTTCGGTCACGGCGACCTCCACAAACCTGCCTATCATCCCGGGCGAGCCGCGAAAATTGATCACTCGGTTATTGTCGGTGCGACCGGCAAGCTCCAGCGTGTCTTTCTTGGACAACCCTTCCACCAGCACGCGCTGCACCGATCCCAGCATGGATTGACCCACCGCATCTTCCTGAGAGGACAATTTATCCTGCAAGCGTTTTAGTCGCGCAGCCTTGACCTCATGCGGCGTATCATCATGCATTTCGGCGGCAGGCGTGCCAGGACGCGGGCTGTACAGATAGCTGAAACTGTTGTCGAAACCGATGTCGTCGATGAGTTTGAGGGTCGCCTCGAAATCAGCTTCGGTCTCGCCCGGGAAACCCACGATGAAATCGGAGGTGACGCAGATATCCGGGCGCAGCGCACGCACGCGTCGGATCACCGATTTATATTCGAGCACCGTGTGACCCCGCTTCATCGCCGCCAGCACGCGATCCGAACCTGACTGCACCGGCAGATGCAGATGACTGACAAGTTTTGGGGTATTCGCATACAGATCGATCAGCCGCTGGCTCATGTCGCGCGGATGGGAAGTCGAATAGCGGATGCGTAAAATTTCGGGCAGCGCCGCGATCGCCTGGATCAGATAGGCAAAATCCACCGTATCGTCATCGTCCAGCGCTCCGGCATAGGCATTCACGTTCTGACCGATTAGCGTGACTTCACGAACTCCCTGACGGATCAGTTCGGCGATATCCTTCATCACATCGTCAAACGGGCGCGACACCTCTTCGCCGCGCGTGTAAGGGACCACGCAGAAAGTGCAGTACTTGCTGCAGCCTTCCATGATGGAGACGAAGGCCGAAGCACTCGTAGTTTGCGGTGTCGGCAGATGATCGAACTTCTCGATCTCAGGAAAGCTGATGTCCACCTGAGAGCGGCCCGAATCGCGGCGCGCCTTAATCAGTTCGGGCAAACGATGCAGAGTCTGCGGCCCGAACACGATATCGACATAGGGCGCGCGCTTGATGATCACATCGCCTTCCTGACTCGCAACGCAACCGCCCACTCCTATGATCAGTTCAGGTCTGGCCGCTTTGAGCGGACGCACCCGCCCTAGATCGGAAAACACCTTTTCCTCG
>CAYPIG010000044.1:0-24574 GCA_964410705.1 uncultured Gallionella sp.
GTAGCGCGCGGCCGCTTCCGCACCGAACACGCCGTTACCCCACTCGATCACGTTGAGATAAATCTCGAAGATGCGTTCCTTTTCCATCACCTGTTCCATCATCACGGTGATCGCGGCTTCTTCCAGCTTGCGAAAAGGGGAGCGGCTGCCTGAGAGGAACAGATTTTTGGCCAGCTGCTGGCTGATGGTGGAACCTCCCGCGACGATCTTGCCTTTCTTGATGTTTTTCTCGTACGCTTTCTGTATGCCGTCCCAGTCGAATCCTTCGTGATCGACGAATTTGGCATCTTCCGAAGCGATCAGCGCGCGTTTGAGATGGTTGGATATCTTGTTATAGGGTACCCATTTATGTTGCAGTTCGGCGTCCGGATTGGTGTTTTGCATGATGGAAAGCCGGTCCTCCATGAATGCGCTGGTCGAGGGATTGAACTTGATCCACCAGAGCACATGGGCGAATATCCACAGCTGATAGAGCAGCAGCAATACGAAAAACAGCGCGATGCCGCGCCATAGCCAGCCCCACAGCGTCTTCATGATGCCCGCAACTGAGCGATGACGGGGGCGGTGTCAGGCCGTATGCCGCGCCAGAGGTAAAATGCTTCGGCAGCCTGTTCGATCAGCATCCCCAAACCGTCCGCGACCTTGGCGCCTTGTGATGCGGCAAACTTGATGAAAGGCGTCTGGCGCCCGTACATCATGTCGTAGGCTAGTGCGCCGGGGCTGAAGATGCCGGGCGGCAATGGCACTTCGCTGTCGGAAAGCCCGGCGGAAGTGGCGTTGATTAGCACGTCGAATTTTTTGCCCGCCAACTCCTCATAACCGCCGCCTCTGACAGCTGAAAATTGCGCGGCAAGTTCGATAGCCTTGATGGCCGTGCGGTTGGCGATGGTAAGCATCGCACCCGCGTTAAGCAGGGGCAGCACCACGCCGTATGAAGCACCGCCCGCCCCCATCAACAGCACGCGTTTATCTTTTAAACTGACGCCCAGATTGTGTTCGATGTCGCGCACTAACCCTGCGCCGTCGGTGTTGTCGCCGGTTGTTTTTTCGCCTGTAAACTTCAGCGTATTCACCGCCTGAGCCGCCTTTGCCCGTTGGGTGAGTTCAGTTGCACATCGGTATGCTTCGAACTTGAAAGGCACCGTGATGTTGCAGCCCAGATATCCTTCGTCGCGCAGCCGCTCCAGGGTGGTTGCAAAGCCGTCCAGCGGCGCTTCGATAGCCTGATAGGAGATGTCCTGTCCGGTCTGTTTTGCGAACAAGGAATGGATCAGCGGAGACTTGCTGTGCGAGATGGGGTTGCCGATCACGGCGTAACGGTCAGTCATGGGTATCTGTTCAGTGGTAAAGCCCAGCGCGTATTGTAACCGAGCAGGGCAGAACGGAACACAGACTGCGCCTGCAACCGCCTAATCCTTTTCGCATTTGCGAGCCTGATCGGCTACAATCCGCAAAGATCGGGCATATGCCGTTACGGGAGTTTTTCAAATGAAGATCATTGCGCTTATATTGGTGCTGAGCGCTTGCGCGACCACCAATATATATTTTCCTGCCGCATCGGCCGAAAAAGCGGCGGACAGGATCATCTCGGAAGTGTGGGTGAAATAGCATGTACAAAATAGCGCTGCTGAGCCTGATGCTAACCGTAAATGCCTGGGCGGCGGAACTGACCGCCGATACGCCGGGAATCAAAGCCATAGAACGCAGCATGCATGCGCGCCACGCGCAGCTGTTGCCCTATTATGAAAACGGTGCGGTGGGGTTTTCGCTGAACGGCGACATCGAACTGCACGATGTGGTACCGATGAATTCCCGTCAGAAGGTCAACTCGCTGATTGCGGCTGAAAATCGCGACCGGGAGGCGCTTTATGCCGAAATTGCCAATGCCAATGCGCATCCGGAATGGAAGGCGGAAATTCGCAGTGTTTTTGCACGTCGCTGGATAAAACAGGCAAAGCCTGGCTGGTGGGTGGTGGGCAGTAATGGCTGGAAACAGAAATGATTTTTAACCTTTTCCCGTTATGGCGGGGAAAAAAACAGTAAATTTGCATGATTCCAACCCTGGTTTTCGACATAGAAACAATTCCCGATATCGCGGGACTGCGCATCCTGCACGGACTGGACAGGACCGTCAGCGACATTGAAGTGGCGGAGATGGCCTTTCAGCAGCGTCGCCAGCTCAACGGCAGCGATTTTCTGCCGCATCATCTGCAGCGGGTGGTAGCAATCAGCTGTGTGCTGCGAGAAGGGGATAACTTCCGGGTTTGGTCGTTAGAAGGCGAGGACGAGGGCAGCCTGATCCAGCGCTTCTTCGACGGTGTCGAGAAATATACGCCGCAACTGGTATCCTGGAACGGTGGCGGTTTCGATCTGCCGGTTCTGCATTATCGCGGTCTGATACACGGCGTGCAGTGCGGGCGCTACTGGGACATGGGTGAGGATGACCGCGAGTTCAAGTGGAACAACTACATCAGCCGCTACCATATGCGCCATCTGGATTTGATGGATCTGCTGGCCATGTATACCGGGCGCGCCAATGCGCCGCTGGACGATATCGCCAGACTGGCGGGCTTTCCGGGCAAGCTGGGCATGGAGGGGGCTGATGTCTGGGAAGCTTATCAGCAGGGGCGTTTGCAGGAGATCCGCAACTACTGTGAAACCGATGTGGTGAACACCTATCTGCTCTACGCGCGATTTCAGATGATGCGCGGCGTGTTGAGCCGCAGCGCCTATGCAAAGGAATGCGAACGGGTAAGGCAAGAGTTGGGCAAGATGAATGCGCCTTGCTGGCAGCAGTTTCTGTCGGCCTGGCCCGCAAGCGAACAGATTGAATAAACTGGAAATTAAATGAGTATACAAGTAACCATAGAGTCGCTCGATCAGGAAGGTCGCGGCATTGCACATGCGGACGGTAAGGTGATTTTTATCGAGGGGGCATTGACAGGCGAGACGGTCAGCTACGCATCCTACCGCAAGAAGCCCGCCTTCGAGCTTGCACAGATGACCGAGTTGCACCGCACTTCTTCCATCCGCGTCGATCCCAAGTGCGGCCATTACGGGGTGTGCGGCGGTTGTTCGATGCAGCATCTGGATGCTCGCGTGCAGGTCGCGGTTAAACAGCGCATCCTGGAAGACAGTCTGGCGCGCATCGGCAAGGTCAAGCCTGAGACGATGTTGCCTGCGATCTATGGTCAGAGCTGGGGCTATCGCGAGCGTGCGCGAATTTCGGCCAAGTATGTGATCAAAAAAGAGAAGATGCTGGTCGGATTTCACGAAAAACGCAGCAGTTTCGTCGCCGACATGCAAGGCTGCGAGATACTGGAGCCCAAGATCGCCAGCCTGATCAAGCCGCTGGCCGCGATGATGGAGGGCTTGTCGATACGGGAAAAATTGCCGCAGATCGAAGTCGCGGTCGGAGAGCACGTTTATGTGCTGGTGCTGCGCATCATGGAAACGCCCAATGCCCGCGACGAGGCCGCCTTGCGCGCCTTTGCCGACGAACACGGCGTGCAGTTCTGGTTTCAGTCCAAGGGGCCTGAGACTATCACGCCTTTTTATCCGCTGAATGCCCCCGGCCTGTCTTACAGTCTGCCCGAATTTTCGGTTACCATGCCTTTCGCGCCGGGTGAGTTTACCCAGGTGAATAGCCAGCTCAACCGTGTGATGATCAGCCGGGCCATGCGCCTGTTAAACCCGCAAAAGAAAGAGCGCATCGCCGATTTCTTTTGCGGGCTGGGCAATTTCACCCTGCCGATTGCCAGGAGCGGTGCAGAGGTGCTGGGGATAGAGGGCAGCGATGCTCTGGTTAAACGCGCGGCGCAAAATGCGGCGCACAACGGACTGTCCGGCAATACGCAGTTTCGCGCGCGCAATCTGTTCGAGATGACTGAGGATGAACTGGCAGCACTGGGCAAGTTCGACAAATGGCTGATTGATCCGCCGCGCGACGGGGCGATGGAACTGGTCAAGTCCATTACGCCTGTGATCGCGCCTGAACTGATCGTCTATGTCAGCTGCAATCCGGCCACGCTGGCGCGGGATGCGGGCGAACTGGTACAGCGGGGCTATGTGCTCAAATCGGCCGGGGTGATGAACATGTTCCCGCAGACTTCCCATGTGGAGTCGATTGCGGTATTTGCAAAAGCGTAATGGCGCTGTTTTGAAAGGGGGAGCGATGACCGATACTGACGAAGAAATCCTCAAGAGCCTGGAGAGTTTCACCCAGCATTATGAAGCCTTCATCTCCGATCAGTTCAGCGAGATGCGCGCCTGCTCCTTCTTTGATCCTGTTCCGGATGAGGAGCTGGACAGACTGGTCGCGTTCAGCCGCATGGCGACCTTCAAGGCCGGAGACAGGATCATCAGTGAAGGCGATGTGATGCGCTCGTTCTATGTGATTTTGTTCGGTTCCGTGACGGTTTATGTCAAGAACAGACAGGTGGGGAAAATAGGCAGCGGCGACTGTATGGGGGAAGGGGCTTTCTTTGCGCAGAAGGCAACCTCACGGCTGGCATCCGTGGTGGCCGACGACGAAGTGATCCTGCTTGAAATTCCCAGAAGCGGCATAGACCAGATCGACGAGGGCGTGCAGAAATATTTGAACAAGGCGCTGCTGCTGGCGATGTTCAAAAAGCTCAGGCTGGCCAACGACAAGATAAACCGGCTGATGGGCAATTATGAACATCTATATTACTCGATGCCTGAGGAATTGACCTCGCTTTGCCTGAGTCCCGATAAACTGGGTTAGCCTCAGCCCTTGGCTGCAAAAAACGGGTTTTTCACCACCAGATTCATGCGCTCGCCGAATTCCTGAGCGAAGTTCTTCATCGCCCTGGCAGCTTCCTTTTCTCCCGTCGAGCGCTCCAGCGTGTCGGCCATCGACAACAGATTCTGATGAAAAAACTGCTTCATCTCATCCACCATCATCTCGCGGGTCCAAAGATCGATGCGCAGTGTGTTTTTCGCATCGCTGTCCCAGACCGAGAGCATGATGGCGCGGCTTGAACTGTCTACGCCGCCGTCGGTCGCATTCCAGTCTATCTTCTGCGGCATGTTGTTGTCGTCCAGGGTGACGGTGAATTTGATTTCCGATTGTTTCATATAGGCTCCGCTGAGAATTTTTAGTTGATTGTAGCCTGTAGCCTGTAGCCTGTAGCCTGTAGCCTGTAGCCTGTAGCGCGTCAATGCTTCAGTTTTGCAAATGCTGAAGCCATGGCACTCGAAGGCGCAATTTTAACGTTTTCTGTTTTGGGTTGCTTGCGATTGTCGGGGCGCGACTCAGGGCGCACCGTCACGGTTTTTGGTGCCGCATCTGTCAGCCTCATGGTCAGCGAAATGCGTTTCCGTACGCTATCCACTTCCAGCACTTTGACCTTGACGATTTGTCCTGCCTTGACCACCGTATGCGGGTCTTTGACGAAGGCGTCGGACAGCGCGGAGATATGCACCAGTCCGTCCTGATGCACGCCGACATCGACAAAGGCACCGAATGCCGCGACATTGGTCACCACGCCTTCCAGTATCATGTCTGGCTTTAAATCGGAAATCTGCTCTATGCCTTCCCTGAAAGTCGCGGTGGCGAATTCGGGGCGCGGATCGCGTCCCGGTTTTTCAAGCTCTTTCAGTATGTCGCTGATGGTCGGGATGCCGAACTGTTCGCTCACATAGCTGGCCGGATCGAGCGACTTCAATAATGCGCTATTGCCGATGACGTTTTTGAGATCCTGCCCGATATCGGCCAGAATTTTTTTCACCAGCGGATACGATTCGGGATGTACGGTCGAGGCATCCAGCGGATTTGCGCCCCCCATGATGCGTAAAAACCCCGCCGCCTGCTCAAACGCCTTCTTGCCCAGACGCGGCACTTCCAGCAAGGCCTGTCGGGTGGTAAAGCGACCGTGGCTGTCGCGGTGTGCGACGATATTCTGCGCCACCGTGCTGTTGAGCCCTGAAACGCGGGAGAGCAGGGGAGCGGAGGCGGTATTCACATCCACGCCGATGGCGTTTACGCAGTCTTCCACCACGGCATCCAGCGAGCGCGCAAGCTGGCTCTGGCCAACATCGTGCTGGTACTGGCCGACGCCGATTGCCTTGGGATCTATCTTGACAAGTTCGGCCAGAGGGTCCTGCAAGCGTCTTGCGATGGAGACCGCCCCGCGCAGGCTGACATCCATCTCGGGCAACTCCTTGGATGCATATTCGGAGGCCGAATAAACGGATGCGCCCGCTTCGGATACCACCACGTTGATGAGTTTTAACTCAGGTTGCAGCTTGATCAAATCCTGTGCCAGTTTGTCGGTCTCACGTGAGGCGGTGCCGTTGCCGATCGCGATCAGCGAGACGCGGTGCTTTTTTGTAAGCCCCGCCAGCGTATGCAGCGAGCCGTTCCAGTCGTTCTTCGGCTGGTGCGGATAGATCACGGCGGTATCCAGCACTTTTCCGGTCTCGTCCACCACAGCGACCTTGACTCCGGTGCGCACGCCCGGATCCAGCCCCATGGTGACGCGGGGTCCTGCGGGTGCGGCCAGCAGCAGGTCTTTGAGGTTGCGAGCGAACACGTTGATGGCGTCCGTGTCGGCGCGATTTTTTAAGCCGCCCATCAGCTCGGTTTCCAGATGCAAAAAGCATTTGACGCGCCAGGTATAGCGCACCGTATCGGACAGCCATTGATCGGCTGCACGCCCCAAGTTTTTGATGCCGAAGCGGGCTGCGATGCGCATCTCGCAGGGGTTGTGCGGCGCGCTCATTGCAGGTTTTTCCGCTTCCGTATCGAGGCGCAGCTGTACGTTTAATAGCTCTTCGCGCCGTCCGCGCAACACCGCAAGGATGCGGTGAGACGGGATGGTCTTGATAGATTCGGAATAGTCGAAATAATCGCTGTATTTGGCAGCGGCGGCCTTTTTGTCTTCAATGACACGAGCTTCGATCACGCCGTGATCCTGCATATATTCCCGCAACGATTGCAGCAGAGTGGCGTCTTCCGAAAAGCGCTCCATCAGGATTTGACGTGCACCATCGAGCGCTGATTTTGTGTCGGCTACGCCCGGATTGTCTCCTTGTTCGGTCGTGAAGGCGGCTTTCAGATAGTTGGCGGCTTCGGCTTCCGGGTTTAACGACGGGTTCGATAGCAGCGCATCGGCCAATGCTTCAAGCCCTGCTTCTCGGGCGATCTGCGCGCGCGTTCTGCGTTTTAATTTGTAGGGAAGATACAGGTCTTCCAGTTGGGTCTTGTCCGCCGCATGAGAGATGGCATCGAGCAAAACCGGGGTCAGCTTGCCCTGCTCGGTGATGGCATCGATAACGGTCTTGCGGCGCGCTTCGAGCTCGCGCAAGTACCCCAGCCTATCCTCCAGCATCCGGAGTTGACTATCGTCGAGCCCGCCGGTCGCCTCTTTGCGATAGCGCGAGATAAACGGCACGGTCGCCCCTTCGTCGAGCAACTGAATAGCGGCGGTGATCTGAGCGGGTTTGGCGGAAAGTTCTGAAGCGAGACGGTGTTCTATGGATGGCAGCATGTTCTGTCTGATATTGAATCGGCCTCGAAGAGGCCGATGAGTGATTTATTGTGTTTCTAATCCTGAATGAATCGCAATCGGTAGTCGCAGCATTACGCGATATCGATCCCCGCAAAAACATCCGTCATGGCGACCTTGCAGTCTATGCTGGCAAGTATCAGTGTTTCCGATTCGCTCATATCGTACAGTGTGAACAGGCCATCGCCGTTGATGCGGAAAGCCTCGGCGCGGCGGGTTTCCGGGTCTATCAGCACATACTCTTTCATGCTGGGCAGGCGGCGGTAGAGCGCGAATTTCTGGCTACGGTCGTAGGCCTGTGTGGAGGGAGAGAGCACCTCGATCACCAGAATGGGCGCGCGAAATATCATCTCGGTCTGTAAATCCTGCCGGTCGCAGGTGACGAAAATATCGGGATAAAGCACGGTGTCATCGCTGATCTGCACCTTCATGGATTCAGAAAATACCTGACAAGGTGTGCCTGCCAACTGGTTGCCTAGGTGCCTGACCAGATTGGCGGTCACTCGCCCGTGCGATCTTCTGCCGCCGGTCATGGCGAATACTTCGCCGCGATAGAACTCATGCCGCTCCGGCTGTTCGTTTTCCCATTCAAGATATGCTTGCAGGCTAAATTTCTGATCAGGCAGTCCCATGATGATTCCTTTTTGATTCGTTGCGCAATCTTACAGTAAAGGCTCTCGCAGGGCGTAAAAAAGGCGACCATGAGGCCGCCCTTTTTAAAGCTGGTGTGCGTTAATCTTTTTCGCCGCTGAATGCCATCAGCAGGCTCAACAGGTTGACGAAGATGTTGTAGATGTCCAGATACAGGGTCAGCGTCGCCATCACGTAGTTGGTCTCGCCGCCGTGGATAATCTGGCTGATGTCGAACAGGATATAGGCCGAGAAGATCAGCACGGCGATGGCCGAGATGGTCAATGACAGCGCAGGGATTGCGAAGAACAGGTTGGCCAGCGATGCGACGATCAGCAGAACCACGCCGATGAACAGGAATTTACCCATGAAGCTGAAGTCTTTTTTGGTCACGGTGGCGATGGTCGCCAGCGAGAGGAAGATCAGACCCGTGCCGCCTGCGGCCATGCCGACCAGCTGTGCGCCGTTTTTAAGGTGCAGTGCGACTTGCAGGATGGGGCCCAGGAATACGCCGGCGACGAAGGTGAAGCCCAGCAATGCGACGATGCCCCAGACGCTGTTGCGCAGGGCGGTCACGGCAAACAGCAGACCCATCATCGCGCCGAACATTAGCAACGCGCCCATGATAGGGTGTTCATGCATGAACGAGAAGTTGATCGATGTGCCGATGAAAGCGCCGAATATGGTCGGAACCATGGTCATCGCCAGCATCATGTAGGTGTTGCGCAGCACCTTGTTCTGTTCGGTGGCGAGGCTGCCAGCGGTGGTCGCGAATTGATTCTGAAATTGCATGAGTGTGCTCCTTAAAGTTATGCGTTTTATTTCAAAGCGGGCGTGAGACTAGCGAAAGATTGCAAAAGTTGCAATCGAACCGTGAATTTTATTTTTCGCCGGGGAGGGGAGATGCGGATTCCTGTGTTCTGTTATTGCGGCGTTTGTCCATCCAGCATGCCACCAGCGGCAGCATGAAGATTCCGCCGGGCAGCAGGATGGGAATCAGGTAAGGGCTCAGCCTTGAAAGGGTGCGCAAATCCCGCAGCAACAGGGCTCGCTCTGCCGAACTCCATTTTTTTCCATTGCGGCGTTTCATCAGCAGCGGCAATAAGCCGCTCACCTGTCGCAGCTCGTTGCGGATGCGCTGCCGGTGGTCTTCCGCATTCAGGCTGCTCCGGCAGCGCCTCACCATGGCGATCAATTTTCTACTGGTTGCCGTCATGTTTTCAAGTCGCTGAATAAGATATGGGAAAAGTCGCCTTGCATAGAGCTTGGCAGTCTACCTAATCCCTGTCGATTTAACAAATTGTCGGCTCTTATATCTTCCCCGGTAAAGGGGATTTCCGCGATAATGCGCGTTAATCTGAAAAACGGATAAAACATGGCTCACTCGATCAAACGTGCGTTGCAAACCGGCATGATTTTTTTTGTGCTGGCTTTGCTTGCCTCCTGCGGAAAAGTTCCTTCAGAACCGTTGCGGATCGCCAGCAGCCCCTGGCCCGGCTATGAGCCCATCTATCTGGCTCGCGATCTGGGATATCTCCCCGAGGCGAACGTGTTTGAACTGCCTTCTTCGGATATCACGCTGGAGTCCTTTCGCAACCGCTCTGCCGATATGGCGACCCTGACGCTGGACGAGACTCTGGAATTGCTCTCTGCCGGTGTCAAACTGCGCATATTGTTTGTGATGGACGGCTCTAACGGGGCCGATGCCGTGATGGCGCGTCCTGAGGTTAGCACGCTGGCCGATCTGAAGGGGCGTCGCATCAGCGTCGAGAATATTCCGCTGGGGGTCTACATGTTGAGCCGCACGCTCAATGCGGCCAAGCTCAATCGTGAGGATGTGACAGTCATACCCAGTCCTGAAAACAAACATCCTGAAATGTACCGGCAGGGCAAGGCCGATGCCTTCATCACCTTTGATCCCTATAAGGCACAGCTGGCCGCGATGGGCGCTCATGTGATTTTCGACAGCAGCCAGATTCCCAATGAGATATTCGATCTGATGGTGGTGCATGAAGAGGTCTATCTGGCGCGTAAAAAGGAAGTTTGCAACGTCGCACATCAGTGGTTTCGCTCGCAAGGCTATATGAAACAGTTCCCTGAAGATGCCAGCAATCGAATAGCCAAGCGGCTGGGTGTCAGTGCGCGGGAATACCAGTCCATGGTAAGCGGTATTACCACGCCGGATATGTCCGAGAATTTGCGCCTGCTCGCCGGCAAAGCGCCTGCTATCGCATTGCCAGCCGCGAATCTGGTCGATGTGATGATGAAGGAGGGGCAGCTTAAACGCAAGGTGGATATACGCCCGGCGCTGGATGAGAACCTGGGAGCCTGCCTTAAACAATGAAAAAAAGACTCTCCTATCTCATCTCGTTCATCCTGCTGATCGTATCACTTTGCAGCTCGTACCTGATTTATCTGCACGACAATCGCAGCGATCTATTGACGATCCAGAAGGCCGCCATTTCCGAAGTGACGCTGCAGATGGGCAGCCTGCAAAATGCGCTTTACAACCGGCTGACAGTAGGCGATGAGCAGGAGGCGCTGCTGAACCTTTCTATTGTCGCGACCTATCCCGGTATACGCAGCCTGATGCTGGTGGATGAGCAGCATCGCGTACTGATGGCCAACCGATACAGCTGGAAAGCGGAGAGGGCGGCCGAATTTTCATCTTACGACGAGGCTGTCTCGGTGCAGGTGCTGGCAGGCGGCGTCAGTCGGCAGGACTTTAACGGCATTGAAAAAACCCTGTTGCAGGGCTATTTTCCGCTGATTATCCGGTATAAGCAGGGCGGTCTGGAAAAGGTCTCGGGAATGCTGTATGTCGAATACGACATCGGCCATAAGCTGAGTATTGCGAAGATTGAAAGTGCTGACAAGGCGCTGGTCATCACCGCAATTTCGCTGTTCGCGGCGGCTTTGGTCGGCTTGTTGTTGCATATTCTGGTCACCCGTCGTGTCAATCTGCTGGTGGATGTGTCAGGGCGCCTCGCGGCGGGGGATTACAGCGCACGTGCCGGGCTGACGGGCAGTGGCGAGCTATGCGAGCTGGCTCGCTCCTTCGATGTCATGGCCGAGCGGATGTCGGAAAATATCGCTTTTCAGAAAAAGCAGCACGAGCGGCTGGTGGAGGCGCAAAAGATCGGTCATTTCGGCAGTTGGGAGCTGGATTTGCGCTCGGACCGGCTGATCTGGACCGATGAGGTGTTTCGCATCTTTGAACTGAACGGTGCGGATTTTATCCCGTCCTATCAGGTTTTTCTGGACTGCATTCATCCTGAGGATCGCGAGGCGGTACATCGAGCTTATCTTGATTCCCTGGCAAACAAACAGCCCTATCAGATCACGCATCGTCTGCTGATGCCCGATGGCCGGATCAAGTGGGTAGAAGAGCGCTGTTTCAGTGAGTTTGACGAACAGGGAATTGCGGTGCGCTCGGCCGGTACGGTGCAGGATGTGAGCGAGAGAGAAGAAGCCGCTTTGCAGTTGAACATAGCAGCGGTGGCCTTTGAGACTCAGGAAGCCATACTGGTGACGGACAGGCATGCAAATATCGTCAGGGTCAACCACGCCTTCGAAGTTGTTACCGGCTACAGTCAGGACGAGGTGATAGGAAAAAACCCCAAACTACTGAGCTCCGGCAGGCATGACGCCGACTTTTACCGTGCGATGTGGGACGAGATCAACCGGGACGGGAAATGGTCCGGGGAGCTCTGGGACAGGCGTAAAAACGGCGAAATCTATCCGAAATGGCTGACGATTACCGCAGTAAAAAACCGGGATGAAATCAGCCATTATGTGGCGGTGTTCGTCGATATCACCGGGCGTAAAAAAGCCGAAGAGGAGATTTACAACCTGGCCTATTTCGATCCATTGACGCATTTGCCTAATCGGCGTTTGCTGCTGGACCGGTTGCATGTGGCCATGGCGCAGAGCGCACGCAGCCGTCATTGCGGGGCGCTGATGTTTCTCGATCTGGATCACTTCAAGGTGCTGAACGACACCAAGGGGCATGAATACGGCGACAAGATGCTGATCGAGGTTGCGCGCCGTATTTCAGTCTGTGTGCGCGATGTCGACAGCGTGGCCCGTTTCGGTGGCGATGAATTCGTGGTGTTGCTCGAAGGCCTGAGTGCCAATGCCGATGATGCCAGTATTCAGGCGTCCGTGATCGCGGAGAAAATACGCGCCTCGCTGTCGCAGACCTACCATGTCGCAGATTATGCCCACGAAAGCTCCTCCAGCATCGGCGTGGTACTGTTCAACGGTGCAGAGATAGAAGCCGAAGAACTGTTTAAGCGCGCGGATCTTGCGATGTATCAGTCCAAGGATGGCGGGCGAAATCTGGTGCGTTTTTTCGAACCGGCGATGCAGGCGGTGCTGGAGGCCCGCACTCTGATGGAGCGGGCCTTGCGTCAGGCTTTGGCGAACGGCGAACTGGAATTGTATTATCAGGTGCAGACCAATCAGGCCAATACCCTGCTGGGCGCGGAAGTGTTGTTGCGCTGGAACAGCCCTGTGTTGGGCATGGTTTCCCCCGCTCAGTTCATTCCTCTGGCCGAACAGTCCAAACTGATCATCCCCATCGGCTGCTGGGTGCTGGAGAGCGCCTGCGCACGGCTCAAGGCCTGGGAGGCGCATCCCGTATTGAGCCTTATGCATCTGGCCGTCAACGTCAGCCCGGTGCAGTTTCATCAGCCTGATTTTGTGCAGCAGGTCAAAGCCATTCTGGCCGCCAGCGGGGCGAATCCTGCCAGGCTGGAACTTGAATTGACTGAGAATCTGGTGCTCGAAGACGTCGAAGAGGCGATCCTGAAGATGAGCGAGCTAAACCGGATCGGTGTGCACTTTTCAATGGATGATTTCGGTACCGGTTACTCCTCCTTGCAATACATCAAGCGTCTGCCTATCAGCCAACTGAAGATAGACCAGTCGTTTGTGCGGGATATTCTGACCGATCCGGGGGATGCGATGATGGTGCAGACTATCGTGGGAATGGCGCGTAATTTTGGTTACCAGGTGATTGCGGAAGGGGTGGAGGAGCAGGCGCAGATACCCTCTTTGATCGAACTGGGATGCAGCACATTCCAGGGGTATTTATTCGGGCGTCCGGTTGCGCTGGCAGAGTTTGAGCGCCTGATCGATGGATGGAAGGCGGGCTAATTTGCCGAAACTTCGGCGCTGTACTGCATCAGGACAAAAAAGGACGAAAAAGGCCTTTACATTTACACTGTTTTGCGTGGAAGATACGATCTGGTGAGTTGTTATTTCAATCTAACTGAGGGAGCTGATATGGACACTATTAAATTGAACACGCGATTTGGTGAACTGGAAGTTGATCCTGCACGAATTATTACGTTTCCTAGAGGAATTCCCGGCTTCGAAACCAGTACCCGTTGGACTTTGTTTCATGAGATCAATGACAAAGGTGAAATGGTGAGCGGTGTGGTCCTGCACTTGCAGTCGGTGGATGATGAAAGCGTCTCGCTTTCACTGACCGAACCTAATCTGTTCGGTTTCAACTACGATCTGGTGCTTTCGGACAGCGAAGTGGCAGAACTCAAACTGGAAGACCCGAACGATATTCTGGTTCTGACGACTTTGTCGGCTAAAAACGTGGTTCCACAAAGCGGCAACATCATGCCAGCGGCCAACATGTTTGCCAATATTTCCGCGCCTATCCTGATCAATACCAAATCGCGTATCGGCGTACAAAAAATCCTGGTGGGTCGTGAATCCAAAGTGGATTTCCGTCCGACCGTGCTGATGTAAACCCTGCGGCGACGGGCTGTGCCCCGTCGCCTTTTTAAGCTTTATTTCAAGCCCGGTGGCGGCTTGTTGAGCTTTCTTTGCAATGTTCGGCGGTGCATGTCCAGTGCGCGGGCGGTCGCCGAGATGTTGTTGCCGTGTTCCTGCAGTACGCGTTGTATGTGTTCCCATTCCAGATTTTCGATATTGGTCGCCGGCGTGTGAAACACGACATTGCCGTTCGCCTGATGACTGAAGGCGGCGACGATTTCGTCGGCGTTGGCAGGCTTGGCCAGATATTGCGTGGCACCCAGCTTGATGGCTTCCACCGCCGTATGGATGCTGGCGTAACCGGTTAACACCACGATGCGCGTGTTGGGATCCAGTTCGTGCAGAGTCTTGACCAGCACCAGTCCGGGTGCACCTTTCATCTTCATGTCCACTACCGCATATTCAGGCGGATTTTCGGCCGCCAGCGGCAGCGCTTCCTCCACGCTGTGCGCGACGCTGACGCAAAAGCCGCGCCGGGTCAGTGCGGTTTTCAGCACCCTGCAAAAAGTCGCGTCGTCATCGACCAGCAACAGTGAGGCTGATTCTTCTGCGATCATGCTGTTGCACTCCTGCATACGGGCAAGGTGAGTTCGGTGGTCGCACCAGAGTCCTCACGGTTGTATAACCTGACCGTACCGCCCAGTCGCTCTATGGTGGCATTGGCCAATAGCAGCCCCAGTCCGCGCCCCTCCGCCTTGGTGGTGAAGAAGGCGGAGCCTGCATGCTGCGCGATTTCATCGCTCAGGCCCGGGCCGAAATCTCGTATTTCCAGGGTAAAACTGGCCGGATCGCAGCGGCTGGTGATCTCGATCAATTCGGGGCTGGCATCGGCAGCGTTGTTGAGCAGATTTAGCAGCGCCGCCCGCAGGGTGACATCGGTATTGACCCGTGCATCCAGCGGCTTGTCATCATAGCGATATTGCGCGGCGGGGCGCAACAGCTGCCATTCGTCGAGTATTTCAGTCATCAGGTCATCGGCTCGCTGTACGGTGCTGCTGCCCTGCGCGTTGAGCATCATCTTGTCCAGAATGTGGCGGCAGCCCCGCACCTGATCGTTCAACAGGCTAAGGCTTTCGTTCAGTTCGCTCTGATCGACACCCTGTTGCAATTCGCCTATCACCACCGCCATGGTGGAGAGCGGGGTGCCCAACTCGTGCGCAGCGCCCGCGGCTTGTGTGCCAAGAGCCACGATACGTTCGTTGCGCAGAATCTCTTCACGCACCTTGACGAGCATCTTGTCGCGGCTGCGTACGGCCTGTGCCATTTTGACCACAAAGTAGGCCACGACTACCGCGCTGATGACAAAGCCCAGCCACATGCCCAGCACATGGGTGTTGAAGGCGTTGTCCATGTCCTGATGGTTGTGAGGTAATGGGACATGATAGGCCATCAGTGCGCTGTAGCAGGCGGTGGTCAGAGCCGCCATCCCCCAGGTGTAACGCGAGGGCAGGGTGGCGGCGGCGATGACCAGCGGCAGCAGGTAGAGTGAGACAAAGGGATTGGTTGAGCCGCCCGAGTAATAAAGCAGAAAACTCAGGGCGAACACATCGATGCCCAGCTGGCAGAACAGCTCAAGATTGGTAACGGCGCGGTGGCTGCCCAGCCGCAAATAAGTGAACAGGTTGATGAGTGCCAGGCTGGCGATGCAGGCTGACATCGGCAGCCAGTTAAGTTCCAGTTCCAGGATTTTCCAGACGCACAGCATGGTGATGGTCTGCGCTGCCACTGCGACGCTGCGCAAATTGACCAAACGGCGCAGTTGTACGTGACCTGGCTGAGAGATAAATAAATTCATGGTGAGATTGTAATCGCTGTGGCTTTGCCGCGGGGTGCGACATTTCGCCGCAGTTTTTAGCGAAGATTTCCGACGCGCCTAATATCCCTGTTAAAGCAGGGATAATCTCGCTCTTTCGGTGATAGAATCACAAGGCGGGTATCTCAGGGCCCGGCTTGAGGAGGAATGGTGAAGATACAATCCAGATTGTCGCTGATATCGATTTCCATGGTCACCGTTGCAATGACGGTTGCGCTATTGGTTTCAACTTATCTGATACGCGACGCGCTCGAACACGACGCGAAGGAAAAACTCTCCGCCGTGTTGCAGGCCAGGCACAGCGCGTTGCAGCGTCATCTTGAGACGACCAGCCGCCAGATGCACGTACTGGCGGGAGCTTCAACAACAGCGGATAACCTTGCATCGCTTAGTCAGGGATATGCCAAGCTGGGAAAAAATGCTCAGGTTCTGCTGCAACAGAATTATCCGGCAGTCAGGGGTGGTCGCAACGCAATTACTCCGATGGCAGGCTCAGACTATGACCGGGCTCACGCTGAGACTGAATTGTTTTTTCAGAAAAGGCATGACACCTACGGCTGGGATGACATGTTTCTCATCGATCCCGAGGGCAATGTGCTGTTTAGCCTGCTCAAAGAGAGTGATTTTGCGACCAACCTGAAAACCGGTCCCTGGAAGGAAAGCGGGTTGGCGCGCGCGGTGATGCCTCTGCTTCAAGGGGCGGTCCCCGGAGTGATGAGTTTTGCCGATTTTGAACACTATGCCCCTTCCGAAAACAAGCCGGCAGCTTTTTTGGCCATGCCGGTATTTGACCGGGAAAAAAAGTTGTTTCTGGGTGTGGTGGCGATACAGCTGCCGGTTCAGCAGATCAACGAGCTGATGAAGGATACGACGGGGCTGGGGCAGAGTGGCGAAACCTTCGTGGTGGGCAAGGACGGCTGGATGCTGACCGATTCGCGTTTCCGCAAGGAAAGTTCGATATTGGGAACGCAACTCAAGACCGCGGCGGTGAGCAAGGTTCTGGAGGGTAAGTCTGGGATAGAAATGCTGGTCGATTATCGCGGCATGGACGTGCAGGTCGCTTTTGAGCCTGTCAGACCCTTTTATGCTGAATCTACCATAGGCGATAAACCTCGGTGGGGGGTGATCGCCAAGATCGATCAGTCCGAAGTGCTGGAAGAATTCTACCGCTTGCGCAGCCTGTTGCTGCTGACGGGAGCTTTTTTGGCGGTGCTGGCGCTGGCAGCCGGGGTGTGGGGCGCACGCAGCATCACCCGCCCCCTGT
Organism: uncultured Gallionella sp.; assembly: GCA_964410705.1. GTDB lineage: Bacteria > Pseudomonadota > Gammaproteobacteria > Burkholderiales > Gallionellaceae > Gallionella. The sequence goes on from CAYPIG010000044.1 coordinate 17,036, forward strand.
TTGCGCTGCGCGATGCGCTTGCAAAACTGGCAGTTGGGGAGGCGGCTGTCGTGCCGAATCTTGAACGGCGCGATGAAATCGGCGAGATGGCCAAGGCTGCAGAGGCTTTTCGCGAGATGACGCAGCAGGTGGAACACGATCACTGGATCTCCGAGAATGTCACAGCGCTCACCGGTGCCGTTTCGGCTCAAAGCAGTCTGGAGAAGGCGGCGGACAGCCTGCTGCATCATCTTTGCGATCGGCTGAATGTGCCGGTCGGCGCGATTTACCTGTTCATCGATAATGCCTACAGGCGGATCGGTTCTCACGGACTGGCAAGGCGTTCTCAGACATCGGATTCATTCGAGTCCGGCATCGGTCTGATCGGGCAGTGTGCCAGAGATAATCAGTCACTGGTGGTTTCACCGGTTCCGTCAGGCTTGTCTTTGATCAGCAGCGGGCTGACCGAGTTTCCTCCTCAGGAACTGATACTCTATCCGATTGCCCACAAGGACGAAGTGCTTGCCGTGCTGGAACTGGCAGCCACCAAAGCGCTCACTCCGGTCGAACATGAGTTCCTGAAGATGGCGTGCAGCGCGCTGGGGCTGCACCTGGCCAATCTTCAGGCTGCCGAACACAATCTCGCGTTGCTTGAGGAAACTCGCGAAAAGTCAGCGGCTTTGCGCACCAATGCTCTGTATGCGCGCAGCCTGATCGAAGCCAGTCTCGATCCTCTGGTCACCATCGGTATCGATGGGCGCATCATGGATGTCAATAACGCCACCGAAAATGTCACGGGAGTGGCGCGCGAGTCGCTGATAGGCAGCGATTTTTCGGATTATTTTACCGACCCTGAAAAAGCCAAGACCGGCTACAAACAGGTGTTCACACAGGGTTATGTCAAGGACTATCCGCTGGCGATCCGGCATGGCAGCGGAAAAATCACCGAGGTGCTCTATAACGCCAGCGTCTTTCGCGATGCGGAAGGTGAGGTTGCCGGTATTTTTGCGGCGGCACGGGATGTGACCGAAAAGAATAAGGCTGACGCCAGGCTCAAAGAGCAGCAGGACGAGTTGTTGCGGAGCAATGAAGAGATGCGGGCGCTGACAGAAGAGTTGCGCAGTCAGGCTGAGGAGATGAAGGCGCAGAATGAGGAGCTAAAAGCCAATCAGGAAGAGTTGCGCGCGCAGCAGGAGGAAATGCAGCACAAGAACCAGATTCTAGAATCACAGAGCATACAGCTCAATGAAGTGCTTGCCGAGGCCAAGAGCAAGGCCGAAGATTTACAGCGCGCCAATCAGTACAAGTCAGAGTTCCTGGCTAATATGTCTCATGAGTTGCGCACGCCGCTCAACAGCGTGCTGATTCTGTCGCGCGACCTTGCAGAAAATGCGGGCAACAACCTGACCCCTGATCAGATCGAATCCGCCTCGGTCATCAGTGAAAGCGGCACGCAGCTTTTGACGCTGATCAACGACATTCTGGATTTGTCCAAGATTGAAGCGGGCAAGCTGGTTTTGCTTAAGGAAACTTTCAGGCTGGATGATCTGCTCGTCTATCTGCGCAGGATCTTCTTGCCTCAGGCTGACAAGAAAAAACTCAATTTTGAGATCAATGTGGATGCTGCCGTCGCTGAAACAATCACCACCGACAGGCAGAGACTCACTCAGGTAATGTCGAATCTGCTGTCCAACGCGATCAAGTTTACCGACAGCGGCGCGGTGCGGGTGGCAGTCAGCCGGAAAAATGCCGATTTGCTGTTCGAGGTGCGTGATACGGGAATAGGCATACCGGCCGACAAGCTGGATCATATCTTTGGGGCATTTCATCAGGTGGATGGCTCAACCAGCAGAAAATACGGCGGTTCAGGGCTGGGTCTTGCGATCAGCCGACATCTGGCCAGCCTGCTCGGCGGTCAACTGGAAGTCAGCAGTGAGCCTGGCAAGGGCAGCTGCTTTACCGTCAGGTTGCTCAACCAGTATGCCGAACTGTCTGATCCCGTTGAAGTCGCAGCCAATGTCGAGCAGGAGACTGAAGGGGGACGCGTCCTGGTGGTCGAGGATGATACCCGTCTGTCGGCGATACTCGCCCGCATGATCAAGGCGCTGGGATTTAACCCCGTGTGCGTTGAATCGGCAGAAGCTGCGCTGGTCGAAATCGCCCGGATTTCGCTGACCGGCATTTTGCTCGATCTGGGCTTGCCGCATATGAGCGGCATGGAGCTGTTGCGGATGTTGAAAGGCGATCAGAAAACCACCGGTATTCCCGTTTATATCATGTCCGGCGCTCAGGACAGCGGTGAGGCCAAGGTGCTGGGCGCACTCGGCTTTTTGAAAAAACCGGTGACGCGTGACACCATTTCTGCGGCGATAAAGTCTATGACGGGCATCCCTGAGCGCAATAAGCAACTGCTGTTGGTTGATGACAGTCAGGTTGATATCAAGGCTATCCACACGCTGTTTGAGCAGGACCGGTTTGAAATTCAGACCGCGCACACCGGCCAGGATGCACTGAGCCTGCTCGAGGCGGGGAGATTTGATACGGTGATACTCGATCTGAAACTGCCCGATATGACCGGTTTCGAATGGCTTAAAAAGGCGCGCCACATGCTCAATCCGCCGCCTGTGGTGGTTTATTCCGCGCGTGAGCTCAGTGAGGCCGAGGTGTTCGAACTCAAGGAAGTGGCCGAATGCATCGTCAATAAGAGCGCACAAAACGACAGGTTGCGCGAAGAGGTGCTGCTGGCGGTCAACCTGGATGCGAGTGCGAAAATAATTTCAGCCCCGGAAAGTCACTCGGGTAAGAAGCTGCTGCTGGTGGACGATGATGCGCGCAATCTTTTTGCGCTGACCCGGGCGCTGCGCGGCAAGGGGTATGTGACGGAAGTTGCGGCGGACAGCGCGCGGGCGCTGGAGCTGCTCGGGCAGCAGCATTTTGATGCGGTGCTGACCGATATCATGATGCCTGAGATGGACGGATATGCGCTGATACGGGAAATTCGCGGGCAGGGCTATGCCGACCTTCCTGTCATCGCGATCACCGCCAAAGCGATGCAGGGAGATGACGAGCTGTGCATGCAGGCAGGTGCGAGCGCCTATCTGGCCAAGCCCGTCGAGATAGACAAGCTGCTGACGTTGCTCAAGGGGATCTGATGCCGCTGGTGAAATGGAAAAATCACAACATAGAAGGGGTGGAACTCGAACTGTTGCTCAGTGCGCTCAAGCTTCGCTACGGTTATGATTTTACCGGCTATGCGAGGGCGTCGCTCAAACGGAGGCTTAAGGCGCTGACCGGCTATTTCGGCGTCAAACACCTCTCCGAGTTGTTGCCGGTGATGCTTTACGACGAGGCCGTCGCGCAAACCCTGATCAACAGCATTTCGGTGCCGACTTCCGAGTTTTTCCGGGATGCGCTGGTATGGAAAAAAGTAAGGGACGAGGTGCTGCCGCATCTGGACAGTTTTCCCTGGATCAATATCTGGCAGGTGGGGTGCGGAAGAGGCGAGGAAACCTATACGCTGGCCATCCTGTTGCATGAGAGCGGGTTGCTGAAGAAATCCCGGATTTTTACTTCTGACATCAATCCGGCTTTTTTGCGCGAAGCACAGAACGGCTGCTGGCCCAGGCGCAGCATGGATGCCTGGCGTGAGAACTATCGGGCATCCGGGGGAGTTGGCGATTTTGACAGTTATTTTGTCGAACGAGGCGTTGATGAAATATCGATACGGGAGACATTCAAACAGTCCATCGAATTCATACAGCACAATCTGGTTGAAGATGATGTGTTCAAGGAAGTGCAGTTTGTGGTTTGTCGCAATGTGCTGATCTATTTTGGAGACGCTCTTCAGGAGCGCGTGTTGAATTTGCTGACGCGGAGTCTGGAGCGCGGAGGTTATCTGCTGCTGGGCCGAGCCGAGAAGATCTTCGATCTGTGGGTCAGACACCCATATCTTGAAGAGCTGGATGAGACGCTGTACCGCAAGCTGATTTCAAGGAGTCCGCATGTATAAGATGCTGGTGATAGGTTTTTCTGCAGGAGGAATTCCTCTGGCAAAGAGAATACTCAAGGCATTGCCGGCCGATTATCCCTTGCCGGTCGCGATCGTGGCTCATCTGCCGGGAGGTTATGAAAGCCACCTCGCGGTCATGCTGGGGGAGGGGGGCTGCCTGCCTGTGGGCATGGCCAGCGACAAGGAGCTCATCCGCAGCGGACGTGTTTATGTTGCACCGCCCGATTATCATCTGCTGGTCGAGGGGCGAGAGCAGCCAACTTTTGCGCTGTCGGTTGATGCGCCGGTGAGTTCGGTTCGACCGAGCATCGATGTTTTGTTCGAGAGTGCGGCCGAAGTATTCGAGTCCGGACTGATCGCGGTGCTGCTCAGCGGTGCCAACTCGGATGGGGCGGAAGGGATGGCTTATGTCAAGCAGCTGGGCGGGTTGGCCATCGTACAGGATCCTGAAGAGAGCGAATTTTCGACTATGCCCAATGCCGTGCTACGGCGGGTCGATGTCGACTATGTCGCGAGTATGGATGAAATCATCAGTCTGCTGTTATCCGTACACGAGGTGCCATGAAGGCAAAAATTCTGCTGGTTGATGACAATCCCAACAACCGGTTCGCATTGCGTACCGTCCTTAAGGGAGTCAATGCGGAGCTGCACGAAGCCTCCAATGGTTTCGACGCCCTGAGTTTGTCGCTGGAAGAGGATTACGCGCTGATCCTGCTCGATGTGCAGATGCCTGAGATGGACGGTTTTGAAGTTTGCGAGCAACTGCGTGCCGATCCCAGGACGGTCGATACGCCGGTAATCTTTCTGACGGCAGCTTATAAGGAGCTGGTGGACAAGGTCAGAGGATACGTCGCCGGGGCGACCGACTATCTGGCCAAGCCGATCGAAGATCACATCCTGAAGGCCAAGGTTCAAGTTTTCCTAAAACTCTACGAGCAGCGCCGCCAGTTGCAGGAAAACAACGAGTCATTGCGGATTGCCGCAACGGTGTTCGAGTCTCAGGAAGGCATGCTGGTCACGGATCTTGATAACCTGATTGTGCAGGTCAATCAGGCTTATACGCGGATTACCGGCTACCGACCCGATGAGGTGATTGGCAAGAAACCGAATATCGTTTCTTCCGGAAGGCAGGGCGTGCAGTTTTATGCTGACATGTGGGCAGCGCTCAAACGGGATCGCTACTGGCAGGGTGAAATCTGGGACCGGCGCAAGAACGGTGAAATATATCCCTGCTGGCTGAATATCAGTGCGGTTCTGGATGCAAAGGGGAATGTGACCAACTACGTCGGTGCTTTTTCCGACATCACCGCACACAAGAAGGCCGAGGAAAAGATACACAATCTGGCTTTTTACGATCCCCTCACGGGATTGCCCAACCGGCGACTGCTGCTCGACCGGGTGCGTCTGGCGCTGGCGTCGTGTGCGAGAAACCGTCGCTATGGGGCCCTGATGTTCCTCGATATGGACAACTTCAAGACGCTCAACGATACCAAGGGTCACGACTTTGGCGATAATCTGCTGGTTGATGTCGCGCATCGTCTGAGTGCGGGCATCAGGCAGGAAGATACGGTGTCCAGACTGGGAGGCGACGAGTTTGTCGTGCTGCTGGGTGATCTGGACAGCGATGAGGAAAAAGCCGTGGCGCAGGCACAGGCCTTTGCCGACAAACTGCTGGTCAGTCTGGCAGAACCCTACCGCCTGTCCGTTTCCAAACTGAACGGGACGGACGAAATTGAATATCGTTGTACCTCCAGCATCGGGATCACGATGTTCCGCATACTCGACGATTCCGTGGAGGAGATGCTCAAACGTGCGGATGTGGCGATGTATCAGGCTAAAGCGGCAGGCCGCAATGCGGTGAGATTTTTTGATCCTGCCATGCAGAAGATGATAGAAAATCGCTCTGAACTCGAAGCCCTGTTGCACAAGAGCCTGGTCAACAAGGAACTGGAGTTGTATTACCAGATGCAGGTGGATGCGGATGAAACTCCCATCGGCGTGGAGGCGTTGCTGCGCTGGAATCACCCTGAGCGCGGATTGATTTCTCCTGCCGAATTTATTCCTCTGGCCGAAGAGAACGGTTATATCGTGCCGATTGGATTGTGGGTGCTGGAAACGGCCTGTATGCAGCTCAAACAGTGGGAGGGGGGCGGATTCGAACGCATCAAGCTATCTGTCAATGTCAGTGCGAAGCAGTTCAAGCAGAGCGACTTCGTGGACAGGGTCGCTTCCGTGCTGCATCTGTCTTCTATCCATCCTTCAAGGCTGGTGCTCGAATTGACCGAGAGCGTAGTGCTCGACGACGTCAGGGAGGCGATATTCAAGATGCGTGCACTCAAGGAACTGGGGGTCGGTTTGTCTATGGACGATTTCGGTACCGGATATTCTTCACTGTCCTATTTGCAGCGGCTGCCTCTGGATGAGCTCAAGATCGATCAGTCCTTTGTGCGAGATCTGATTGGCAATGTGGAAAATGAGAGTATCGTTAAAACCATCATCGTATTGGCTCAGGAACTGAAGATGAAAATTGTCGCCGAGGGCGTGGAGACACGCGAGCAGTTCGAATTGCTCAAGGCGCGTGGCTGCGGGTGTTTTCAGGGATATTTATTCAGCAAGCCGGTGCCGCTTGCCGATTTTGAAAAACGGATTGTTTCGAGCATGCCGTAGAGCCTGACATCGCAGGTATAATCGGCGCTTTTATTCTGACGGAAAATTGAAGATGAGCAATTTTTTCAGGTTTTGCATATTGTCCTGCACGCTGCTGTTGAGCATGAATGTTTTTGCTGGCATACAAGTTGATGGTGTCTGGGCGCGCGCCACTGCGCCGGGGCAGGACGCTGCCATGGTCGATCTGGTCATCTTAAGCTCAACCGATGCGAAACTGACCGGTTTTTCCAGCCCCGGCTGTAAAATTTTCCAGATACACCGCATGACCCACGAAAACGGGGTGATGAAAATGCGCGAAGTTCAGTTCATTGATCTGCCGGCCGGAAAACGGCTCGCCCTGGGTGAGCAGGGGTATCATCTGATGCTGATCGGATTGACCGCGCCGTTAAAAGCGGGTGAGAGCCTGCCGCTGACGTTGAATATCAGGACGGCTGACAAAGCTGCCTTGAACGTCGAAGTCAAGGCGGAAATAAGGCCGCTGATAGCTCATCATATGCACCATTAAATCCGTTACATCCCGGTGCGTTTTCTTCTGGTGTAAAATCCCCGGTAAATCAATTAAGGAAAGACCATGCCGTTGTCTCAAGCTACTGCTGAACTCAAAGCCCTAGTCCTGTCCGAGGCGCTGCCCTATATCCAGCGTTTTTTTGACAAGACCATCGTGATCAAATACGGCGGCAATGCGATGACCGACCCGGCGTTGCAGGAAGGTTTCGCGCGTGACGTGGTGCTGCTCAAACTGGTCGGCATGAATCCGGTGGTGGTTCACGGCGGCGGTCCTCAGATCAATGAACTGTTAAAGCGCGTTGGTAAGCAGGGACACTTCATTCAGGGGATGCGCGTCACCGACGAAGAGACCATGGACGTGGTCGAAATGGTGCTGG
>CAYPIG010000045.1:0-15228 GCA_964410705.1 uncultured Gallionella sp.
CGAGATGCTGATGAAAAGACACATACAGGGCGCATGGCGGAACATAACGGGGAAAGCATGAAATCAGCAGGGCAACAACTGCGTCAGGCAGTAGCACAAAACCACCCCTTGCAGGTCGTCGGCGCAGTCAATGCCTACTGCGCAATCCTCGCCGAGAAAAGCGGGCACAAAGCGCTTTATCTGTCGGGCGGCGGCGTAGCGGCCTCATCGCTTGGCATACCGGATCTGGGCATCACCACCTTGCACGATGTTTGCGAAGACACCCGCCGCATCACTGCGGTAAGTTCGCTGCCGCTGCTGGTCGACATCGACACCGGCTGGGGCGGCTCCTTCAACATCGCCCGTGCCACCCGCGAGATCGCGCAGGCGGGGGCGGCCGGTTTTCACATCGAAGATCAGGTCATGCAAAAACGCTGCGGGCACCGGCCCAACAAGGCCATCGTGTCCATGAGCGAGATGGTCGACCGCATCAAGGCGGCGGTGGATGCCCGCTGCGATCCGGATTTCGTGATCATGGCGCGCACCGATGCGCTGGCAGTCGAAGGCATGAGTTCGGCGATCGAGCGGGCGCAGGCTTGCGTGGCAGCCGGTGCGGACATGATATTTCCCGAAGCGATGATCACGCTTGAGCAATATCAGCAGTTCACCCGCGCCGTTTCCGTGCCGGTGCTGGCCAACATCACCGAATTTGGCGCAACCCCGCTATTCACCACCGAAGAGCTCGCCTCGGTCGGCGTCAAGCTCGCGCTCTATCCGCTCTCGGCATTCCGGGCGATGAGCCGGGCCGCGCTGAATGTGTATCAGCACATCCTGGCCGACGGCACTCAATCTCAGGTATTAGCCTCCATGCAGCCGCGCATGGAACTCTACGATTATCTGGGTTACCACGCATTTGAACAAAAACTGGATCAGCTGTTTACCGAAAAAGGCGCCGAATAACTTCATCAGGGAGAAAAACATGGCAGAAGAATTCGCAACCCCCAAACCTAAAAAATCCGTCGCGCTGTCGGGCACCATAGCCGGAAATACCGCGATCTGCACGGTCGGCCGCACCGGCAACGATCTGCACTATCGCGGCTACGACATACTCGACTTTGCCGAAACAGCCGAATTCGAGGAAATCGCCCATCTGCTGATCCACGGCACGTTGCCAACCGCAGAACAACTTCGGGTCTACAAGGCCAAGCTCAAGGCGCTGCGCGATTTACCGGTTGCGGTCAAACAGGCGCTGGAAGCGATACCTGCCAATGCTCATCCTATGGACGTGATGCGCACCGGCTGCTCCGTGCTTGGCAGCTGCGAACAGGAAGATGAATCGCATAGCGCAGAAAAGGCGCGCGAGCTGATTGACCGGCTGATGGCCTGTTTCGCCTCCATGCTGCTTTACTGGCATCACTTTTCAAACAGCGGAAAGCGGATCGAACTTAACACCGATGATGATTCCATAGGCGGACACTTTTTACACCTGCTGCACGGCAAGCCTGCAAAAGCCTCCTGGGTGCGCGCGATGCACACCTCGCTGATCCTGTATGCAGAGCACGAATTCAATGCTTCGACCTTCACCGCACGCGTGATCGCCGGCACCAATTCCGACCTTTATTCCTGCATCACCGGCGCGATAGGCGCATTGCGCGGCCCCAAACACGGCGGCGCGAATGAAGAAGCATTCCGCATCCAGAGCCGCTACCAGGATGCAGACCAGGCGGAAGCGGATATCCGCGAGCGCGTAGCGCGAAAAGAGATCGTGATCGGCTTCGGTCACCCCGTTTACACCATCGCCGACCCGCGCAACGAGGTGATCAAACGGGTGGCGCATCAACTGGCGCAACAAGAAGGTCAGATGCGGCTATACAGCATCGCGGAGCGTCTGGAGAGCGTGATGTGGGATCTGAAAAAAATGTTCCCCAATCTGGACTGGTTCTCCGCCGTCTCGTATCACATGATGGGCGTACCCACCGAGATGTTCACGCCGTTGTTTGTCATCTCGCGCGTGACCGGCTGGGGCGCACATGTGATAGAGCAGCGCGCCGACGGCAAAATCATCAGGCCCAGCGCCAATTACACCGGCCCTGAAAATCTGGCCTGGAATCCCATTGAAAATCGTTAAGGATAAAAAATGAGTGCAAATGTAGAAATGAACAACCGCCCGGCACCCGATCAGGTGCTGGTGGATATCGCAAAATACGTCTGTGAAGTTGAGATCGAATCGAGTGAAGCTTTTGAGACCGCACGCAACTGCCTGATCGACACCCTGGGCTGCGGCCTGCTGGCGCTGCGCTTTCCAGAATGCACCAAGCATTTAGGGTCGCTCGTACCGGGCACCACGGTGCGCAACGGCGCCCGCGTACCCGGCACCTCGCATGAACTGGATCCCGTGAAAGCGGCCTGGGACATCGGTGCGATGATACGCTGGCTGGACTACAACGACACCTGGCTCGCGGCTGAATGGGGCCATCCTTCCGACAATCTGGGCGGCATCCTGGCTGTGGCGGATTATCTTACACGCTGCCGGGTGGCAGAAGGCAAGTCTGCTCTGACGATGCGCGAAGTGCTGAGCGCCATGATCAAGGCGCATGAAATTCAGGGCGTACTGGCGCTGCAAAACAGCTTTAACCGCGTAGGTCTGGACCATGTGATTCTGGTCAAGGTCGCCTCAACCGCCGTGGTGACCCGTATGCTGGGCGGCAGCGTATCGCAGGTGATCGATGCCCTGTCCCAGGCCTTCGTCGATGGCCAGGCACTGCGCACCTACCGCCACTCTCCCAATGCGGGTTCTAGAAAATCCTGGGCGGCCGGGGATGCAACTTCGCGCGCGGTGCGTTTAGCCATGATGACCATGGCAGGAGAAATGGGCATACCCGGTGTGCTGACCGCCCCGCAGTGGGGTTTTTACGATGTGCTGTTCTCCAAGACCAACAAGGACCAAAAGTTAAAGCCGGAAGCCGAGCGCCGTTTCGCACTTGATCAGCCTTACGGCTCCTATGTGATGGAAAACGTGCTGTTCAAGATCTCCTTCCCGGCCGAGTTCCATTCACAGACCGCCTGCGAAGCGGCAGTGCGCCTCTACCCTCAGGTAAAAGACCGCCTGCAGGACATCAGCCGCATCGTCATCAGCACCCACGAATCGGCGATCCGCATCATCTCCAAGGTTGGCCCCCTGGCCAATCCGGCCGACCGCGACCACTGCCTGCAGTACATGGTGGCGGTACCGCTGGCATTCGGCGATCTGGTTGCGGAACACTACGAGGACAGCTTCCATATGCAAAATCCCGTCATCGATCAGCTGCGCGACAAGATGGAGATCGTCGAGGATGCGCGCTACAGCCGCGAATATCTGGAAGCGGACAAGCGTTCCATCGCCAATGCGATTGAAGTGTTTTTCAACGACGGCAGCAGCACAGGCAAGATCGAAGTGGAATACCCGATCGGCCATCGTCGCCGCCGCAGCGAGGGCATCCCGGTGCTGGAGCAAAAATTCCTGTCCAATCTGCGCACCCGTTTCCCCGAGCATAAGGCTCAGTCCATCATGGAACTGTGCCTTAACAAGGAAAAACTGGAGAGCACGCCGGTCAATGAATTCATGGGGATGCTGAGCATCAATTAAGCAGCACGACAATAGGGGATATCGGGATGAGCTACCAAACAGAGTATGACCGTTCAATGAATGATCCGGAAGGCTACTGGCGCGAGCAGGCGAGAGATCTTGCGTGGTACAAGTTCCCCGAACAGATCCTGAGTCTGGACAGTGACGGCTTGGGCTACTGGTTCGGTGACGGCGAGATGAATACCGCCTACATGGCGCTCGATCATCACGTCAACAGCGGTCGGGGCGAGCAGACCGCGCTCATCTTCGACTCCCCTGTCACCAGCACCAAGGCCCGTTACAGCTACCGGGAGCTCACCGATGTGGTCGCGCGCACCGCCGGCATGCTGGCAAATCTCGGCGTTACCAAGGGCGACCGGGTGATCATCTACATGCCGATGATACCGGAGGCGGTGATTGCGATGCTGGCAGTGGCCCGTCTGGGCGCGATACACTCGGTGGTATTCGGCGGATTCGCTCCCCCTGAACTTGCGCTGCGCATCGATGATGCCACGCCGAAAGTCATCCTGTCCGCCTCCTGCGGCATCGAGATCAAACGCGTGGTGGAATATAAACCGCTGCTCGACAAAGCCATCGATCTTGCCACACACAAACCGCAACACTGCGTGATCTTTCAGCGTCCGCAATGCACGGCACCCCTGACTGAAGGCCGCGACTGCGACTGGGCATCGCAGCTTGCCGCGGCACAGGCGGTCGGCTGCACGCCGGTAAAAGGCTCAGACCCGCTGTACATCCTCTATACCTCAGGCACTACAGGCAAGCCCAAAGGCGTGCTGCGCGAGAACGGCGGTCATGCGGTCGCCTTGAAATACAGCATGAAGGCGATCTACAACCTGGAGGCGGGCGATGTATTCTGGGCCTCGTCGGATGTGGGCTGGGTGGTCGGTCACTCCTACATCGTCTACGGCCCGCTGCTGCAGGGCTGCACCACGGTGGTTTATGAAGGCAAACCCATCATGACCCCCGATGCGGGCGCGCTGTGGCGAGTCTGTGCCGAATACGGCGTCAAGGCGCTGTTCACCGCACCGACCGCATTTCGCGCCGTCAAGAAGGAGGACCCGGATGCACGGCTCATGAAGCAATACGACCTGAGCCGACTTACAACCATTTTTTCGGCAGGCGAAAGACTGGATGCGCCGACCGAAATCTGGCTTTCCGAAATGAGCGGAAAACCCGTGATCGACCACTGGTGGCAGACCGAGACAGGCTGGGCGATCACCGCCAATTTGCAGGGCGTAGAACCCATGCCGGTCAAACTGGGCTCATCGACCAAAGCGGTGCCAGGATACAACGTACAGATACTGGACGAACACGGCGAGGTACTGCCAGCCGGAATACAAGGCTATATCGCCCTGAAACTCCCGCTGCCGCCTTCCTGCCTGAACCACGTATGGGGGGATGAAAACCGTTTCAGATCGGGCTATCTGAGCACTTTCCCGGGCTATTACATCAGCGGGGACGGCGGCTATATTGACGAAGACGGTTATGTCTTCGTGATGGGGCGGGTTGACGATGTGATCAACGTGGCAGGACACCGGCTTTCCACCGGCGAAATCGAAGAAGTCATCGCCTCGCACCCTGCGATTGCCGAATGCGCGGTGATCGCTCAGGACGACGAACTCAAGGGGCAAAAACCGATGGGACTGGTGGTGTTGAAATCTGCCGCGACGATAAGTCCGGAAAAACTGCAGGCCGAACTCATCCAGCTGGTGCGCGACACCATAGGCGCGATCACCTGTTACAAGGAAACAGTGATACTGGCCCGCCTGCCTAAGACCCGTTCGGGCAAGACGCTGCGCAAGACGCTTTGCAACATCGTCAACGGACGCGAGTATTCGGTACCCTCCACCATAGACGACAGCGCCGTGATACCGGAAATCATCGAAGTGCTGCGTAGCCGTGGAATAATTGCGTAAAATGCGCGTTTTGAAATAGCAGCAGAACAACCGATGAAAAAAGTAGACGTATTGCTGGTGGGCGCCGGGATCATGAGCGCAACTTTGGGTAAGCTGCTCTCGATACTGGATCCTAGCCTGAAAATCCTGATGGTCGAGAGGCTGGGGCGCGTCGCCCATGAGAGCTCTCATGCGATGCACAACGCAGGCACCGGGCATGCGGGTTACTGCGAACTCAACTACACGCCCGAGCTTGCAGATGGCAGCGTCGAGATCAAACGGGCGCTGGCGATCAATGCGGCCTTCGAAGTCTCGCTGCAGTTCTGGACCTATCTGGTCGATACCGGTGTGCTGAGCGCACCTAACAAATTCATCAATCCGGTATTTCATCAGAGTCTGGTCTGGGGCGAGAAAAACGTCGAGTTCCTGCGCAAACGCTATCAGGCGCTGCACACCCATCATCTCTTTGAAGAAATGGAATACAGCGAAGATCACGCGGTGCTGCGCGAATGGATGCCGCTGATAATGGAAAACCGCGATCCGGCTCAATTGATCGCCGCGACCCAGGTCAAACACGGCACGGATGTAGACTTTGGCATACTGACCAAAAAGCTGATCAAGGCCATGAGCCTTCAGGAGAACTTCGAGCTGAAACTCTCCCACACCGTCACCAGCATGAAACAGGACGGACGCTGGCATGTACGCGTCAAGGACAACCACACAGGACACAGCAAGACCATAGATGCAGGCTTCGTATTTCTGGGTGCAGGAGGGGCCGCGCTGCCACTGCTGCAAAAAGCGGGCATACCCGAGAGCCAGGGCTACGGCGGTTTTCCGGTCAGCGGACAATGGCCGATCTGCAAAAATCCCGATGTCATCAAACGACATAAAAGCAAGGTATATGGCAGGGCCGCAGTCGGGGCTCCACCCATGTCAGTCCCGCATCTGGATACTCGCATCATAGACGGAAAACCTGCGCTGATTTTCGGGCCTTTCGCCAGCATCACCAGCAAATTTCTCAAGGAAGGTTCGGTGCTGGACCTTTTTTCATCGCTCAAGCCCGGCAATCTAAAACCCATGCTCGCCGTCGCTCGCGACAATCTCGATCTGACCCGCTATCTGATTTCGGAGGCTTTGAAATCCCACACCGAACGCGTCGACAGCCTGAGAGATTTTTTTATCGATGCAAAAGAAGAGGACTGGGAGCTTGCCTCCGCCGGACAGCGGGTGCAGATCATCAAGACCTGCGAAACCAAGGGCGGCAGACTGGAATTCGGCACCGAGATCGTCACCAACAGCGCAGGCACCTTAGCCTCTCTGCTGGGGGCCTCACCCGGCGCGTCCACTTCGGTGCAGGCGATGATTTCCGTGATCGAGCGCTGTTTCCCGGAACGGGTCTCAAGCCCCGAGTGGCAACTAAAATTAAAAGAAATGATACCGTCTTACGGCCAGTCGCTGGACGACAACGAAGTGCTGCTGCACGCCATACGCGACCGCACCTTAGCGACGCTGAAGCTGGAACACCGCGCAAGGAAGCTGGCCGGTCAGTAAGGCTTGCGTCCTTGCCAGTTCCCGGCGGGCTGGTACTGACAAGCCCACACTTGCTCCTGACTGTCTTCGCAGACGGCCATCGCACAGCCTACCCTCGTCGTGGTACGCCAGACCATCTGGGTGTAATGGCCGCACATTTTCCCTTCCCGGCAGCGATTGGACTCATAGTCGTAATCAGCGCGCTCGCTGCCCCAGCTATCGACGACCTTATCAGGCAATACGCGCTGCAACTGCCGTCGGCCATCCGACCAGTTCAGTGCGCTTGCCCAGTATAGATTTTCGCCATATTTCCCGTCAGGCTTGCTGTGTTTCATCTGGCAATGGTTGCTCTGTTTCAGATGATCGACCCAGGCCTGCGCCGATGCGGCCAGTTCAGGTGAATAGCTCAGTTTTTCTGTCACCCCCGCCTGGCTGCGCCAGCGGTTATGCGCATCGATCACGGCCAGCGTATCGATTTGCGCCGCATGCACCGGGGACAATAACAAAAGCATCAATGCAACAGGAAGTTTCATTTTCTTCAAAATTAACGGGCAGGATAAACGCCGCTATGTTAACTTAACGCACAACTATCCGGTATCCTTCATGAACATCGCTGAAATTGCAGGGCAACTGGAACAGACAGGCTACATCATTCTGGATAATCCGCTGCAAAAAATACTCACCTCAAAGCTGGTGCAACGCTGCCAGCACGATGGCAGGTTTCAGTCCGCACACGTAGGCCGCGGCACAGACAGGCAGATCCACGCCATCAGAGGGGATGCCATCAGCTGGCTCGATAGCGAGGACAGCATAGATCTGGCCTATCTTGCCTGCATGGAAGAGTTGCGGCTGGGGCTCAATGCAGCCCTCTACCTCGGGCTGTTCGATTACGAATGCCACTACGCGATATACGGCTCGGGCACCGGCTATGCTAAACATACCGATGTGCTCAACGGCAAAAAAAACCGGATTTTGACGACCGTGCTTTATCTCAATGAAAACTGGAATAACTCGGACGGGGGAGAGCTGGTTTTATTTGAACCGGAAGGGATCAACGTGATCACCACAATCAGGCCGGAATTTGGCACAATGATACTGTTTCTAAGTGCATCGTTTCCGCATGAAGTGCTCGTATCCCACAGCACAAGACGCAGCCTGACCGGATGGTTTCGCGTCAGCGGCAGTTAAATGAGAATCCAAATGAACCCTTTACCCGACATAGACCTTGCCGAAAAAAACATCCGGGATATCCTCAATCTCGCCATCCTGCCCAGCCCTGCGGCCATCGTCGTCTGGGACGCGCAGTGCGAACTCTCCGTTGCCTTGACTCAAGCATACCGGCGCTGCCTGCCCGATGCTACTTTCATCGATTTTGACCATACCGATCCCGAGTCGATCAGAGCCGAATTTCTCAGGCTCTCCCCCGGCGATCTGGTGGTGCTGATACAGTCCACCAGTTTTCGGCTGGACGCCTTTCGCATCCGCGTCGAGCTCTTCAAGCTCTCGCTCAAGGTCATCGAACACCCGCATCTTGCGCGCATGCCAGGCGAGGAAGCGCTGCTCTATATCGAATCGCTGGCCTACGATCCGGCCTATGTGCGGGGAACCGGTCTTGCACTCAAGGATAAATTCGACCGGGCAAAAGTTGGCATCATCAACAGTTACGGTGAACAGCTGATCTATTCCGCAGGATTCGAGCCTTGCAAACTCAATATCGGCGATTACAGCCAGATGAACAATGTCGGCGGCCAGTTTCCGATCGGTGAAGTCTTCACAGAGTCCAGGGATCTGGAAGCTCTGAACGGCCGGGTTCGCCTGTCCCTGTTCGGCGATACCAGCTTTACGGTCAATAAACCCGAACAGCCCATCACGCTGATCATCGAAAAGGGGCGTGTCACCGGCACCGAAAATTCGACTGCCGAATTCGATCTGGTGCTCGAAAAAATTCGCAGCGATGAAGGAGAAGTCTGGGTGAGGGAACTGGGTCTGGGGCTGGTCAGAACCTTTACTCAGGAAAGACGGGTCAGCGACATCGGCACCTATGAACGCATGTGCGGCGTGCATCTTTCTTTAGGTGCGAAACACGGCAGCTATAACAAGCCGCAAATCAAAAAGAGCGCCGCCCGCTACCATGTGGATGTTTTTTCCCTGACCGAGAACGTCATACTCGACGGCGAAATCATCTACCGGGACGGGCTCTGGCAGACAGGTTTCTGATCAGAACAAATCCACGCTGCCCGCGTCAACAGAATCCTGCTGTATGTGTTTCTTGTCCATGGCTTCAAAACCCTGCTTGCTCAATGCCATGGCAGCTTCGATGCTGGCGATGCGCATTTCAAAGCGCTGCAGGCCGTCCACCGAACTCGTATCGCTTTGCACGTTATGCAGCGACATAATGTACTCTTCCAGCAGTTCCGAGCGTTGCTGTACGTGTTCGAGCAATTGTCTTACGATGTCATCGAACTGCAAGGAGATGATCGCATCGAGCACCAGTCGGTGAACCTGCTGCGAAACCTCGGTGATGTGCGTAGACTGTTGCGTCGATGCGGCATTGAGATTATCCATTTCATCCCACATATCGCGCATGTTCTTGCGCGAACGATCCGCCACGCTCATATCCATGTCTGAGACTTCTCGTATCGAAGTTCCCACCCTGGACATGAAGGTTTCTATATCCGAGAGCAAACCGCGTATCTGTGAACTGAACTGATTGGATTTTTGCGCCAGTTTCCTCACCTCGTCGGCAACCACGGCAAAGCCCCTGCCCGCCTCACCCGCCCTTGCCGCCTCGATTGCCGCATTGAGCGCCAGCAGATCGGTCTGTTTGGAGATGTCATTGACACTGCCCAGGATACCCACCACAGACTCCATCAGTTCTTCCATCCGGGTGAAACTCGTCGCCGTCTCACGACCCGCATCATGCACGCTGCCCATGAATCCAACCAGCTCGTTGATGATGGACTCCGTGTTCTGTGCAAAATGCTTGATACCGGCTACCTGTTCCTGCTGCTGGCTGCCCTGCGCCGTGCTGACCAGATTTTCGACCAGCTGACGCAGCATTTCCATCTGACCGACCGAATGCTCCTTGAGCCCGGTCAGATTCCCGGTCAGGCGAGAAGTGGCCGTGCCTATGATCTTGTAAGCCTGCGAAATACTCTCGCGTATGATGCGGAACTGTCCGTCCACTAAAGTGACCGATTCTGCCGAACGCGCATCATAGGCCTTCATCGTATCGCTCAGCCTCGCCATGCGCTCTGCCTGAGCCAGCCTGAATTTGCGCCTCGCCGTCCGGCTCCAGACTATGCTGACGACCAGTACCGCTGCCGCAACCGCCTGCAGCACCGTGATCCAGATCAGGGTTCCGTCGACGAATACACAGACAAGCAGACCGACGACTTCCAGCAGCAAGGCAAAAAATACCGCAACATCATCCAGCCTCATGACCACCTCCCAAATAAGCGCCCTGCGCAGTTTACACCTGTTTACAGCAAGGTTAAGAAAAATCCTGGAGTTACAGACCGCTGCGGCTCAAAGCCTCCAGCCATTTTTTTTCGGCATCCTTAACCGGCATTTCGATCACCCGTTCGGGGACTTCCCAAATGATCACTTTCGGAGCAAAAGAGCGAAACGCAACACTGCCGAAATACTCTATGGCAGCTCCGAAAAAATCGCCGCCGTCTCGCGCCTGATTGGCAATGGTCTCGCCCAGGCGATGTTCCAGAAATGGCACGAAGTTGCTGTTGCGCGAATAGGAAGTGCCTATCAGCGCGATGGTCGGAGAGCTCTCTTCCCCGAAAAGATCGTCGCTGGCGATGGACGGCACTTTCGTCACTTGCGCCATCTCGGTGGCCGGCCGCAAAAAGGCAGGCAATCCATCCAGGCCTGCCAGATGAACCAGGTCTCCCGGCCTTTTTGTCAGGGCAGAATCGAGCTTCACCTGGCCGTCACCGGCCAGATCAGCCCATCCGCACACCTTCAGAGCCTGTGCTATGGCCAGAGCCGCAGCCTGCGATCCGGCTTCATTCCAGTGAGTGTCGGTACGGTAATAGCGCTCACCTGACATGGCAGATAAAACCTGGGTCAGATCCATCGTTGCGACGCCCTTGTCCTTTAGCGCATCCAGCCATACCGAAATCCGGTTTTCGAACGTTTTTGAGCGGTTAAGCGCACACAGATGCGAGGCTTCTATGCGAGTCTTGTCAGGCACCACTACCATCAGCAGACGAATGCCGCGTTCTTTCAGACGATTATCGAGTTGTGAGGCAAGCTCGGCACGCCAAGCGGCCGATTTTTGCCTGTCAGGATGCGGTTGCAACTCATCGGCCAAAAACAGCCAGTCGCCGCAACCGGCACGCACTCCCGGGCCCAGATCCCCAGTGAAATTCCACAGCAGCCCGCGCTCTATCCGGTTGAATGCCGGACCCAGCACAAAATGCTGATTGAGCAGTTTGGTAAAACGCCGGGTGGATTCTCCGCTTAGGATCCTGTCGATGTCCTTGAGTTCTTGCCAATCCTTCTCCGGCACCGCCTTGAGCGAGATGAGCGACACCGCCAGCCCGCCTGTCAGCAGAGCGGCAAACGCGATGGCGGAAAAGGCTGTCAGGTATTTTTTCATGGCCGCCCCTTAAAACTGGAAGTACAAAAACGGCGGGGACTGCTGGCCTGTCAGCACGATCAGCGCATAGGCAAAAGCCAGCGACGGCCAGATCGAGCGCCACAGATTGTGCCTGAATATCCCCCACCCGGTTTGAGCGTAACGCGTTGCAGGATAAACGATGCAGATCACCCCTATGATGAAGGAGGCATAGATCGAAGGGCGCAGGGCCAACATCACCGCATCCCCCATACCCAGTCCGTTAAAACCGAACTGCCCGCCCCACATGGTGAGCGCGGCTGAAAAGTTCGCCGCCCTGAACACCGTCCAGGCCAGCATTACCACCACCAGCGTCAGAAGGCGAGAATAAAAGTCCGGCATTGCATAACCGCGCGCGTTATAGCTTCTGGCAACGCACAGCGCTGAACCGTGGATGATGCCCCAGATCAGGTAATTCCAGCTCTCACCGCCATGCCACAAACCGCCTATCGCCATGGTCAGCATCAGATTGACATAAGTGCGGGTATTGCCGGCCCGGTTGCCGCCCAGCAACGAGATATACAGATAATCGCGCAGCCAGGAGGACAGCGTCATATGCCAGCGGCGCCAGAAATCCTGTATGGATACGGAAAGATACGGGTTGTTGAAGTTGGGTTCAAACTTGAATCCCATCATCAGCCCGAGGCCGATCGCCATCAGACTGTAACCGGCGAAATCGAAATAAAGCTGTATCGTGTAAGCGCCGCATCCTATCCAAGCGTCTGTCATGGTCGGGGCAGACTGTTTGAAAACCAGATCGACCAGAGGAGCCATCGGGTCTGCGATCAGCACTTTCATGGAAAAACCGATCATGAAACGCCGCACCCCCAGAGCGAACTCTTCAAGCGAAAAGTACCGCTCCCTCAATTCCTTCTCTATCACCTTGTAGCGGACGATAGGCCCTGCGATCAGGTGGGGAAACATCGCGATATAGGCGGCAAAAAAATCGAAACGGTATTGCGCATCAACCACCTTGCGGCGCACATCGACCAGATAGGACGTCGCATGCAACACGGTGAAGGAGAGGGCGATGGGCAAAAACACCGTCTCCCAGACGATCAGCGGTTCCCCGCCGAACAGATCGTTGATGGACCTGAACACCACATTGGCATACTTATACCAGGCCAGACTCGCCAGATTGATGATGATCGCGGCAGCCATCACACGGGTCTTGTATTTTTCGGATTGCGACCTGTCTATCAGTATCGCCGCGCCCCAGGTGACTAGCGTCAGAAAGATGATCAGCAGCAGAAACTTAGGCGTCCACCAGGCGTAGAACAGCCAGCTGCCGACCAGCATGGTGTGGTTGCGAAACCGGTTCGGCGTCAGAAAATAAAACGCGAAGAATACCGGCAGAAACAGCGTCAAAAACTCCAGGGACGCAAATACCATAACTGACTCCGAAATCAGGAGAACGGATTAAAACTACTTCTTGTCATCGCGAACGATGAAAGCCTGTTTCGAATTTTTGTTTTCAAACAGGAACAGGCTATAGCGCTCGCCCTGTTCGAGCTGAGACAGATCAACCGGCACAGTAACTCCCTTGCAGGCGATCGCGGCGGACTGCTTTGCGGCTGCAATCATATGCCGCTGCAGCGCATACGGCTTAACCTCATAGTTTGCATCCTTATCGCGCAAGGAAAGATTAGCGCTGCCGCATTTTCCATCCAGATTCAGCAATGCCAGCGATACGCGCGAACCGCTAAATTCGGTTGGAGTCTCTTTGAGCAGTTGGGTTTTAAGCTGCGATTCGCCGGCAGGCAATACCGCCACACTGATGAACTCCCAGGGTTTCCCGGTTACTTCAACCGCAACCTTGCCCGTGGTGTTCTTGATCACTGCTGCCAGCTTTGATCCGGATTTGATCTTGTAGAAACGGGAAACCCGCCCGTCAGCCTGAGTGTTGAGCACGAGCTCCTTCCCCTTGCCGGTGCCTACCGCAACATCGCCGCCCGTTGCATTGACGAAGCGCACATAGGACGATTCTTCCGAAGGCCCGGTTTCATAGAGCTGAGGTTCCGCGTGTACCGATGTCGCCAGCATGACTGCAAAAAGATACTTTTTCATTCAATTCACCTGTTAAAAACTTTACAAAGTACATTTACCGGCTAAGTTCAACGTCTGGAACTTTTAGCCTTAGGCGCATCGCTCTTCCACAACGCGGGCGGTTCGGGCATTTTTTCCTGATTGTAATTGACAGCCAGTTCGATTGCGACCTGCCGCAACAGTATTTCCGCCTCCTGATTTTTTCCCTGCCGCACCAGCGCATCCGCGCGTTCCAGTTGCAGATGCGCCCAGCACATTTTCTGCAATCTTCCCATCTCGGCAGTACGGGAGGCGGGCGACACCCTTTCCAGCGTGTGCATGGCATCGAGCCACAGCCGCTGGTCCGCATAAAGCTGAGCGCTGGCAAACAGCGCTTCCGGCAAATCGGGACTCAAAGACAGCAAACTTTCGATCTGCAAACGCGCCTTGGGCATTTCACCCGCCGCGCGATAGAGCTGCGCCAGATCCAGACGCGTCTTGAGACTGTTGGGATTTTTCAACAGACTGTCCTCAAGAGCCGTTCTGACCGCTCCCTGATTGTCCGGTGCACGCTCGACTTCGCGCCCCTGACTGGCGGGCTTTTTAACCGGTTCCTTTTTCAAGCGCTGCCTGAGCTGCTCGGCCAAATCTCCCCGCCCGCGCGACTCCCAATACTGCACCCCTTCGTCCAGCGCGGGTCCGCTGAGCTTTACATCGTGATTTTCCGGCGGAACAACATCAGGCTTACGAACGGCGACGATCGCATTTGCAACTGGACGGATAGGCATCTCTGCGCGACTTGTGATGGTCGGCGCTGCAATTTCTTCCCGCCGTTCAGGGGGCTTGAGTTTACTGCGGATTTTATCGGCCAGATCGCTGCGACCTCTCTTGTCCCAGTATTTTGCCCTGGCCATCATATCTTCGTCCGACGATTTATCGACCGTGAGCATCCCACCACCTGCGACATCAGGAGGCGGCGCTGCGGCCACTACCGGCTTTACCGGGAGGCGTATCTCGACTGGAATATCCTTGCGCGCGGGAGGCAAACTTGCTGCACCGGCGGGACTCGAAGCGATCAAATAGGGTATTTTTTTTGCCGCAGGTTCAGTTGAGACGAGTTCGGCAGGCTTTTTCATCTCCGCTGGTTTCACAACGGGTTCTTCAGGCATAGCCTTAGTAGATGCTGCTGGTAGCGCCACCACTTCGGTTTTTGACTCGAATATTGTTAGCTCAGGTACTGTTGGCTCGTGTACTGTTGGCTCAGGTACTGTCTGTACACTCTCCTTCAGGCCAGACTGATACAAATCTTTCCAGTCTTCGACACGTCTGACATCCAAGCTCAATTCTGCCGCCGGTTTGGTCTCAACGAGGTCAGGGCCGATTTGTCCCGCCGCGGGCGGATGAACAGGTTCAGCAACAGGCAGCCGAGCAACGGCTACTTCTACAGGTGGAATAACCGGCACAGCGGCGTCATGCACTGCGACCGCAGGAGTTGCGACAACAGAAGGAGCAGTTTCGGCTACAGATGGAGGAGTCGGTGC
>CAYPIG010000045.1:15328-24225 GCA_964410705.1 uncultured Gallionella sp.
CAACAGAAGGAGCAGTTTCGGCTACAGATGGAGGAGTCGGTGCTTCTGCAACAGGCGCTTCAACTACCGGTACGGCAAGCTCGGCGGCAGGCGGGAGGACTTCGACCACCAGCGGTAAAGCTGCGGTGACAGGAGTTACTGCAACAAGAGGCTGAGCGACAGGCACTTCTGCAACAGGAGTTGCGACAACAGAAGGAGCAGTTTCGGCTACAGATGGAGGAGTCGGTGCTTCTGCAACAGGAGTAGCCGGTGCTTCGACAACCGGCGCTTCCACTACCGGCACAACAACTTCTGCTGCAACGGCAGGCGGCGTAATAGATGGCTCCGTAGCAACCTTTGCAACATCGACGGCGGGCGGTGCTGCTATCGCATCGGACTCTTTAACCGCCTTCTTCGCCGCATAGCGCGACAATGCCGATAGCGCCTGAGGGTTTTTCGGATCCAGAGACAGCAGTGCCTTCCAGACCATGGCCGCCATCTCAGGCCGCCCCCTCTTTTCCCAGTGCAACGCGCGCGCAATCAGAATTTTTCTGTACGGCAGCGTTTCAGGACGGGGCGCGATCTCATGTTCTGCTAAATTTTCCGTCCGCTGCGCCTCTTCGTTACCGGGTTTTTCTGCCACCGCAACTTCAGGACTGCGAGCCGGTTCATGATGCAACTCTGCCCAGTCTTCTACCTGTTTAATCTCAGGCGCGACTGCGGCAGATTGTGGAGCAGGCGATTCGACCGCTGCCACTACAGCTTCTGCAACAGGTGCTGAAACGGCGAGCTCGGCGGCGGGGGCGGAAACTTCGGCCACCGGTTGCAAATCCGCTGTGGCAGGAATTCTTTCAACAAGAGGCTGAGCAACAGGCACTTCGGCCACAGCGGCGACAGGAGCAGCCGTAGCTTCTGCAACAGGCGCTGAAACGGCGAGCTCGGCAGCAGGGGCGGGAACTTCGGCCACCGGTGCTAAAACCGCCGGGACAGGCGTTTTTTCAACAAGAGGCTGAGCGACAGGCACTTCGGCTGCAGCAACTTCGGCCACAGCGACGACAGGGGGAGGCACAACTTCTGCAACAGGCGTTTCAATTGCTGGCGCAACAAGCTCTGCTGAAACAGCAGACGGTGTTTCGAAAGATGGGGCCGGCTCGATGAACGTGGCAACCTTTACAATCGGGAATTCGACAGCGGGTGGTGCGGCGGCTTCTGGCTCTTTTACCGTTTTCTTCGTCTCGTAGCGCGACAATGCAGAGAGCGCCTGAGGATTTTTCGGATCCAGAGACAGCAGCGCCTTCCAGACCAAGGCCGCCGTTTCAGGCTGCCCCTGCTTTTCCCAGTGCAACGCACGCGCAATCAGAGTATTTCTATACGGCAGCGTTTCATCGCTCACCGCAATCTCATGCTCTGCTGAATCTTCAGACCGCTGCACCTGTTCATTGTCTGGTTTGGCCACCACCGCAACCTCAGGACTGCGAGCCACTTCATTCAGCGGATGCGGCTCTGCCCGTTCTTCTACCTGTATAATTTCAGGAGCAACTAAGGCAGATGCTGGAACGGGCGTTTCGGGAACCGCAACGACAGTCGCCCGATTTTCCGGCAATGGATTCAACGGCTTTTCGGTAACTGCGGCCAGTGCTGCCAGCGCTTCCTGATTGTCCGGCTCGATATTGAGCAGTTCTCGCCACGATTCTGCGGCCATATCGCCGCGACCCAGTCTTTGCCAGTAATGCGCCCGCTCAGCCAACAGCTGCGCCTGACTCGCCCATACCTGTGACGAGAACAACGCAAACAAACTCAGCCAGATTATTTTTTTGCAGAACATGTGTTTTTCCACTGTACGACAAGCTGCCCCTGCGCAGAGAAGCTGAAACGACGCTCTAACCAGCCCTGACCGAACAGTGCCAACACCTGATCATAATATCTGCGGTTTACCGAAAGTCCGCTGACCGGATCCTGATAGACGATCAGTCTCTCCTGCTGCAGTCGCAATGCGGCACTGTTTTTCATCGAATTAAAATACGGCAGCAGTGCGGCGGAAAAACCCGGCGGGCTGATACCCGACATCAGCCCGGTACTCGCATCCACACTCAGAGGCGGGGTGACTGCCTGCCTGGGTATCAGCTGATTCATCCCCTCTATCGTCCCTTTCAGTTTCTCCCACATCGGATCACGATGCGACAACATTCCCCACCACAAATATACGCGTATCGCATCATGCGCACCTGTAGCACCGCTTTGCGGATCAGGCAAGAACCCGCGTCCCGGCACGTAGGCGACCCAATCAGGAGCATAACCCTTCTCGTTGTTCGATTGCAGCATTTTAAGGCTGTTTTCAATCAACTCATCCCACGGGCCTGAAGGATCTGCCGCCGAGAACACACGCAACACCTGCACCGGATAATAACTTGGATTGAACCTCACCCCACCCTGTTCCAGATCGAAACCACTCTCGGCCGGCAACAGCATCGCTCCCAGCCCGGGCATATTGCGAATCAGATGAATGCGGATATTCGCCAGCAGCAGATTCCCCTCAGCTCGATAGCGAGGCTCATTCCACAACCTCCCCGCCTCCAGCAGCACATAAGCCAGCCAGCTATCCGCATCCGATGCCGAGTTCTGATCAGACAGCCCCCAAGAACCATCGGCTTTCCTGCCCCATTGCCAGCCTGGCAGACGAGCAGCCAGATCACCTGCGGCAAGATTGCTGCGGGTCCACTGCAAGACTCGCTCGAACCCCTCTTTGTCGTTGGCAACCAGCATGAAAAAAAGCGCGTAAGCCTGACCTTCCGATGTGCTGTATCTCTGTTCGCTCTCATCGGCCAGCACCCGCCCGTCAGCCTGAATAAAGCTGTTGCCAAAATTGCGCCATAGTTGCCAGTCATTGCAGGGCAGCGCTAATGCCGGCAGCGCCATCACCAGCAATAGCAACCCCTGCAATACGACGCGCATCTACTGCTTTCCTAACCGCTTTTCGGCAAGTTTGCGCAAGTAACGGAACGCCGTCGCCGCCGTGATTAACGCTGCCACCCCTACAAAGAGCACCAGTGCCAGCGGCTGCCGTGACAAATACCAGTACAACGCGGTCAGCCAGGGCAAACTTCCGACATAGTAGGTCGGCCCCATCTGAAATCCTTCGATCCGCTTGCCGCTTTGCATCACCAGATCCCCCTGAAAGCGGGGCATTTTTTTCGGATCTGACATGGAATCGAAAAGCGCCCCGATCTGCTCCGCATTATCGCCGGTGAATGCCACGACACTGCGTCCGCCCTTCAGAGGTGACTCAAAAGCCACCAGCGCGCCAAGCCCTCCATCTCCCTTGCTGATCAAATCTCCGGCACGCTTCATGGCATCATCCAGATCCCGGTTTTGCCAGCGGAACAGCAATCGGTCGAATATTCCGGGCAACTTTAGGGTGTGAGAACCTTTTTCCAGCAGCGGGTGCATCTTGTCCGCCCAGCGCTCCAGCAGCGGCTGGCTTCCCGATGATCCTATCAGGATCAGATCCTTGTTGGCATGAGCCTCGACGGAAGAGGCTGAGATAATCGCGTGTCGAATCGCAGGATACCCGGTCACACGCCCCATCCGGCCCATCACGCCGAGATAAGTTTCCATTTCCGCGAGCACCGGATTATTCGGCATGACAACGGCGGTTTCAGACAAGTCAGCCATACGGGTATAAGGAAAACCGTCGTTCACAAAAATGGCCAGATTGGGCATAGCCGTGTAATGCGGGAAGGATGAAAAATCGATCGAAGAATCCTGATCGATAACCCCTCGCTCGTTGTTCAGGAAAACGTCCTTGCACGCCCCCTGCTTGGTGTAATCGAAGAAATAATGCAGCTGCAGCTGATTCTGTCCGAAGACATTGTCGTGAGGAATCAGCACCGTTTCGCTGGCAACGGCCTGACCATCCTGTATCAGCGGCAATCTTATCTTCTTAACCAGTTTGTCAGGCACACTGAGCAAAGGCAATGCCTTGACGAACTGGTTGTTGATGTTGACATTCAGGGTGGAACGGTCCGGCATCGGACGCGGCGTATAGCGGTAACGCAAGTGCAGCGGCACCCCGTCGCTGCGCCAGGAAAAAATATCGGGTGGGATATTGAATCCTATGCGTATGGCATCGGGCGCTACGCCTTCGACCTGCATGTCCAGCGGCTTGGCAAGTTCCGCCAGATGAACCGGCCTGTCGGTCGGAATCCAGCCCGGCGCATCATAGGGTTTTCTGGCCGGTATGTTTTCCATCTGCTTAATGCTGACATAGGCGCCGGCGAGGCTGCTTTTACCCAGCGTCAGTGCCTGCACCGCGACTTCCAGTTCCTTGGCATCGCGCCCCATCACGACCAGCAGCTTTGCATGGGCATTGAGCGGGTTGGTGACCATCGCAAGGGATGGCCCGCTGATGGCGGGCAGGTTCAGGCCAGAAGGCGCCGCCCCTCCTGCCACCAGCATCACGCCATGCCCCTTAGGCAAGGTGTTGATCAATACCGGAAAGTTTGCCCCGCGATAACTGGAAAGCGCGCCAAACCAGGAAGTCACCACCCCGGCCGCATGCAATACATCGTTGTTAGGCTGAGCCGGAAAAATTACGGGGAGATTGAGCTTGCGGTTATCCAGACGGTCGAAAAACGGCGCGGGCAGCAGCGCCAGATCGTCGGGCAGTTTCAAATGGCGAACCGTGAGATTGAGTTCGCTCATATTGCTGATATTCGCCCAAAGCGTCGAATGCATGGGATCTTCGCATTCTCGGGTGTAGTGTGCGATTAAATTCAGAGTCAGTTTATTGAAATCGATAAACATGCTCGAATCGAGCCCAACCTCGCTCACCCGGCCGTTATTTCCTTCGTGCGGCAGCGGCAGCGAAGTCATCAGTTCGTCATTGAGCAGCACCCGCAAATGCGAAAGTTCGGGGATCAGAGCCGGAGACCAGGCGTAGTTGAGTTTCCACTTAGCCGAAGTGATCACTTCATCGCTGCGCACCGAAAGCTTCAGACTGCGCTGTCCGTCCACACTGCGCAGCTCTATCGGACCGCCCGCTCCCAGATCATCGAGCGCATACGAATAGTGGCTGACTTCATCCGTATCGGCCTTAGTCTCCGTTTGTGCCTCCGCATCTTCCACCGCTGCCTCAGCGCGATGATGCTTCCTGGCATGAGCCTCACCCGGCGCAGTGAAACAGGCCGCAATCAGCAGGCCCGTCAGTATTCTGTGCAAAAAAATTCGATTGCAGATTGTATTGGTACGAGAATTTTCCATAATTTCCCTACAATTTCATAATCAACTGCATGAGCCGCTTCAACGGCACTCATGAACGACCCGGCCTGACCAGTACCGCACGAGCCATGCTTACAAATTCATCCGCCTTTTGCAACCAGACATGCTTATAACTGCCATCGGGCCGGGTAATCTGACGATAAAGAAAGCCCCTCCCAGGCGACTTTGTCTCAGTGTCGTCATGATAGCTTTTCCGCACCCCCTCTGCCAGTTCGTACCACAAGTGCTGGTAGCCCTTCATGCTGTGATAGCAGATTTCCTTCAAACCAGCCATAGGCTGATCAACCACACGGCTCTCGTCCCAGTCCAGCCAGGCATCTGCGCGTGCCAGAGTACACTGAACCAGATCCATTTGCTGTTGCAAATCCAGCGTTTCAAACTCGACCCCGAGGATACGATCTCGTACAAAGACGACCTTCGCGGGAAATACGAACTCCCGGTCTCCCATAAACAGCGATACATGCGCCTGACTGTTCAGCGGCGCCATTCCCGGCTCTGGCATCACCAGCCCCAGGCCGCCTTCCGAATAATCGTTGGCGCGACAGGAAAACCGCTTGCCGTTGGCAAGTTTGAGCATAGCCTTCTGGTTGCAGTTTACCCTATGGCTGGAACGGACCTGCTTGGTCTCGGTCGCCACGGCAATCGTCGCTCCCAGTATGATCAGGTTATAAATGGTCCAGATCAGGTTGAGAACCACCGTACCCATCTCAAAGGTATTCCACCAGAACAGCCGCACGAATCCGATCAGCAAACCTGCTATATTCAATGTCAGCATGATCAGATAGGGTTCGCTGATTTTCCAGTCGAAATACTCTTTTTCAACCAGACCGCCCTTGGCCGTCACGTTAAACTTTCCCAACTTGGGATTGATCAGTGCAACCAGCGTAGGACGGAAGATATACCAGGCCAGGGTCGCCTCATACAGTTCGGCCCAGAATGAATGCCGGTGCGCGCCCTGCATCCGCGAGTTGGTCACATTGGCGTGAAACAGGTGCGGCAGCGCATAGGCGGCAATCGAGATCGCCGAGGCATTGATGATGTGCGCCTGAAAAAACAGATAGGACAAGGGGGCCAGCAAAAAAATCATGCGCGGCAAACCGTAGAAAAAATGCAGCATGGCATTGGAATAGCACAGCCGCTGCATCAGATTTAGCCCCTTGCCAAACAACGGGTTGTCGACGCGGAATATCTGCGCCATCCCGCGCGCCCATCGTATCCGCTGCCCCACATGAATGGACAGACTCTCGGTCGCAAGGCCTGCCGCCTGAGGAATCGAGATATAGGCGGTCGTATAACCACGCCTGTGCATTTTTAGCGCGGTGTGCGCATCCTCGGTGACCGTTTCCACCGCCACACCTCCCACTTCCTCCAAGATGGTGCGACGTGTCACCGCACAGGAGCCGCAGAAAAAAGTGGCATTCCACAAATCGTTGCCGTCCTGTATCAGCCCGTAAAAAAGCTCTCCCTCATTGGGCACGCGCCTGAATGTACCCAGATTCCGCTCGAAAGGATCAGGAGACAGAAAATGGTGGGGAGTTTGCATCATGCCAAGCTTGGGATCGCGCAAAAACCATCCCATCGTCATCTGCAAAAAGGAGCGCGCCGGGATATGATCGCAGTCGAAAATCGCGACATATTCCCCGGTAGTGACTTTAAGCGCCTCGTTGATGTTACCCGCCTTGGCGTGATGGTTGTTGTCGCGTGTCAGGTGAACAACCCCTACGCTATTCGCAAAATCTCGGAATTCGTCGCGCCTTCCGTCATCGAGTATGTACACGTGAAGTTTGTCACGCGGCCAGTCCAGCGCCATGGCCGCCAGTACGGTGGGCCGGACGACTTTGAGCGATTCGTTATAGGTCGGAATGTAGATATCGACCGAAGGCCAGCTCGAAGTATCAGGAGGAAGAGGCTCAGGGCGGCGCTTGAGCGGCCAGATGGTTTGCGCATAGCCGAGAAGCAACACGATCCAGGCGTACACTTCGGCACAAACCAGCGTGATACTGAACATCGTATCCAGCCAGCTCCCCATCGACAAGGTTTCCGTATATCGCCAGTACAGATAACGGGTGGAAGCATTGACCGAAAAAACGATCATCACCAGCGTGAACAAGGTACCGGTATAACGGCGCAAAAACAGTGCGATCCCCAGCACTACCCCTGCATAGATGGCCTGACCTGTCAGGCTGAGCGATACGCTCATACTGACGAGAAAAAACAGCAATGCCAGTATCATCGCGCCAGCACGCCAATAACGGTGTTCCCAGCCCTCCCACTCTAGTAATACCGTTGCCAGCTCGTTCAGCTTACCGAATTTATACCGTGCAGGTTGTCTGGCCCTGCCGCGCCTGTCCTCGCCGGTAAACTCCGACGGACTGGAGGGTTTGTAGGCGAAGGGAGATTGACTCACCTTCTGCCCTGATTCGCTTTGTTTTGCAACCAGGCTGTCAGATGAGCGATATCGTCAACCGCCTGACAGTGAGGCGCATACTGAGCCACGGGCTGCTGAAACGCCAGCGCCTCGCTCAAGGACTCATCGCGGTGTATCGGATAGGGCGACAGACGCTCACCCAGTATCGTCTGCATGACTGTTTTTATGTCGCGATTGAGCGGATGCTCGGCGTTAAACTGATTCAGGACGTAAAAGGTGCCATAGCAATCGCTCCGATTTGCACAGTAATATTCGAGCAGGCTTTCAATGGCGGTCAGCGTGGCATAAGATCCGGCGTCCGGAATCATCACGACCAGCACCAGATTCGCAATGGACAAGGCTTGCTGCACATAAACGGAAGGACCAGGAGGCGTGTCGATAATCGTGTAGGTATTAGCGTCACCGCCGAGCGCGGCCAGATTGTCGCGCAGCCAGTCCGGCGTTTGCGTCAGGTGAGCCTCAAAAGTGATCCGTTCGAATTCTGAGCCCTTTCCATAGGGTATGAAGCTGACACCATAAGCGCTTTCATACTCCGCGTAGTACCAGCTCTTTTCCTGCAGCGTCTGATGGATCAACCCTCCCGGATCGGCAGGATCAGCCCCCAGGTGCAGGCGCATGGCGTTTTGCGGATCCAGATCCACCATTCTGACGTTGCATCCGTTGGCCGCGAGCATGCTGGCCAGATTTACAGCCACGGTTGTTTTACCCACTCCGCCTTTAGGTGAAATTACAGCAATTACTGTCATTATTTTTTCAGGAATCCAAACATGCTACGCAAATTTTTGTCCTGCTCAGGCGCCCCCTGCGGATTGAGCAAACGCGAAAAAACGGCAGAGATCTGCTCATTTTCAGAATGAACGGTCGGCCCCGGCCTTGCAGGTGCATTAGCAAACCTAGCCTCATCATTCGAGGATACGGAAGCAGGCTTACCCCCCCTGATCAACGAATCAAAGGGCGAGTGCGTTGCGGACTTTTCCACCGTCGGTGCTGCTCCGAACAACGGCTTGGACACCACGGTCTGTGAACCGAACAGAGGGCTAGGCGCCGCAGCCTGAGAGCCTGGCTGAGGTTTAGGCGCCGCCGCCTGAGAACCAAACAGAGACTTGGGTGCCGCAGCCTGAGAACCGAACAAGGGCGCTTCGGCATGAGATGCAAACAGAGACCTCACTTCAGGTTCCGCGGCCTGCCTAGTCTCCCCCTGCTGAGCGCGGTT
>CAYPIG010000046.1:0-24147 GCA_964410705.1 uncultured Gallionella sp.
TAAACAGGATGTTGGTGGTATCGACCTGCAAAAACTCCGTATTCGGATGTTTGCGACCGCCCTGCGGCGGAATGGAAGCCTTGGTGCCCTCGATCAGTTTGAGCAATGCCTGCTGCACGCCTTCGCCCGACACATCTCGAGTGATCGATGGATTGTCCGATTTTCTGGAAATCTTGTCGATCTCATCCACATAAACGATGCCGCGCTGCGCCTTCTCGACATTGTAATCACAGGCCTGCAACAGCTTCTGTATGATGTTTTCCACGTCCTCGCCCACGTAACCAGCTTCAGTCAGCGTAGTCGCGTCCGCCATCACAAACGGCACATCCAGCATGCGCGCCAGCGTTTGCGCCAGTAGCGTCTTGCCCGAACCTGTCGGCCCCACCAGCAAGATGTTGCTCTTGGCCAGCTCCACGCCGTCGTTGGAATTGCATTTGAGTCGTTTGTAGTGGTTGTACACCGCAACCGACAGGATGCGCTTGGCGCGCTGCTGCCCGATCACATATTCATCCAGCGTTGCGCAGATTTCCTTGGGAACAGGCAAATCAGTCTTATCTCCGGCCTTGACCGCCTCACCCTGAATCTCTTCACGCATGATGTCATTACACAGGGTAATGCACTCATCGCAGACGAACACAGAAGGCCCTGCGATCAGCTTTTTAACCTCATGCTGACTCTTGCCGCAAAAAGAACAGTACAACAGTTTTTCGCCAGTTTTTTTATCGATAGCCATCGTTCAACCTTTGTTATCGTTAAATACGTTTTTCCAGGACCTGATCGACCAGACCATAAGAGACGGCATCCGCCGCACTCAAAAAGTTGTCGCGGTCCGTATCGCGTTCTATCGCTTCGACCGTCTGCCCGCTGTGAGCCGCCAGCATCTGATTCAATTTCTGCTTCAGATACAGTATTTCGCGCGCATGTATCTCGATATCGGAAGCCTGACCGCGGAAGCCGCCCAGCGGCTGATGGATCATCACCCGAGAATTGGGCAGACAGAAGCGCTTGCCCTTTTCACCGGCAGTCAGCAAAAATGCGCCCATGCTGGCCGCCTGACCGATGCACAAGGTGCTGACGGCAGGCTTGATAAACTGCATGGTATCGTAGATCGCCATGCCGGCCGTCACCGAGCCGCCCGGTGAATTGATGTAGAAATGAATGTCCTTGTCCGGATTTTCAGATTCCAGAAACAACATCTGCGCCACGATCAGATTCGCACTGTGATCATTCACCTCGCCCACCAGGAACACCACGCGTTCCTTGAGCAGACGAGAATAAATGTCATAGGCCCGTTCACCGCGTCCGCTGGTTTCAACAACCATCGGGATCATGCCGATATTTTGCGGCTCCAGGGTAAACATGCTAGTTCCCCATCAATTCTGCAAATGCAAGCGGCTTGTCGGTGACCTTAACGCGGGCCAGCACCCAGTCCACTACATTTTCTTCAAGTGCCAGATTCTCGATTTCCTGATAACGGGAAGGATCGGCGAAATACCAGCGCACCACTTCTTCAGGATGCTCGAAACTCTGCGCGTAATCCTCGATCAGTTCGCGCACGCGTTCAGCCTGAGCCTTGAGATCGTGCTTTTCTACCAGATCGGCCAGAATCAGACCCAGCTTGACGCGCTTTTCGGCGCGCTCTTTGAACAGTTCAACCGGCAGCTGCATGCCCTTCATGGTCATACCGCGTTTTTCCATGTCCTGCACGGTCTGCTCCATCAGGCGCTGAGATTCCCACTGCACCAGCGCCTTGGGCAATTCAAACTGGGCGACTTTAGCGAGGATATCCATCGCCGCTTCCTTGTTGCGGCCCTTGAGGCGGCGCGCAACTTCGCGTTCCAGATTGCTGCGTATTTCTTCGAGCAGGCGAGTCACATCGCCGTCGGTCACACCGACCGATTTGGCAAATTCGGCGTCCACTTCGGGCAGCACCGGCGCTTCGACGCTGTTGAGCGTAATGGCGAAAGTCACCTGCTTACCGGCCACTTCCTTGCCGTGGTAGTTTTCAGGGAAAGTCATCTCGAAAGACTTGGTCTCGCCGACCTTCATACCTGAAATTGCCGACTCGAATTCCGGCAGCATGCGGCCAGAACCCAGCTCGACCGGGTAGCCCTTGGCTTCACCGCCTTCAAAAACCACGCCGTCCAGAGTGCCGACAAAGTCGATTACCACCTTGTCATCATTGGCCGCGGCGCGGTCTACCGCCACGAAACTGGCGCGCTGTTTACGCAAAGTAGCAATGGTGTTGTCGATATCGGCCTGGCTCAACTCATAGGTTGCACGCTCCAGCGCCTCGGCGGCCACATCGCCCAGAACGACTTCTGGATAAATTTCGAAAGTCGCGCTGTATTCGATCTCATCCGCATTCCAGTCGGCAGTCTTGACGGTGAATTCAGGGTCGCCGGCCACGCGCAGCGCTTCGGCCGCAATTGCCTCGACAAAAGACTGCTGCAGTGCCTGCCCCAGGGCCTCCTGACGCGCTTCCATCCCGTAATGCTGTTCGAGAACCTTAGCCGGAATCTTGCCGGGGCGGAATCCGGCGATTTTTGCGGTGCGACCGATGTGCTTCAAGCGATTCGCAACCTGGCTGCGCAGGGCTTGTTGGGGGATAGTTGCGTTCAGGCGACGTTCTAACGCGCTCACGGTTTCTACGCTTGGCATACTTTAGTTCCTTGAAATGAATTAAATGAGAAGCTGATAAATCCGAGTCAAAATCAATGAATTGAGCTTTGATTTCTACAAGGCGGGATGCGACATACGCCCCCAACCTGTTACTCGTAGCTTGGCAATTGTAACAGAATCCCGCCCCGCAGGCAGACATAGTCAAATTAGCAGCCAGAACGAGCAGCATGATAAGATTACCCGGTAAAGACGGATTACTTCCGCTATCAGCCTGAGATTTGCGATATGATTTTGCGCGGCCCGCTCCGTCCTGACCTGCTATTAGACGAAACACTACCCGACCTGTTCGAAGCCACTGCGGCCCGCAACCCCGACAAGATTGCGCTGATAGAAGGCGCGAACTCGATCAGCTATGGCAAGCTCAATGCAACGGCTGACAAGCTCGCAGATCGCCTGATCAGGCTGGGCCTCAAACCCGGCCAGATCGCCGGACTGTGGCTGCCGCGCGGCATAGACCTGCTACTTGCACAGCTTGCCATCACCAAGGCGGGTGCAGCCTGGCTGCCCTTCGATGCTGATACGCCGGTGGCAAGAATCGAAATCTGTCTGAATGACGCCAATAGCCCCGGGCTGCTGACCTGCCGCGCCTTTGCGCCGCAAGGCTACACCCGCCCATTGTGGATACTGGAAGAACTGCTCGAATCCAGCGCATCCGAGCCCCTGCGCAGGGGCTCTGATTTCACCCCGGATTGCCCGGCCTATGTGATCTACACCTCGGGCTCCACCGGCAAACCCAAAGGCATCCTGGTCAATCACCGCAGCATCGCGCATTTTCTGCGCAGCGAAAACGAGGTACTGGGAATTCAATCCAACGACAGGGTTTACCAGGGATTTTCGGTCGCCTTTGACATGTCTTTCGAGGAAATCTGGATCTCCTACCTGGTCGGCGCAACGCTCTGGCTCGCCCCCCGCGACATCGTCGGCGACCCGGAAGCCATAACTCAGGCATTAAAAGACAACCGGATCAGCGTGCTGCACGCCGTTCCCACCCTGCTGTCGCTTTTCCCCTGTGATGTCCCCAACTTAAGACTCATCAACCTGGGCGGGGAGATGTGCCCGCAACCCTTGGTCGAACGCTGGGCCACCCCTAAACACCGTCTATTCAACACCTATGGACCGACCGAAGCCACCGTATCGGCCAGCCTTGCAGAGCTTCATCGCGGCGTAGCAGTCACGATAGGAAAACCGCTGCCCAACTACGGCCTGCTGGTGGTCAACAGTGAACTCAGACTGCTGCCGCAAGGAGAAACCGGCGAGCTTTGCATCACCGGCCCCGGCGTTGCGACCGGCTATCTTGGCCGCGCCGAACTGACTGCTGAAAAATTCGTTGCCAACCCGTATGCCGCAAATCAACATGAGGCCCGCCTTTATCGAACAGGCGATCTGGCACGCGTCGATGAGACCGGCAACATCCAGTGTCTGGGGCGCGTCGACGATCAGGTCAAGATACGCGGCTATCGCGTAGAGCTGGGTGAAATCGAAGCTGCTATCGCAAGGCAGCCCGGCATCAGCGCGGCTGCCGTTGTGCTCAGGCCTTCTGGTGAAATCGAACAACTGATCGCTTTTTACATCGGTCATGCCGCAGCGTCCGAACTGCGCAAAAGCCTGTCACAGCAACTGCCGCCTTACATGGTTCCTGCGCGCTTCGAGTCGCTGGAATTCATGCCCAGGCTGACCTCGGGCAAAATAGATCGCAAGGCTTTGCGCGCGCATTCGATCGAAGAGCTAGACTCCGATGCCGAATCCGACCGGCCGGAAGGCTCGGCGCAAATTGCGCTGTTCGAGGCCTTAAAATCGCTATTCCCCGGACAGCCCTTGCGGCTGACCGATGATTTTTTTACCGATCTGGGCGGCCATTCGCTGCTTGCCGCCCGCCTCATTTCGAAGTTGCGCGAAGACCATCGTTTTTCCACCGTGACGGTGCACGACATCTACTGCGAACGAATAATCGGTCAGATCGCTGATGTCCTGGCAAAAAAGGAAGTTAGAGACCAGGCCTTGGCAGTCGATATTGCAACCACGCCCAGGCGACGGCGCATCCTGTGCAGCCTGGCACAGGCCGCAACCATCCCGCCCTTGGTGTGCATGAAGATGGCGCAGTGGCTGTCACCCTTTTTCACCTACCATTATTTCACCGGCGAGGAAGGCGACCACATGGGGCATGCGATCTTAGCCGCCCTGCTGGTCTATCTTTTCACCAACGTCGCCAGCTTCTTGTTTGTCATCGCCACAAAATGGCTGGTGGTAGGCCGCATGAAAGCGGGGCGTTACCCTTTGTGGGGCGTGACGTATTTTCGCTGGTGGCTGGCAGACCGCATCTCCGAAGTGCCGCCCCGCCACCTGTTGTCCGGCTCTTCGCTCAATGCGCTTTACTTGCGCGCACTGGGTGCGAAAATCGGCGATGAGGTGCTGATCGGCGCACTGTCGGTACGCGTCCCCGACCTGCTTAGCGTAGGCAACGGCGTATCCATAGGCTCTTCGGTCAACTTCGAAAACGCGCGCGTCGAACGCGGCGAGCTGATCTTAGGACAGATCCACATCGGCAACGAGGCCGTGATCGATTCCTATGCGGTGATGGAAGGCGATACTGCCATAGGCAATTATGCACATTTAGGTGGTCTTTCCTCGCTGGCATCCGGGCAGCAGATTCCCGATGAACAGCACTGGGAAGGCTCACCTGCGCAATACATCAAAGGTGTCGACGTCGCAGCACGCCGGCCGCGTGTACAAATCAAGGCTCGCCGCCGCGCGATCGAAACGCTGTACTACATACTGGGGGCCAATCTGGTTGCGGTGGTGTTCTTTTTACCGGTCTTCCCTAGCTTCATTTTGATCGACTGGATCGATGCCAGATGGATGAAAGAAGTCGATGCCCATCACGCGCCGGTTAGCGCCTTCTTCACCTATCTGCTGCTTTCCATCCCGGCCAGCGCCGTGCTGGTGCTCGCCACCGTGCTGGCTTCAGCCGGATTCCGCTGGCTGGTGCTGCCGCGCTTAAAACCCGGCAGCTGGTCGGTGCACAGCCCGGTCTATTTCGCCAAATGGCTGGGAAATCAGATACAGGAATCCAGCCTGTTTGTGCTGCACGGTCTGTATGCAACCGTTTATGCGCCGTGGTGGTATCGCCTGTTGGGTGCCAAGGTCGGCCCGGGCACCGAAATTTCCACCGCCCTTGGGGTAGTTCCCGACATGCTCACCATAGGGCGCGACAGCTTTGTTGCAGATGGCGTGATGCTGGGCGATGAACGCATCGAAGGCGGCTGGATGAGCCTGCGACCCACCGTGATCGGCGATCGGAGCTTTCTTGGCAACGGCGCCTTTGTCCCGGACGGCAGCGTGCTGCCAGACGATGTGCTGATCGGCGTGCAATCCTGCGTTCCGGCGAACGAGTGCATGAAGCCGGGCGATACCTGGGTAGGAAATCCGCCCATCGCCCTGCCCGCCCGCGAACAGTTTGCGGGATTTGACCACCGGCTCACCTTTCATCCTTGCCTTAGCCGGCGCTTAAGCCGCGGACTGGTCGAAGCCCTGCGCATCGTGATGCCGATGGCCGTAGTGATCGCGGTCGGCTATCTCACCGTCGCGCTGGTGATGCCGCTGGCAGGTGCGGGGCGCTTCTGGGATACCGCACTGGCGCTGGCGCTGGCAGGATTTCTCTACGGAGCGGGTTCATTTTTGTTTGTCGCGCTGATTAAATGGCTGGTGATCGGAACTTACACCCCTAAATCTGCCCCGATGTGGACGGGGTTTGTCTGGGCAAGCGAAGCGGTCACCAACCTTTACGAGTCGATAGCCGTGCCCAATTTCGTCGACTTTTTGCGCGGCACGCCCATGCTCCCCCCCTCACTGCGGCTGCTCGGCTGCAAGACCGGCAAGGGCATATACATGGACACGACGCAGCTGACCGAATTCGACTGCGTGAGCATAGGAGACTATTGTGCCCTGAACAGCTGGTGCGGCCCACAGACTCATCTGTTTGAAGACCGCATCATGAAGATAGGCGCGGTGAACATAGGCAAGGGGGTCACCATAGGCGCACGCAGCACGATACTGTATGGCGCACATATCGGAGATGGCGCAACACTGGGGCCGCTCACGCTGATCCTCAAGGGTGAGAACATCCCGCAGGGAACGCGCTGGATCGGCTCCCCCGCCCAGCCCTGGACAACCCGCGGCAGATAGCTGCGACAGACACGTGCAACCTTCCTTCCTAAAACCCGCCTTATGGCCCGCATGTCCGGATGAATTCAACCGGGACGGGATCGCCCTGCTTCTGGTGAAAATCCCCGAAGCGACGCAAAGGGAAGATGCCCGTCAACTTGCCAGAGACATACTCAATTCCTGTTGCCTGATCAAAGATGCAAAAATCAGCGCAAGCCCTTACGGGCCGCAGATAGAGGGGATGCATATC
The DNA here is from genome assembly GCA_964410705.1 of uncultured Gallionella sp. Taxonomy (GTDB): domain Bacteria; phylum Pseudomonadota; class Gammaproteobacteria; order Burkholderiales; family Gallionellaceae; genus Gallionella. Next base: position 7,094 of record CAYPIG010000046.1, read on the forward strand.
AGCTTGAGTTACGCAGGAGTATGGATATTGATCGGTTTGTCCCAAAAAATGGCACTGGGCGTGGATATCGTACAGATACAGGACATTGCCGAAATAAAGTCGCTGTCTGCGCTCTACCTGCCCGCCCGTTTGAATATTATCGACACAACGGTTTTTGCATCGGAGTGGGCCAAAATGGAGGCCTGCTGCAAGGCGTTGAAACTGCCGCTAGCCGAGATCGATCGCGAGCGTGAAAAGCGATACGCCAGCTGTCAGCTGATCGAATGCGAGCAAATCGAAGGCTACCGGATTGCCGTGGCAGCCCTGCCTTGAATTTGTGTCCAGAAACTCACTTTTTCGGTGCGGCACAACACTTCTTGTATTTCCTGCCGCTGCCGCAAGGGCAAAGCTCATTGCGACCCACCTTAGGCAGTTCGGGTAAGACAGGAGGCGCGGGTTTTTTGTGCAGCTGCAGGTAACGATAGATTGAAGCTACCGCCGCCGGTATCTGCTTTGAGAGTTCTTCCCGCTGCAGTGGTGTTTCAACCAGCAGCTCATCCTCTTCGCTGGCCTCTTCGCTGCCCAGCAGATAGATGGGACGAAGTTCATCGGCCAGCGGCTGCCAGTCCTGGCTATTGAGGTTCACGCCCTTCATATAGCCGTAGGCCCACATTTCCCCGTCTATATATTCGCGATCGCTGTCAGGGTAGACCGCGCTATCGAAAATCGGCTCGAAGTAATTCTGCTCAAGCCGCGCAACGATGCTCTCAAAATGCCTCATGATGAGGCCGGTAATTCGCATCATCTGCGCATGCGTCTCAAATACCGGCTCATCGCTCGCGGAAGGCCCCCAGATCCTGGGCATCCACACTGAGGATCCCGGCATGGCCGGACTGCTGGCAACCGCGGTTAAAAAGCCGTCCAGGCAATCGGGCATCATCGTCTCGTCTGAAGTCGCTTCCGACAGCAAAAAGCTGCCAAGCTCATCCAGCTCATCGTCAGACAGATCCGGGGTAATTGTGTTGTTCATAGTGGTCCAGAAAATAAATTAGGCGAGTCGGGGATATCGCGCCTTGAGCGCATCGTAGAGCGCTTCCTTGCCCGATGCAGCATCGAAATCCAGCAGAATCTCGACCAGATGTTCGTTATCCTCCCGCCCCTCCCATATTTTGATGTAGGTTCCCGCCTTATAGCCGTGATCCTGACGGAACATGTTCAGCACGTTCTTGCCCACATACTGTTTATACAGCATGGTCCAGTCCATATCGCAATCGGACAGGATGGATTCGAACAGCGCGAGATTGGTGCGCCTGGAAGTCGCCAGCCCGACCAGCAAGTCGAGCTTTTCGAGCAGGCTCAACTGGGTCAGCAGATAGTACTGGTTATCGAAATGCACCGATTTCTGGTGCAGATTGAGCTCATTGAGCATTTCAAGACGAGCCAGTGCGACATTGCCGTGTTTTTGCTGTATGGCGGCGGATAATACGAAATGCCAGATATCGACCAGTTCCATGCGCAGCTGCGCCATGTCGCATTCCTGCTTTTTCCACCACTTCCAGCCGTGATGCTCGATCGCTTCGACGGCTTCGACCTGAATGGCGCGATACCAGTTGTTATTGGCGGCAACCCAATCCGGATTGACGCGGCTGTTCATGCTGTCCTGCAATTCGAGCATGGAGACAAGTTGGGATTCGGATATCATCTTCTGCATCAGTAATAAGGGTCGCGCATTTTACCGCACGCCCGAGCTTGCTTGCTGCTGAATTTTTAACGGAATGAGCGCCGACAAAAACAGCGCGGTAAAATGCGCCTTTTCGATGCAGGAATTTCCGTATGTGGTTACAAAAAGAGCTACGCCTGCCGCCTAAAGTGCGGGGATTTCATCTGATCACCGAAGAAATCATACGAGAGTTGCCCGAGCTCAAAAATTTCAGTATCGGCATGATCAACCTGTTTATCCTGCACACCTCTGCATCAATCACAATCAACGAGAACGCGGATCCAGCCGTTCGGCAGGACTTCGAGAGTTATTTCAATCGCGCGGTAAAAGAAGACGAGCCCTATTACCGGCACAGCGACGAGGGATCGGACGATCTGCCCGCCCACATCAAATCCAGCCTCTTGGGCGCGAGCCTGAACATTCCGGTATCGAACGGCAGATTAAGGCTGGGAACCTGGCAGGGCATCTATCTTTGCGAGCACCGCAACAACGCAGGAGGCCGCCGCGTTGTCGCCACCCTGCACGGCGAATAATCCTTAGAACGGCTTTTATCCACTAAAGATATCCCTGCAAAAATTTCTTCGTGAACAACTGCATTTTCTAGGCATTACGGTACACCTCATCATGGCTGCCGATATCGAGCAGAATGATTTCACGCTCTGTGACCATCAGCGTCAACGTGATCCGGTAACTGTAAGTCAGGCTGACCGCGTAACAACCGTCAAGCTTGCCACTCAATGCGTGTAATTTCAGACTGGGTTGAAACGGATCCTTTTGCAAATCATCAAGCAATCCGGCAAAGCGCTGCTTTAAATCGGGATGCTGCCTGAAGAATTTTCGAGCCAGCCGAAGGAACTGCTCTGGCGTGACGATGACGTACATTACACGGTTTCGTCCGCATCCAGCGCTGCCAAGAGTTCTGTAGCCGTCTTAAATTTACTGACACGCCCGGCCTCAACATCTGCAAGCGAGGCGCGAACACGCGCATAGTGCGCCTCCTGTTCAGAGGCGATCAGATCACGATAACGCGCCTCGGACAGCACCACATACTGAGGCTGATTGTTCCTGATTACATGCAGATCGCCCATCGCGATAAGATCATCCACCGCCGCTATGCCGCGACGCTTGATTTCCTGTGCGGGTACAATATTCATACACAGACCTCTTTTGGTACTAAAACAAGTACTGAAACTATACTCAATCAGACTGTCAAATGCAATCAGCCCAGCACTTCCCGCATCGCAGCACAGCTGCGCTCGACGTCAGCCTCGGTCATCGCATAGAACATCGGCAAAGAGACGATCTGACGGCCGATGTGTTCTGCAACCGGATACATGCCTTCGTGAAAACCCAGATCGCGATATAGTTTAAAAAGGTGTATAGGCGCGTAGTGAAACCCCACGCCGATGTTGTGCGCCTTCATGCGCTCCATAAACTCGGGACGGGTGATCGAGTCGGGCAGCACGATCTGAAACAGGTGCCAGTTGGTATGCTCGAATTCCGCAGGCGGCAGCTGCGCACCCGTTTTTGCCTCAAAATCGCTGCCCAGCGTCGCAAAGTAATGCCGCGCGAGATGGCGGCGATGCGCGGTAATCTTGTCGATCTGCGAGAGCTGCCCAAGGCCAATCGCGGCGGCGATGTCGGTCATGTTGTATTTTCCGCCCAGCACATCCACTTCGATGCCGTCCCAGCCGCTGCGGGTCACGCCCTGCAGGCGGTACTTTTCGGCCAATGCCGCCTCTTCCATCGTGTTCAAAACGAGGCAGCCGCCCTCAGAGGTGGTGATGTTCTTGTTGGCCTGAAAACTAAACGAGACAAAATCCCCGAACGAACCGATGCGCCTGCCATTCCACGAGGATCCGATCGCCTGCGCGGCATCCTCGATCACGCGCAGTTTGTATTTGGCCGCGATGTCATACAGCCTGTCCATGTCCAGCGGGCGTCCTGCCAGATAGACCGGTATGATGGCGCGCGTCTTAGCTGTGATCGCCGCCTCGACCTTGTCCAGATCGAGGTTGCGGGTAATCGGGTCGATGTCGGCAAACACGGGGGTCGCACCCACTTCGAGGATCACATTGGAAGTCGCCATCCACGAGATCGGCGTGGTGATCACTTCGTCCCCTGCGCCTATCCCTGCGATGCGCAGCGCAATCTCCATGGTGCAGGTGCCGGAATTGAAGGTGCGCACGATGCGCCCGCCGAAATAGTCGGATAGCTGTTTCTCGAATTCGATCACCTTGGGGCCGCTGGTGATCCATCCCGAACGCAACGTATCGGCAACCGAAGCTATGGTCGCCTCATCGATGGTGGGTTTGGAAAAGGGGAGAAAAGTATTCATGTCAGGCTCTCGAAATAATGACCACACCCAGGATGATCACGCCCATGCCGATCACCTTGGCGGGATTAAAGGATTCATTGAATAGATACCACGCCGCGATCGCATTGACGATATAGCCCATCGACAGCAAGGGATAGGCGATGCTCACCTGCACGCGGGAGAGCGCCAGTATCCAGATCACCACGCCGAACACATAGCAGACCATCGCGCCGATGATGTGCGGTTCAGTTGCCAGCTTCCAGCCTATCGGCACGATGTTCGAGGCCGAGAAGTCGAAATAACCGACCGCGTTGGTGCCGGTCTTCATCAATATCTGCGCCGCGGCGTTGAGCATCACACCCGCCATGATCATGCAAAAGCTGACCAGATTCATGGTTTTTTCACCACAATATGCTGCGTATCTTCGAAGATAATTTTCATTTTAAGATTCATTTGCTGCAATAAGGGATAGTTGACAGTCTGTATGATGGCCAGCGCCTCAGGCTGCGCCTCCCACACGCCGGCGAACTCGGCGATCGTCGGTATCCATTTTTCAGGCTGCTGTTTGATGCCAAAACCCATCTCATCCTGATATTGCACCAGCGTGAAGGTGCGTTTGAGATAAAACGGCAGGGTCTGCTCATAAGTTAATACCGAATAGAACGGAATACCCGGCTTAACCTCGTCGCGTATCGCCTCGGCGATGTGTTTTGCAGAACGCTCGCGCGCCACGGTGTTGTATCCCGATACGCCGGTCTGCGCCGCAATCAGGGTAGCCAGGGTGATGATCAGCACGGCGGGGAATTTTTTCGATTTCCACAGCAGCGCCAGTCCGCCTGCCAGTCCCAAAATCCAGATTGTCGCCGCGCTCACCAGCCAGATTCGGTAGTTCGGATACAGTTCGATCTGGTTGGGCGTGTCGGCAAACTGGCCGACCTTGATGCCCAGCACCAGAAGGGCGACGGCGACCGGCACGATGGGCAATATCTGCCAGAACAGCCGTCTTTCGCGGTTCTGGCAGATTCTCTGCCCCATCAGCAGCGCGAGAGCCGGCAACATCGGCAGCAGATAGGATGGCAGTTTGGAGCCGGAAATGGAGAAAAACGCGTAGATGAAGACCGCCCAGACCAGCAAAAATCGTCCGGGATTGAATGAATTCCCGGTCACCGCGCGACAAATTCCCGACTGACTGCCGGACTGACGCAGTGAATCGAACAGCAACACCGTCCAGGGCAAGGCGCCCGACAGCAGGATGGGCACAAAGTAATACCAGGGCTGATAACGCCCCAGATCTTTGGTAGTGAATCGCGTGTAATGCTCGTAGATGAAGAAGCGCTCAAAAAACTCCGGATTGGCCTTCATCACTAGGTAAAACCACGGGCCCGTGATCAGCAAAAACAGCGCCATACCGGGCAGCCAGTGCATGCGCTTCAACACGGTGAAATCGCGCTGTACCAGGCAATAGAGCAATACCGCCGTCCCTGGCAGTATGATGCCCATCAGGCCTTTGGACAACACAGCCAGCGCCATGCCGACCCAGGCCAGCAGCATCCAGTTGCGCTGGCGTGATACATTCATTTCCGACTGAGCCAGCAGCAGGGAAAAGATCCCCAGCGTGATGAAAAAAGTCACGCCCATGTCCAGCGTGTTGATGTGGCTCATCAGCACATACAGCATGCTGCTGGACAGGATCAGTGCCGAATATCCGGCCGCCTCCCGCCCGAACAGACGGGCGGCGGCGAACCAGACCAGGAACAGCCCGGCAAAGCCGGTCAACCCCGCCCAAAGGCGCGATGTCCACTGGTGCTCGCCGAACAGGGTATAGGCCATTGCGGTCGCCCAGTATTGCAGCGGCGGTTTCTCGAAATACTTAAGATCATTCAGGTGAGGTGTGACCCAGTCACCGCTGACGGTCATCTCGCGCGGGATCTCGGCATAGCGTCCTTCATCCGGTTTGATCAGCGTGCGGTATTCGAGATTGGAAAACCAGATCAGCGCGATGACTGCCAGCAGCCACCAGGCCTGTTTGCGGGTCAGATTTTCGATCATGACGGCTTTCTTGCCACCAGCAGCAGCGATCCGCCCAGCGGGAAGGTAACGCCAACTTGAATCAGGGCGCGCTCCACGCTCATCACCGCACTCAGCAGTTTATTGGTCAACTTTCCGATCTTGAAACCGGCATCCATCTGATCGGCTGCTGCATCTGATTTTTGCAGCAATCGGGATACGAGCATCAAAGGCAGCAAAAGACAGACGAAGGAGCTGACATACGCCACCTCAAAGCCTGCCTGTGTTACGCGGTCGCACAATTCTTTACGCGTATAGCGGCGTTTGTGGTGGGCATAATCGTCTGTGCAACTCCACAGCCAGCGGTGCTGGGGCACGGTCAATACCACCCCTCCCCCAGGCTTGCACGCCTGAAAGATCTGCGACAACGCGGCGCTATCGTCATCGATGTGTTCGAGCACATCGAAACTGCCGATCAAGTCGAATTCGCTTTTAAACGGAATATGGCAGGCATCCATCTGAAACAGCGTTGCAGAAGGCACGCGCTGTTTGGCATAGGCCAGCCCTTCGGTGAATATATCGCTGCCTGACAACCCGGCATCGGGATAGATATTACGGGTATTGGACAGCACAAAACCCGTGCCGCAGCCGATTTCCAGTATGTTTTTTGCATCTGGAAAATGCTTTTTCATGCAGTCTTTCAGGACTGAATTGCGCCCGACGAACCAGAAATGCCCCGCCTCTACCGCAGCGTAACGCTCGAACAATTCGGGATTGAAGCCATCGTTCTGCGCCGCAAGTTCCGGAGCAAAGGCGACAAAACCGCCGCGCTCTGCCGGAAGATGGCCGCAGGCCGGGCAACGCCAGGCGTTATCGGTAAAGACATTTTGACAGGCAAGACAATATTTCATATTCATTTTCCATGTGCGGTCGCGGATTTTAACGCGTCCGGCAGGAATGCTCCAAATTTATGAGCAATACCATTTCGCTAATTGCAGACATAGCGTATCTGAAAGATATCGGTTCGCCCTTGCAGCACCAGCTCGATTCCGGCCTGCTTCAAGGTGCGCAATCCCTCTTGCAGAGCCTGGGCCTGTATCACTTCTACCGTGGCCTGATGCTGAAGCAACTTTTTGACAGCCGGCGTCACTTCCAGCAACTCATAAAGCCCCATCCGCCCCTTGTAACCGGTTTCATCGCAGACTGAGCAACCCCTGGCGGCATAAAGGCTAAACTCCCCGGACTCATCGGTATAAGTCTTGCGCCACTGCTCGACGATCTGCGCCGGATCAAAATTCGTACCCACGCAATATTCTTCGGCAAGAGCAAAAATCTCTTCTTCCTTGGCCTTATAAGCTTCTTTACAACTACAGTACTTTCTCGTCAGCCGCTGTGCCAATACTCCTGACAGCGCATCGGAAAAATTAAAAGGATCCATCCCCAGATCCAGCAGCCTGACCATGCTCTCCGCCGCGCTATTGGTGTGCAGGGTCGAGAAAACCATGTGTCCGGTAAGCGATGCCTGAATCGCGATTTTGGCCGTTTCGGCATCGCGCATTTCGCCCACCATGATCACATCCGGATCCGCGCGCAAAAAACTGCGCATGGCGGCAGCAAAAGTCCAGCCTATGTTTGCATTCACCTGAACCTGACGCAATCCTTCCTGGGTGATTTCGATCGGATCTTCAGCCGTCCAGATCTTGCGATCCGGGGTGTTGATAAAGCCGAGCACCGAATGCAACGTGGTGGTTTTCCCCGAGCCGGTCGGCCCGCTGATCAAAAACAGCCCGTAGGGCTTGATTGCGAGCTGTTTGATCTTGTGCAGTATCGTATCGGGCAGACCTAGCTTTTCCAGCGGTATCGGCTTGGCGCTGGCCAGAACGCGCATCACGATGTCTTCCAGCCCATTGGCGGTAGGGACCGTCGTCACCCGGAGTTCGATTTTTTCATCCTGGCTTAACTTGAGCTCTATCTTGCCGTCCTGCGGCCTGCGCTTTTCGGAGATATCCAGTCTCGCCATGATCTTGATTCTGGAAATCAGGGCGTTTCTGAAGCTGGGCGGAAACTCGAAATACTTGCTGATCACCCCGTCGCGGCGAAAACGCACCTGCGTGTTGCGTTTACCCGAATAAGTCTCGATGTGTATGTCCGATACCCCCTGACCGTAAGCATCCAGCATCATCTTGTTGACCAGCCCCACCAGCGTATTGTCCGTCTCGGCGATGGCTTCCTCGCGCGGTTCGGTTTCCATATCGAAATCTATGGTCATGCCGACAGCCAGATCGTCGATTTTTTGCAGGCTCTCACGCGAACCCCGCAACCCGTTGATCACCCAGTTGATATCTTCCCGGGCCGCCAGCACCGGCACCACGGTCAGATGCGTGATCACCCGAAGTTCGTTCAGAGGCTCCCAGATCATCGGATTTTCCATCGCGACGACCAGCGTATGATCGGTGTGATACAGAGGCAAAATCGAATATTTGTTGATGAAACTGACTGGAACCAGATGAAAGGTCTCAGGATCCACGTGAAATTTTTTCACGTTGACGAACGGAATGCCCAGCTTCTTGGCCAGCATGCTCTGGACCACTTCGGTGTTGACCACCCCCATGTTGATCAGGATTTCACCCAGCGCAACCTTTTTGTCGCTGCGCTGTTTGGAGAGCGCCTCCTGCAATATTTCCGGAGTAATCAGGCCTTCCTGCACCAGCATATCCCCCAGTTTCAGCACCGTTCCCGACTGACGGCCCAGCGCCGCCACCAGTTGCTCGGTAGTGACGATCTGTTCATTGGTCAGGTATTCGCCCAGCAACTGGGTACGCATCTGGCTCTGTTTTTCCAGCCCGGAATTGATTTCATGATGAGTGGCAATCTTCTCCTCGATCAGCATCTGACCGATTTTTTTGCCCATCTGGTAGTTTTTAATCGATACGGCGGGAATAAAACAGCGGATGACCGTATCGTCGGTGTGCACGAGGTACAGATATAAACCCGTCTTGTCGATCGAAAAACCGACCGTTTCGCCATCGAGCCGCTTGCCGTTGGTAAAAAATATCGAACACTGCTGCGTTTCGGAGGCGCCGAAAACCTGTTCATGGCGGGCATCGAACAGTTCTTCATTTTTAACCAGATGCACCGGGTGCAAAAGGCGCAAATAATTGATGGACTCGGCCCTGATCCGTGAAACCCCCCCGCTGAAAGGCTGTATCTTGAACACCCCTTCTTCAGGGGAAAACCGCGTCAGATCGCCGAAATATTCCTGCCCGTCGCTGGCGATGATCAGACAAGGTTCGCTGTCTAGCGCTTCCAGGTCTTCGGCAAATTTGTAGTAAAAAGGGGTGGGCCATAGACTCAGTTTCATCGAATTTCCTCAACGCGTGATCGGCATGCTCGCCGGATTATCCACCAAAGGGATCATTGTTCAAAACGACCCGCTCTTCTACCCTGGCCTTAGCCCTGCCGTGCGCGAAGGTGATGTTCAGCATGGCCCCCATTTGCAGCCGGTCGGCATCGACAATCAGATGCCCCTGCTCGTCTTGCACCAGACTGTAGCCGCGCGCCAAAACCTGCTCGGGATTGAGCATACCAAGATGCTGCGCCAGGGTATCGTGCTGAACCTTGCGCTGATTTTGCAAGGTATTCATGGCGTTGATCAGACGCTCTTGCAGATGGCGCTGTGCATCTTTCATCCTTGCAAAATCGCTGCCCGCCCCGGTGAGGCGCTGCGTCAGTGTATCGCAGCGCCAGCGCTGCCGGGCAAGATGGTGCGTAAAGCTGCGCTGCAGTCTTTGCTGCAATTGGAGCTGATGCTGCATCTGACGCTGCAGCTGCTGGGCGGGATGCACCATGCGGCGCTGCAGATAATCCACCGACTGCATCGCGTTTTGCAGCCGGTTGCGCTGCGCGCGCAACAGATGCTGTGCGACATCGCGCAAACCCTTGAGCAGTGCATGCCGGTCCGGCACGGCACGCTGAGCCGCCGCGGTCGGGGTGGGGGCGCGCTCATCGGCGACAAAATCCGCGATGGTAAAATCCGTCTCATGCCCGATGCCGCTGAGGGTAGGAATGCGGCTTTCCGCAATCGCACGCGCAACCACTTCGGTGTTGTAAGACCACAAATCCTCTATGCTGCCGCCTCCACGGCACAAGATCAGCACATCGCATTCGGCCCTGTAATTGGCGATTTCGATGGCAGCAGCGATTTTCTCGGCACTCCCGGCGCCCTGCACCGGAGCCGGGTACAGGATCACCGGCACACCCGGCAGCCGTTTTTTCAATGTCGTCAATACATCGCGCAGGGCGGCTGCCTGAGGGGAAGTAACAACGCCGATGCGCCTGGGAAATGAGGGCAAAGGTTTTTTGCGACTGGCACTAAACAACCCTTCACACTCAAGCTGCTGTTTTAACAGAGCAAACTTTTCATAGAGCACCCCTAATCCCGCCGGGCGCAACTGTTCTACCGTCAGTTGAAAATCCCCCCTGGCCTCATACAGACTTGCCGATGCCAGCACCTCAACCTGGCTGCCGTTAGTCACCGAAGCGTCCAGCAACTGATTCTTGTGGCGGAACATCACGCAGCGCACCTGAGCCTGTTCGTCTTTGAGCGCAAAGTACCAGTGACCGGATGCGGCCTTAACCAGATTCGAAATTTCGCCTCGCACCCACAGCAGCGGCACGTTACCCTGAAGTAACTGATTGATTGCATTAGTCAGTTCAGATACGCGCAAAACTCGCGGTTTATCGTTTAAAAAAAGTGTTTCCGACATATTGACATTCCAGAATTATTCACAAACCCAGACCGAATCAGGGTTTATGGCGAATCAGTCCGCAAAAAACTGCGCAACTTACAGCAACTAATTGTTTTTATGGATATTTATATATTCATAAAAAAACAGCAGCTTAAGAAAAACCCTTATCCCTCACCGCGTTAAAGGCTCTACCCCCCGAGTTATCAACAGAGTTATCCACAGAAATTGTGGGTAACCTGAAATGCGCTTTGATAACGAGACATTAGCTCAATGTTGTTAACAAGATTCTCAGAAATCTTGCTCAACTGAGCCGGACAGGCTACAGTTACGCATTCAAATCTCCCGTACCAGGCAGAGATACACAATTTAAGCACATCTGGAGAGTTCACGTGTTTGCAATCGTAGAAGCGGCCGGCTGGCCAATCTGGTTTTTAATCTTTGCCTCCGTCATCGCCACCGGTTTGATTACCGAAAGGCTGATTTATATGCGCAGCCGCCGCATCGCCCCGCCTGAATTGCTCGATGAAGTCGTCAAAGAACTCAAGCTGCGCGGCGTGAGCGATGCCATGCTCTCCAAACTCGAAAGCCACTCCCCGCTGGGCCGGATATTCGCCGCAGGTCTCAAGAACATCAAGAGCCCCCCGGAAATCATGAAGGAGTCCATCGAAGAAACCGGTCGCGCCATATCGCATGAGCTCGAACAGTTTCTGACCACCCTGGGCACCATCGCATCCATCAGCCCGCTGCTGGGGCTGTTCGGCACCGTAGTCGGCATGATAGAAATTTTCGGCGCGCAAACCGTTGCGGGAAACAGCCCGGCGGTATTGGCCCACGGCATTTCAGTCGCCCTGTACAACACCGCATTCGGCCTGATCGTGGCGATCCCCAGCATGATCTTTTACCGCCACTTCCGCGCCAAAGCCGACAGCCTGACGGTTGAAATGGAGCAGCAGGCGATCAAACTGGTCGAAATCGTACACGGTCAGCGCAAGGGTTAAGCGAAGATGAATTTTCAACGCGGACGCACCCGGGAGGAGCCGGAAATCAATCTGATTCCGATGATAGACGTGCTGCTGGTGGTACTGATCTTTCTGATGGTCAGCACAAGCTACGCGAAATATTCCGAATTGCAGATCAACCTTCCTCAGGCGGGCGGTGCGGCAGAGTCTGCGCAGATACAACCCGTCTCCGTGGCGGTGGATGCGACCGCGCACTATGCCATCAACAATCATCCGATCAATTTTTCTGACGTAACCGCACTGTCCGCCTCGCTCAAGAGCGCGGCCGGCACCCAGAGCGATCCTGTCATCGTCATCAGCGCCGATGCCAAAACACCGCATCAGGCCGTCATCAACATCATGGAAGCGGCAAGACAGGCAGGGTTTGGCCGCATCACCTTCGCCACGCAGAACGAATCCCGCTAAATTTCATGGCGGGAATTGAAAAGTACTGGTATCGACACGCCGCCGCACACCTGCTATTGCTGCCGGTAAGCTGGCTGTATTGCGCCTTAGCGGCACTGCGGCGGGCGCTTTACCGCACAGGACTGTTGAAATCAAACCGCCTGCCGGTACCCGTTATCGTGATCGGCAACATCAGCGTGGGCGGCACGGGCAAGACTCCGCTCACCCTCGCCCTCGCACAGCAGTTAAGCGAACGAGGGCGGCATCCGCTCATCGTCAGCAGAGGATACGGCGGCAGCTCAAATCAGATCGAAGTCACCATCAGCAGCACCGCAGCCCAGGTCGGCGACGAACCGCTGCTGATGGCAGGCCGGAAAATTTGCCCGGTATGGGTAGGACGCGATCGCGCCGCCACCGCACAGGCGGCACTCAAAGCGCATCCTGAATGCGATGTCGTGTTGTGCGACGACGGGCTGCAGCACTACCGGTTGCAGCGGGATGCGGAAATCGCAGTCGTCGATTCGAATCGCGGTTTTGGCAACGGATTTTTACTGCCGGCAGGCCCCTTGCGCGAGCCGGTATCCCGGTTAAATACGGTGGATGCGGTCGTTTATAACGGCACGCCTTTGAATCAACGCCCGCATACTTATGTCATGCAATTGTCCGGGGCGGTATTTTACAAGCTGATCGACCCCGGAAAAACCGCAACTGCCGCCGACTTTCAGGGATTGAACCTGCACGCCGCCGCCGGCATCGGTCATCCTGAGCGTTTCTTCAATCATCTCAAAGCCATGGGCATTTCGGCCACCCCGCATGCATTTTCCGATCACCATCCCTACCGGGCCGATGAGCTGCGCTTCAATAATTGCGATGCGCTACTCTTAACCGAAAAAGATGCGGTAAAATGCAGCGCATTCGCCGATGACAAATTCTGGGTGCTCCGTGTGGACGCCCGGATAGATACGGCCCTGACCGATCACTTACTGCAAAAGATTGCCCTTCATGGACGCTAAACTGCTCGACATTCTGGTCTGCCCCCTGTGCAAATCGCCGCTTATCTATCACAAGTCCGAACAGGAACTGATCTGCCGCGCCGACCGGCTGGCATTCAAGATTGCCGATGGCATCCCCGTGATGCTGGCCGATGAAGCGCGCAAGCTCAGCCCCGAAGAAGCCGAACAGCTGAAATAAGATGGTTGCATTCAACGTCGTCATCCCGGCTCGCCACGCCTCCACCCGGCTGCCCGGAAAACCCCTGCTGCTGATCTCGGGCAAACCCATGGTCATCCGGGTCGCCGAACAGGCCGCTCAAAGCGGCGCGCAGCAGATATGGATTGCGACCGACCATCACGCCATCGCCAATGTGGTTCATGAACACGGATACAAGGCCTGCATCACCAAAGATACCCACCAAAGCGGCACGGACCGCATCGCCGAAGTCGTCGAACGGCAAGGCTGGCCCGATGACACGATAGTCGTTAACGTACAGGGCGACGAGCCCTTGATGCCGCCGGAGCTGATACGCGCAGTCGCCCGCCACCTGCACGAACATCCCGAATGTGCCATCGCCACTGCATGCCATCCCATCCACGATGAAGCGTCCATGCGCAATCCAAACATCGTCAAAACCGTGCTCGACAAACAGGGCAACGCGATGTATTTCAGCCGCGCACCGATACCCTATCCGCGCGATGCGTTTGCTGCAGGACAGGGACTACCGGGTGATCTGCCGGTACTGCGCCACATCGGCATCTATGCCTACCGTGCCGGTTTTTTACGCGACTACGGACAGCTGTGGTCCACTCCGGTCGAGTTGTATGAGTCTTTGGAGCAATTGCGCGCGCTGTATCACGGATACAAGATCGGCGTGTTCATTGCAGATAATGCACCACCTGCAGGCGTTGATACCGCCGAAGATTTACAAACAGCAATAGAAAAATTTCAGTTGCTAGTCAATAGTTGCTAGCTTTTAGTTGTGGTGTGCTGCGCACGCCTTTCAATCTTAAAAGCAGCGGCTTGAAACTAACGACTAACGACTAACAACTAACGACTGATTTACAGGGAGAACACAATGCGAGTCATACTGCTGGGCGCACCGGGCGCGGGTAAAGGAACACAGGCCAATTTTATCAAGGAAAAGTTCAACATTCCGCAGATCTCCACCGGCGACATGCTGCGCGCGGCGGTCAAGGCGGGAACTCCGCTTGGCATCGCGGCCAAGAGCATCATGGATGCGGGCGGATTGGTATCAGACGACATCATCATCAACCTGGTCAAAGAGCGCATAGTAGACGCCGATTGTGCGCAAGGCTTTCTGTTCGACGGTTTTCCACGCACCATCCCTCAGGCTCAGGCGATGAAGGACGCTGGCATACCGATCGATTACGTGATCGAAATCGATGTAGCCGACTCTGAGATCATCAAGCGCATGAGCGGCCGCCGCGTACACCCAGCATCGGGCCGCACTTATCACACGATTTTCAACCCGCCCAAGGTCGCAGACCGTGACGATGTGACCGGAGAAGAGCTGGTTCAGCGCCCTGATGACGTGGAAGAGACGGTGATCAAGCGTCTCAATGTCTACCATGATCAGACCAAACCGCTGGTCGAATACTATCAGGCATGGGCCGCCTCCGGCGACGCTGCCGCACCCAAAACGGTGAAAATTGCCGGGGTAGGCAGCGTCGATGACATCTGCAACCAGATTCTGGCGGAACTTAGCAAATGATCGCGACCAAACCCCTGCTCACCTTGACCGAGGCAAAACGCGTGGCCGCTGCCGCAGAGGCCGAGGCCCTGCGCAACAACTGGCGGGTGGTGATCGCCATCGTCGACGATGGCGGTCACCTGCTGTATCTGCAGCGCAATCACGACACCCAGTTCGGCAGCGTAGAGACGGCGATTGCCAAGGCGTATCACGCCATCGCCTTCCAGCGTCCGACCAAAGCATCGGAAGATGCGGTGATGTCGGGCCGTCTGATACATCTGGCCCTGCCCAGCGTGATTCCTGCCGAAGGCGGCGTGCCGATTACTCTGGATGGCATCGTGGTCGGTGGTCTGGGAATCAGCGGCGTGCGCTCGCCCGAAGACGGTCAGATCGCCGCAGCCGGACTTGTGGCTCTGGCCTGAAGCACCCAGAATGGAAGCGGGCCCGCCACGACGGGCCCTTATTCTTAACGTGGGGCGCGGTAGTGATCCTGAGTCATCAGGTCTACGCCGCAAGGCAGCTGTTCTATCCAGTCCAGAAACTGATTGACCATCTTCTTGCCTTTGAATGACTTTCCGTGCTGAGGCACGATCATCTCCACATCCATCTGACGCACCATATTGACCCAGAAACGGCAGATCTTGTTTGAGATCATGTAGCGGCGGTGAAAGCCTTCCATGTGCCGGATATGCGCATTGAAATCCGTCACCGGGGTATCCGCTTCGGTATGCGACACCAAGGATGCGCCCATGTCACCGGAAAAAAGGATCTTGCTGACCGGATCGTAGAACTGAAAATTTCCTTCCGAATGCATGAAGTGAGCCGGAACCGCCTTGAGCTCGCAATTTCCCAGAGGAAAACTCATGCCTTCGTCGGGTATCGGCAGGATGCGGTTGACGGTATTGCCGGTGGTGCAAAAATGCGGGACGAAACGAGCCCACAAGGCGGAAATCGCGACTTTACAGTCGGCGTGTATCATCCACTTGTTCACCGAGGCGATGATGTCCGGATCCGCGTGCGAAGCGAAGATGTATTCCATGCGTTTAGAGGAAAAATGCTCCATCATACCCATCAGAAGACCGTTAAAGGTCATATTGCCGCCCGGGTCGATCAGCGCGCCATGTCCGTTATCCACGATCAGGAACTGGTTAGACTGTACCGCGACGTCACCGCCCTCATCCGCCAGATCGTCAAACATCAAACATAAATGCGTGCCGTTATTGAACAACTCGATAGCCATTTTTTTATTCCCGAAATAATTGCAGTAGGCAATGATAACTGATCCACTCGCATCTTATCGTTGACTCAAATCAAAAGTATTGAAATTAAACGTTGAAAAGCCATGCATGCCTGCGCGCAGATGCTGCTATTATTCTGCCAGCAATATATCGCTGACAGAGATAGCATTTAAAATCGCGGTTCAACTCAGGGAGAAAATCATGTCAAGTGGATTAGGCTTTGCGCTGTTGTGTGCGGTAGTGGCAATCCTCTATGGTTTATTGTCGATCCGGTGGATACTGGCAAAACCCACCGGCAACGAACGCATGCGTGAAATCGCTGCGGCGATACAGGAAGGCGCATCCGCCTATCTTGCCAGGCAGTATCAGACCATCGCCCTGGTCGGTGCCCTGTTGTTCGTCGTCATCTTCGCAGCCTTAGGCTGGCAGACCGCCATCGGATTTGCCATCGGCGCCCTGCTCTCAGGCGCTGCAGGCTTTATCGGCATGAATGTTTCCGTACGCGCCAACATCCGCACCGCGGAGGCTGCCAAGCAAGGCCTCAATGCGGCGCTGGATGTCTCATTCAAGGGCGGTGCCATCACCGGCATGCTGGTGGTAGGTTTGGGGCTATTGGGCGTGGCCGGCTATTACGCGTTTTTGATCTCTTCGGGGGCCTCGATGACCGATGCGACTCATGCGCTGGTGGGTTTGGGTTTTGGCGGTTCGCTGATTTCCATTTTCGCGCGTTTAGGCGGCGGCATCTTCACCAAGGGCGCCGATGTAGGCGCGGATCTGGTCGGAAAAGTCGAGGCTGGCATTCCGGAGGATGACCGCAGAAATCCGGCGGTCATTGCGGACAACGTCGGCGACAATGTGGGCGACTGCGCAGGTATGGCGGCGGATCTGTTTGAAACCTACGCGGTCACCATCATCGCCACCTTGATGTTAGGCGG
>CAYPIG010000047.1:0-24005 GCA_964410705.1 uncultured Gallionella sp.
GGGGTTTGAGGCCAGCGCAGCGGCCAGCAGCGTAGCGTGGGGTTTGAGGCCAGCGGCAGCGGCCAGCGCGCAGCGACAGCGGAGGGGTTTAGCATTTGGGCCAGCGCAGCGTGGGTTCTGTCGGTCAGAAAAACAGTTTTTTGAAAAGCCCGACCAAGCCGGGCTGCACCGGCAGAGCCGGGGGAGCTTCAACAGACTGAGGAGGTGGGGTATAGGGAAGATCAAGGACAAGCGTAGCGTCGTCGGTGGTCTCGCCGCCGAGCTTGCCGTATTTCGATGTGGTATAACACTCATCAGGCCGCTGCCGGTTTGCAGGCCTGAACCCGTTTTTTAACGCCATTTTTCTTGAAATAAGACCGGACGGGGTGAAGTATGTATATGCAAAAAGTCGTTTTTTTGAATGACGTAGTGCGAGTTTATTAACGATGGCAATCATGTCGCAGAGCAGCATATTTCCGAGGCCTCTCCCACGAAAAACGTAGTCAACGACGATTGTTGAGAGGTAAAAACTATCGGAAGGAAATGGTTTTTTGGATTTTTCAAGCAAGCAAACACCGACAACTCCATCGACCTCTGTTTCAGCGACCCGCATCACATCATCATTAGACATTATTGATAAATGGATGTATTCCAGCGGTGGGACGACACTTGTACCACCGGATACAAGCCCGGATTGGAACAGGTCTTGTACCGCTGCCGCATCTCTTGGTTCTGCATCCCTAAACAAGATTTTCATCATATTGATCTCCTTATTTTTCGAGGTCTGGCAACTCGGCCAGCTCTTCAAGCTCCGGCAATTCAGTCAGCGTTTGCTGTGCCTCTTCTGCCTCTCCATTTAAGGTGTCAGGGCGCGAAATTGTGGGTGTAATCGCGGACTCGGTGCGTTCAACCAACACGGGGCTGGTAAAACAAAACTGAGCGAGCTTTCCAGTCCCCACCACCACCGCGCAACCGATTGTTTTTTCAGACTCGTTAGGCATGGGCAGGCTAGTAATCATGTTGGTGTCGATAAAAAATCTATCCGCCTGCCTAACGCTTCGGCTTTTAATCGTCTCGGCCAAGGCTATGTTTTTGCCGACTTGCCGCAGCTCATCATCGACTAAGATGGTTCCGGTTTGAGCCGCCAGTCTCTCGGCGGTTTCGGGGTCTTTTATTTGATAGGAAATTTGCAACCCGCAATTTTCGATCACCGCGCCCGCGACCATTTCGGGGTTCAAGTCTGACGGGCAGTCTTTCAAATCCTGAAAAGATTGCATCGCCAAAATCAACAGCAACCGCGTACTGGCGGTGGTTCCCAGTGCGGTTATTGCTGGCTTTGATATGTGAGATTTGAACTCGTCACAAAAAATCCGGATAATTTTTTGCTCAACCAGCTGATTCCGGTTTTTAGCGTGCATCATCAATTTCAGCAGCAACATGCGCTGCATGCGCACAATTCGGGTGTTCAGCATATCGCCGACCACATACAAACACCCGCCCGACTCCGCCAAACTTTTTATGTTGATGCCGCCATCGGATTTATTGACTGATGGAAGCTCGGCCATTTCTTGCATGGCTGCGAGGAATCCGGGCGCGTTTATCGACCAAGTTTCTTCAAACGCATTCACTAACGAGCGCGGGGTTGCGCCTGCCTTGCCAGCTGCCCAACGGGCGGCCTGACGTGCCGCCTTTCGATCACCCAACCTGTAGAAATCGGCGGCGTCGCCCTTTTCACTGAGCGAAAATGCACCGAGGAGCATATTTTCTAGCTCTTCTTCTGTACTGCCCTCGAACAGATTTATTTGCGGGTGGGCGCTCTGGCGTAGATCGAGAAAAACGTAAGGCTTGCCAGCTTTATTGCAAGCCTCTTTGTAAATGTGTGGCATCCATTTATCATTTTTCGGATCGAGGACAACGAAAAATTCACCCATTTCAATTGATTGCCAGCCCAAAATTTGAGCGGCAACGCCCTTACCGCATCTGGTTCGCCCGCTTAATAAAACATGGATGTTAATCCAATCACCATGCTTAACAAAAATTGACTTGTTTTTTTCATCCAGCCCCAAAAAAACCCCATTTTTTTTGGAAAGATATTTCAGCGGGTCGAATCGTTTTCGGTTTGGTGGAAGGTACTTTTCCATAAACCTGATGTCCGTTTTTTTGTTACGTTCCAGCGCGCTTGCGCGCGTGATTTTCTTGCGCGAGGCTTCGACCATTTGCACGCCAAAACGCAAATATAGAAACGCAAGAACAGAACCGGCCATCGCAGAATATAGCCACCAGCTTAAATAAAATTTTGGTTGGACGTACTGCGGATGATTGGAAAGCGCGGCGAATTTTGGTATCAACCAAAATGAGACGGCGGGCGCGGACGAAATCAAAATCAACAGCACCGGCGCAATCCAGCCGCCGCCTTTTTTTGCGGAATTGGATTCGTTTTCATGCGCAGAATTTGCGAGCAAAAGCAGCCCGCCTAGGCCAGCACCCAGCCAAAAGTAATAGGTGGAAATTTCGGCAGTCCAAATCAAAAATTGAGTTGTCCAGCGCTGCAAAAATAGATTGAAATTACCGCCGATGTCGCCCTGAAAAAATCCAAAAATACTGTCTATGTATTCCACGAAAAACCTCCGCACGAAAAAAATATTGAATCGAAATTTGCACCGACCAGCGCAAAATTTTGGTGATATAGGTAAGGTGTAAGAACGCGAAATTTTCGGAGCGCGGACGTGTCGGCTGGCGGGTTTTAGGTTTTTAGTGAGCGCGACGAGCGCGATTAGGTGAGCCACACAAAGCGCAGCGCGTGGCGAATAAGTGACCGCGTCCAGCGGTCATGCTGTTGGGGGGAGCCGCGACAAAAACAGCCGCCCAAGCGGCTGAGGCCCCCAAAGGGCCGGTTTTTTGTTGTGGGGGGCGACTAGCCCCGCAAGTCCCCAGCCCAGAGGGCGTGGGCAACCCGTTTTCCAACTTTTTCCGTAAGGAAAAAGGCAATCACTCAAGCGCAGCGAGGGTGATTGAGGTGCGAGACTTGCGCAGCAAGTTGAAGCAGGTGCTGCGGCAGCGGCGCCCTACCCGTGAGCGCAGCGAGGGGGTAGCCTTTCGAGGAGCGCCAGCGACGAGAAAAAGGGGTTGCCCACGCGCGGAGCGGGTGGGGACTTGCCCCGAGGCGAAGCCGCTGGAGGAGGCGAAGCCGACGTAAGGCAAACTCGAAATTGGCAGGCGGGCGTCCAGCCCGCCAACCCCCGCAAAGCCCCGCCCTAGCGGGGTCAAGGGCGCAGCCCGCAGACGGGGGTGGTGACGATTTTGAGGCGCAGGCCAAAGGCCGAAGTCGATGGTGAGCCGCCGACCTATGCGGACACCCCACGCGGACACTAGATGCGGACAGCGCCCGCCGCGTGGGGTGTCCGCATCCCCTGTCCGCACCCACTGCCCGCGTCACACACAAAATCAGCATGATTTTTTGATACGCGCAGGACAAAAAAATGACGCGACCACTGTCCAGGCCGCGCCACTTTTTTGATGGGGGATAGGGGAAAATCGTGCAGATTTTTAACCGACAGGCGGATTTTCTTGTGCGATTTTTACCAGTGCTGATTTCAAAATTTCGTCCGGTAGCGCGACAACTTTTTGAAACTCAGGCCACGAAAAAATTTCAGATTTTCGATTTTCGAGCCGCTGAAAATTTTCAATTTCGGCTTCGATCTGCGCACGTTTTTTGAGAAGTGAATCGAGTTTTTTAGTCATTTTACAGCCCCTTATTTTTACAAGTTTCTGAAATTTTGTGAACGATTTGTTGATCGAGATTTCGTGCTTCGGTCATTTTTTGATCGTCGCTTCCGCTGGCATAGGCCAACCCGAAAATGAAACCGACTGACAAATTAAAAGCGATTGCAATCAGGCCGAGTTTGAAATTACTGAAGTTACTGATTTTCATTTTTTAAACTCCTTTTTTGATGGTAATAGTAAGGGTGAAGCCAGCGAAATTTTTAACGGGAGATGGTCAAAATCTGACCGTCAGCACCGTGCTGAATAATTAAAAATTTTTTCAGCAAGTCGTTTCCGAGCAATGCGGGGGCGGCGGCTAGGTTCTGTAAAATATAGATTTTTACATTGTTAAAAACGAAACCGCTAACCTCCAATTTTTCAACCGTTTTTTGACAGAGCGTGTTCAGTCCGGCGGGCGTAGTGGTTTGCAATACCACCTCGCAATTTCCAACTTCAATACCGAATTTCTTTGCAGTTTCAGGACTGAAAGTTGTTCGACTTGCGCCGGTGTCAACCAGAAAAAAAACACGATCTGCGCTGCCGTTTGCGGAACCAAGCACCCAAAAGCTATCGGTGTTTTGGTCGCGCACAACGTCGATGGTTTGCGCCGCACCGGCCACGCCAAACTGCGCAAAAAACAGAACAAATGAAAGAATGGCCGGGCGCATTTTTGACCTCGATTACTCGCAAATTTTGACGGTCTTGCTGTCGATTTTATGAAGTAAGGTTTGCGCTTCGGTCAACCGCTGATCGACGGTTTCGTGCGCGACCAAAACGCCGACAATGAAGCCGACGGTCAAGGTGAAAAACATAATTCCGAGACCGGAAAAAACTTGTTTTTGATGATCGTTCATTTTGAAACTCCTTCTGAAAAATTAAAAAGTGTGTGGTGGTATAGGTAAGGGGGGCAGGTAGCGAAAAATCAGGTGGTGCTTCTGGCCGTTGATGGAAACTCATCAATCGAGATCACGCAAAAACGCACACGGTGCGATTCCGAGACGGTAACGACCTCACCCTTCACTCTGACCGTCCTGACGCGTTCCAGTGCCCTTTCAAGGGCTTCGGGGGTGGCTGTGATGTAGTAAATAAGGTCATGTCTTTTCTGAATCAACTGCTCGATATACAAGCCCAAGATTTCACTCATCCTTTTCTGACTTTTGATGTGTAGCTCGATTTCGACCGCGACCGCCCGCCCATCTTTTCTGACCGCCAAAGCATCGGGAATTTTTTTGAGACGCGGATTCTGAGAATATAAAATCTTGCCGGGTATCCAGTCGCGCCAGCCCGCCGCCTCTGCTCTCAGTCTGGAGAGTTGGGTTTGAATGTGATGGTTGATGTAACTCGGATTCGTTTTGCTAAGTTCAAATTCTTTGCAATCTGGGTGCGCCGACTCGGCCAGCGCCAGACCGTGTCCGGTGATACCAAACAACTGGGTATTACCGCACCGTTCTGACTTGATCGCTCCTGCCTTTTCCATGCTTTTCAAGGTGCGCAGGCTGGATTGTCTGGAGCAATCAAGCATCAAATTGACGACCTGAACCGTCGTCCAGACTTCGCCGCTGCTCAAAAAATTGAGAATTTTTGTGCGCTTCTCGCTCGCCCGTGAGTCGATTTCATCCCGGCTCATTTTTTTGATGTTCATTCGCTGTACTCCTGTTTTTGGTGGGTGTACAGGCAAGGGGGCGGCACGCGAAAAAATTGAAAAATCTAGGGGGATAGGGAAAAAGAACGGTCGTAGTTAAATGCGAAGCGCAGCCGCAGCAACTGTTTTACGCGCGTAAATTTCAGCAGCAGCCAGCGTTTTGCGTTTACCACGCGACAATGCTCGCGCTGCGATTTTTTGAATAATGATTTCAGTTGAAACATTTTTAGAAAGGGATACGCACGCAAATTTGAACTCGCGGTGACTTTCAACACTATCCCCAGTTCCAACTTGTACTTGTTGTTTTGGCAGGGTGCAGGCCACGCCTGCGGCGGGCTCAAGAACACAGCCCCCCCTCGGGGGGCGAGAATCAAGCCCGGCATTCAGCAAGCCATCCACGGCCAGCGGCGCATCGTCTAGCGAGTAATGAATAAGGTTGACCCACGGCGCACGCGCACGGTACTTGGGCTTGCGATTACGAAAGCCTGGCAGTCGTCCGTAATGTTCGCCGCTGCCGCTGCCGGGGTCGCCGCCGTGCCGCCGGATCAGATCACATTGCACGGTCTTTCGATCGGACTCGGACAGCGCGCGATCAGTTCCCAACCACAACTGATGGTTTTGGGGGGATGTCTCTACAATCATGTGATTCAGGCCATCGCCAGCAATTTGGCAGACCTCAAGTGGAAGATCGTCGAGCATCACAATCGCGGCCGGGGCACCCCTCGCCGGACGGATGTACACATCGCAATTCGTCAAATTGCGGGATCGGCAGGCAGCAAGGGCTTGCTCCAGTTCTAATGCACAGACCCCCAAGCCCGAAAAATTTTGAAAACTCCCGGTAGCTGCATTCCTCAAACCCAAGTCAATCGTATCAACTCCTGCAAGTTGACTTAATACCGCGATACCCAACCATTGCCGGTCGATCGCATTCAAATTTTTAGCCGGTTTCTCTATCATCATTGCCTTTCTCTCGCCCCCCGAGGGGGGCTGTGTTCTTGCATAATGTCAGGATGAAGGTGGGTCGCCGAAAGCGAGCCCACCGGCAATCAAGCCTCTTGATAGTCTTGAATCTCTTGGGAGACCGCACAGGTAGCGGGACTGGCCGCACAGGTAGCGGGACTCTCCGCACAAGTAGCGGGACTATCTGGATTCTTGAATCGGACTAAGTCGTGCTGCTCGTACCTGACGACTCCTTCTTTGATTGCGATTCCGAAGTAGGACAGGACGGCGGAATTCGTAACGGTTTTTATGGATGCGAATCGACGAGTCCTACTGGTCGTCTCTGTTATGGCTCCAATATGGCGCAAAGCTTCATCAAGTCGCATATTGAGTTGGCGATGAGTCAGGCAAAATCGAACCAGCGCTTGCAGTACACCTCTATTCAATTTTGAAATAGCTGGAATAAGGTCTGGGTAGCTGACTGTTAAAGTAGAGCGGTACAGGCGCATCCAAGCTGCGCTAATCGTGATTGCAAGCAACGGACGGTCTCCGCTCAATGCTCCGCCAGGCATCGGAACACGACGATTAGCTTCACGCCACTCCGACACAATGCCGCCGATGTGACGCAAGCCGCGCTCATCTTCTACGCATACCATTGCGTCCTTCATGTCGCGCAAGATGCTTTGACTCATCTTGTCCGCCAACCACTTGTAATCCCTACTGCTGTGGGTCTTCGTGGCGATTACATATGGGTCAACCAGTACCTCGATTGCTCCAGTGTGCATTTCTTTGGTATCAATTGCGAAAGCGAAGATAGCATCAAGAATATTGCGGTGGGTTTGCGTTATGTTGCCTTCAACCGACGCACTACCCCAAGGGGTTTTAACGCTCCAATCCGTTCTTCCCTGTCGTATCGATGGAGCAAAGACGGGGCAGCGGCTCGCCAAAACTGGCGCGGTCATTAATTGATTACCAGTCTTTTTCATCATTACCCCCGTTGCTTGCTTGCGCATAAGTCCTTGCTCCGGCCTTTACCGTTGCCGCCGTGGTCGCCTTGACCAGCACCCCTCCCTCCCCCCGCTTCAGGATGATGTCTGGCATCGGCTTGGAATACGAAAGTTTCGGCCAGGCCGCCCGGATGTAGCTTCTTCTGTCCGCTTTAGGTATGTCCAGATTTTCGCACTCTCTTTCATGTATATTCGAAAGTGACATGCAGAAACGAGTGTTATCAATTAGCACCGTCGCTCCCCGCGCGCTGGTCGATTCCGATGCTGTTCCGCCAGTTATCGCGGCCTTGCCTTGGTGGTGCACAAACAGCACCGCTGCGCCTGTCTGCTTCGCTACTCGCTCCATCAGCGCCAGCACTTGAGCCATTTCACAAGTGTCGTTTTCGTCCATGTCGTGCGCGCGTCTGAGCGTGTCCACAACCAGCAAGCGGCAACCCTCAGCCAGTGCCAAGGACACGACTCCGTCCATCGACATAATGTTGTGCGTGATCGGGTAAATATGTAGGTTTTTTGCCGCATCTGACCTCTGCTCTGCTGTCATTCGGCCGGAAATGGCGTGCAGCCGGTGGTGCAATACTTGAGCATCGTCCTCCATGGACAGGATCGCGACATGCCCTTTTTGTATGTAGCCGGTTCCCAGCATGTCAAGACCAGTTGATACGTGTATTCCCTCGGTAATTGCAAGCATCGATTTTGATACTCCGCCGGTGCCGATTAATGCACCAACAGTTCCAGCTTTTAAGCCCGGCAAGACAAAATCCAACGGTTCGGGCTGGCGAGAGAAACAGTCAGTCAAGTTGAGTCGAGCGGCCTTGTATTTTTTGATCTGCATTTCGGTGTTCATATCTCAACCCTCCCGACCGAACAGGTCGCCCTGAGCGCCGCTTTCCCCCGCCAGCCGTGCCTTAACACTTTTCACAAAATCTTTTTGACGCATCTGGGCTTTGCGCTGAGTGCAACCCCACTCCTCTGCAATTTTGGACGTTCCTCGCTGCGCAAATTGATCAAGCTGGTCGATTTCGGCGGGGGTTAGTTTATTGCGCAATTCTTCAAATATGCTGACTTCAACCTCGTGCTCAGCCGGTTCGAAGATCAACCGACCGTCCTCATCTACCTCATTCAGCGACAACGCACCTCCGCAAACCGAAAACCGATTTTTGTATTCACGCCGCAGGATTTTGCTAGCGGCACGAACTAAATATCCGAGTTTGTTCGTCGCCTTTTTAAATCCTTTTCCTTGGGCGGCTACCAACCATCCGACGTTAAAGAATTCGTCTCGCTCTGTCTGTGATTGCCAATGGCGGCGAGACTCTATTAGACGGTCTAAGTCCAGCAGGACTTTCGTTGTAAAGGCGTCCATTACAGGCCCCCGTCCAAAAAAACACGGATTTCTGACTCGTTCCAGACCACCCTACGGGTTGAGATTTTGGTTGGTGCAGGAAACTTACCGGCCTGGATTAGTCGATAAATCGTTGATTTTGAAAGTGTTGTTTCTTGTAGTACGCGCGCAATGTTCCAGTGTTGTGTTTGCTTGAGCATAGCTCACTCCTTTGCAAAGAAAATTTGGTTGGTTTTTCTTCGCTCGGGCCGAGTTTGCCAAAGCCGGGGGTTCAGGGGGGACTGTCTTGCGGTCGGCACAAAAACGGGTTCTCCGTTACTGCTTAATAAATAAGCATCGCCGCTGGCTCACCTCACTCGTTTCATTTTCATAATATCAAGAAGTGCTTTTGAGTGTCAAGTGTTTTTTAAATTTTTTTCAATGTAATCATTCGGTTACGGTCGCTTTCTTACTACTCGATGCAACGCCACTCTATACCCCTGCCAATAAAAATCGGATGCCCTAAAACGCAAAAACAGTAATACTTTTTTCAGCGAGGTTGATGCAGTGAAAAATATATTTGGGGGTATCGGTGGGGGTATCTTGACCGATTAACTCGCCGCAAGCCTTATAAATACTGGATGTTTGGGAGACCCCCCCGCACCATATTAAAAAGACTGCTCAGGCAGTCTTTTTTTTTGCCCGGGGTAAGCGTAGCGCCTGCGCGCTTCGCTGGGGGAATCGAAGGGCATCCGATGCAGCGGATGCCGGGGTCGCGCCCGTGTGACCGATTCCCCGGCACCATATTATAAAGACTGCTCAGGCAGTCTTTTTTTTGCCTAGGGTAAGCGAAGCGCCTGCGCGCTTCGCTGGGGGAATCGAAGGGCATCCGATGCAGCGGATGCCGGGGTCGCGCCCGTGTGACCGATTCCCCCGGCACCATATTAAAAAGACTGCTCAGGCAGTCTTTTTTTGCCCGGGGTAAGCGTAGCGCCTGCGCGCGTCCCTTGGGGAATCGAAGGGCAGCGGATGCCGGGGTCGCCCCCAAGACACCCCCACTACCAAACCGCCAGGTTTACCCAACCTTTCTTGTGCCCCGCCCTCTTCTGTTATAAAATCAAAAAAGATTAATAAATCAATTGTCAATCAGGAGATAAAATGGCAGCTCGCAGATCCAAAGAAGAAATCATCAAAGAACTCGAGGCGAAAATCAAAAAGCTGAAAGAACAGGGTGACAAGGAAGTCAAGATCACCAAACACAGCGCAGGCATCGCCGATGCGATTGCAGCAATCGAAAATGCGGCCGCCGCAAACTGCGTATCGGTCTCTGAAATCATCAAGTCTATTTCCCGCATCAAACGCACCGGTCTGAAAATCGAAGACTCTGCAAAAAAATCCTGAGCCACTTGATCCACCCCTCTGCCTGATCGAAAAAATGACCGCGGAGGGGTAGTAGGCATCCGCCTGAAAGCGCCCCCATGAAGCGAGTTCCATCGTAATGATCTGGAAACCCAATGTCACCGTCGCTGCCGTTATCGCGCGCGAAGGAAAATTTCTGCTCGTCGAAGAAGAGACCAGCGCAGGTTTGCGCTTTAATCAGCCTGCCGGACACTGGGAGCAAAACGAAACCCTGATCGAGGCATCGGTACGAGAGGCGCTGGAAGAAACCGCATATGATTTCGAACCGGAGCATCTGATCGGCATATACCGATGGCACGCAGCAGAATCGGATACGACTTATCTGCGCTTTGCGTTTTCAGGTTCTGTCATCAATCACCACCCCGAACTCAAGCTCGACGACGGAATTTTGCGCGCAGAGTGGTTCACCATCGAGGAAATTCGCGCCGGTCAGCACCAGCACCGCAGCCCGCTGGTACTGCGCTGTTGCGAAGACTATCTGGCAGGCAAACGCTATCCGCTCGACCTGCTGGTGCACTATGAATAACCGCGTTGTAGTCGGCATGTCCGGCGGGGTGGATTCTTCCGTCACCGCGCTGCTGCTCAAAGAACAGGGCTATGAAGTGATCGGCCTGTTCATGAAAAACTGGGAAGACGACGACAACAGCGAATACTGCTCGTCGCGTCAGGATCTGCTCGATGCAGTATCGGTTGCCGACACCATAGGCATCCCGATAGAAGCGGTGAACTTCGCCAAAGAATACAAGGATCGCGTGTTCAGCTCCTTTCTGCGCGAATATCAGGCAGGCCGCACCCCTAACCCCGACATCCTTTGCAACGCCGAGATCAAATTCAAGGCCTTTTTAGATCACGCGATCGCACTGGGTGCGGATACCATCGCCACCGGACATTACGCGCAGGTGCGTGAAGTGGACGGATTGTTCCAGCTGCTCAAAGCCACAGACCAGAGCAAGGATCAGAGCTATTTTCTGCACCGATTAAATCAGGCGCAACTATCAAAAGCGATGTTCCCGCTCGGCAAAATTCTCAAATCCGACATCCGCAAAATCGCCGAGCAGCAAGGGCTTTGCAACGCGGCCAAGAAAGACAGCACCGGCATCTGCTTCATCGGCGAGCGCCCGTTCCGCGAATTCTTAAGCGGCTATCTGCCCACACAACCGGGCGAGATGCGCACCCCGAAAGGAAAACTGGTCGGAAAACACATCGGGCTGTCCTTTTACACCTTGGGTCAGCGTCAGGGACTGGGCATCGGCGGCGACAAGGACTCCAGCGGTGAGCCGTGGTTTGTTGCCACCAAAGACATGGAGAAAAACCAGCTGATCGTGGTGCAGGGACACGACCACCCGGCGCTGCTAAGTTCCACCCTTACGGCGCTCGATGCCCACTGGATCAGCGGCAGCCCACCAAAGATCAACCACCCCTATGCCGCCAAGACCCGCTACCGTCAGGCCGATGCCCCCTGCCGCATCACGCATCTTTCGGGCGACAAATGCACCATCGTCTTCGATCATCCGCAGTGGGCGGTCACGCCGGGCCAATCCGTGGTGCTCTACGATGGGGAAGTGTGCTTAGGCGGCGCAATCATCGAGGCGGGGCAAAACGCTTAATCACCGGTTCTTGCCTCCTTCTTCGTTGCCGTGCGCTTTTTCTTTGGCTTTTTCCCGCCAGACGATCGTACATGTGTTTAGCAGCAAGCTGAATTTCAGGCTCAAGCTCAGACAACATTTCCGGGCGGTGTGTTATGGCCGCTTCAAAAGCCAGCAGCATCGGACGGGCGTACTTTTCATAACCAGATTCGCGCATTGCAACCAGCACGACTCCGGCATCCTTGGGCTTTTTCAGCAACAAAGCCAGATAACCCTCGATAAATTGCGAACTGACCAGTGACGCGGCGATATCCGCAGACTCAGCAAGCAGACGACTTAGCGCGCTGCGAACCTCAGTCTGATTGCCACTTTGAAGCGCTTTTTGAGACGCTTCGGCACAGATCCGAATTTGCAGGTTTACGCAATGCTCCTTCCAATAAGAATCCATGTCCTTTTCCAACTCCGCAGCGTGTACATAGGCGGCAAGAGCTTCATCCAAACGATTAATCCCTTCAAGCAATATTCCTAAATTACTCCATGGCAAAGCATTATCAGGTTCTAGTTTGATAGCATTTCGGTATGCCGCTTCTGCTTCATCATAACGGTTCAACTCATAGGATAGCAACGAACCTAGATTGTTCCATGGCAATGAGTAAGACGGATCACGATCAATCGCCTGTCGAAATGCCATTTCAGCTTCAGAACAACGATCCAATGCATCACCAAGCAACACTCCCAAGTCATTCCAAGGCCAAGCATCAAACGGATCATTTTCAATAGCCCGACGAAAAGCCAATTCGGCCTCATCATATTGCTTCAGTTTGGAAGTAAGCAAAATACCCAAACCATCCCATGATCTCGCATCAGCAGCGTCAAGTTCGACCGCCTTTCGAAATTCGACCAATGCCTCATCTTGCCGAGTAAGGTCATTGGACAGCAACCAGCCTAAAGCACTAATAGGTCGAGCATCAGCCGGATCAAGTTCAATCGCCTTGCGATAGGCCGTTTCCACCTGAACTAAATTACCATCCACCATATCCAGCAAAGCAGCGAATTCATACCAGGCACGCGAAGATACACCCCGTTTGAATGCCTGATCCAATGCCAGTTGAGCCTGTACACATTGTTCAGAGCGGCGCATTGAACCTGCCACATTCGCCCATTCGGTGGAGTCTGCATCGCTGGCATATTTCAACCCCCAGTCCAGCCAGCTTTGCGCGTCATCGCTACTGGAAAATTTCACCCATTCACGCGCGCCGACCAGACGCCAGATCATCGCCCGTATGCTGCATGGATCTTTTTCCGAAACACATGCTGATTCCACATCCTGCGGCATCAGCCGGGGCAACGGCAGCAAACCCTGTGAACGTTTACCAAACAGCAGCGGCAGATCAGCCTCATGCAATCCGTAGCGCAACAGACGCTGATGCTCGGCTTCCAGTATTGGTCGCAGGCTCGCCGCCTCCTGCTGTGAAGTGGTTTTATCGCAGAGTACCTGCACACTGAGCTGCTTCTGTTCCAACTTTATGCCAAGAGAACCGAGCAATGCTTGCTGCTCTTTTTTGCTCAAACCACCGCCGCCGCATAGCTGCAACTTTTCACGCAGACTCACGATTTTTGACAATTCCTCGGGCAAGTCACAGAACGGCAGATAATCACCCATTTCCCCCCCTCGCTCGGCCAGATGCTGCAGCAGACGGTCCGCACCGTAAGCCTCCAACCCCTTGCGCATGGGTGCAGAAAACCCGGCACCTGCGACGGCGAAAGCCAGCTTGGCATCGGCCAGCGGACTTGCTGGCTCATCAACGATGCGCGACTGCAATTCGTCAAAATCGAACATCGCTTCAAGAAATTCGGTGAGCCCAATTACATTCTGACGTACGCGGCGCGTGCTGCGCATTTGCAGCCAGAGACGGAACAACTGCTCGGCGATGCGGTATTGGGTACGTCCATGTGCGGCGGATTTTTCGACCAAACCTTCGCGCACCATGATGTCCATTTGTGCCGATACCGTACCGGTCGGTAAACCTGCATGCTGACCGATTTCGGCTGCGGTGTGACCAAAACGCAAGCTGCTGCCATCCCCGGGACGGCGGACCGCCAGCGCATGCATGACCACTTGCGCCTGCTCCGACATATCCTCGAAACGCGCCTTGTAGTAAGGCGTGGTGATATCCATCAATCGCTCGAAATCTTCGACCGCCCTACCGCCGGGGCCGCTACGCAGCAGTTCGAAAATCAAGCCCAGCGCACGTGGATTACCGCCTGTTAATTCGAACAGTGCCTCAATGCGGCTCGGCCTGTCTTGCAGACGCTGTTTAACTTCAGGCACACCCTGCGCATCAGCCAGACGCTCCAGCACATGAAGCACTTCATCCAGCGCCAACTTACCCAGACGCTTAGGGATGAAGAAATCGTAGAACGCCTTGTCGTAATCAGTGAATGGCTCGGAAAGCCGCACCGTTCCTCCGATGACAATGGGCGCATTGGCCGTTGACAACGCCTCGCGCAACTCCCAATAAGCTGCCGCATGCGGATCCTTGAGCTTGCGTCCTGACTTGTCTATACGCTGAAAAATAAGATCGAGATTATCTACCAGCAATACCGGGCGGCGCGCCATCTTTTCACAGGTTTTAAGCAGCAGGTTGAGCGCCGTATCGGCACCGCTTTTGGCCTGCTCTATCGCTAAATCCAGATGATCTGCCTGCTCGTGCAATTTTAGATGATCCAGCTCATCCAGAAGCGCATCGCATGCCGCCCACCAGAAGTCCGCCAGACACTTGACCTGATAAAGCTCTTCTGGAAAAGACAAAGCGATCAGGTGATCCTTCAAATCATCATCGCGACGGATCGCAACGGCCAGGCGCTTGAGCATCGTGGTCTTTCCCGCGCCGCGCATGCCAACCAGCAGGTAATGTTGCACCGTACCCTTAACTGGTGCGCGCGCCAATTCGTCGCGCAGAAAGACAAAATCCTCCCTGCGCGCGACAAAATTTGTAACCAGCGCCTCATCGCTTAACCAGTCTGGATTGTAGAGGTGATTGGCCGTACTCACAGGGTATCCCTCCTGAGCCACCAGCGACGCAAGGGTTCGAGACGAAAGCGATAACGCTTGACACCCGATGCTTCATCCGCCCACCAGTAGGCGTCCCGTATCAGAATATCTCGCAGGCGAATAAAAGTTCGCTTCGCTTCATCGGCAGTGGCGCCCATCATTCTCTCATGCACTGCATCGAGCAGATTATCGGCACGCGCACCAGATGGATCGCGTGCGGCCATATTGAGCAGAACCATCGCAATATCCGCATCTGCGCGACCCAGTTGTATGCCTAGGCGACTTTCCCAATGGTGAAAGTCGTTGTCACCACCGGGTTGCACCATGATCTCCATAGCCTGATCAATCAGGCTTGCAGGGCTGTCATCCGGATGTTCGCAGATGAGCGCGCGCAGATGATGAAATGCCATCTGCAAATAATAGGGCTGAGGCCATTGCACGGCGGCGACAATATGCCGCGCATCCGCATCTGAGAGTTCAATTTTGTAGCTGCTTGCCAGCTCTTCTAGCATGGCAGTGGCAACTTCATCCTTGTAAGCGCTCAGCCCCTGATGACGCATGCTGTTAATCGTATCGGCCATGCCGTGCTCCTGCACCAAAGTATCCAGCCCGACGGAACCCGACACCAGCCAGCGTACCCTTCGTACTCCCGGCAATGCCCGCACGTCGTTACGAAACCAGTCGAGAAAGCGGCGCACACGCTGTACTCCGCTTTGTTTATCGTTCCTTATGATGTTGAACAGCATAATCGGCAGCTCATCGATGTAGATCATCCAGCGCTCATCCGCGTGAGCAATCAGACGCAGCACGTCGGATGCAATAACAGTCCATTCCTCGGCATCAGCGTCACCAATATCAACGCCAAACGACCCCGCACCGGGGATCGGAATTTTTATCGATTTGATACGACCGGTTATTTTGTCAAATGCATCACCAGCGAGACTTCTGGCTTTCTCTGAAAATGAGGCCAATTCAGGCTTAAGTGCGGCTTCCAGTTTCGCGATGAAGTCGCGCTCATTTGTACATGTAGCGACGTTTATTTCAATAGCTCGCCAACCTTCCTGACGAACGTCCGCCATGACGGCGCGAGCAGTCGAAGTCTTACCGATACGGCGCGGCCCGAGCAGCAATATGTCATCGTGTTCAAGAATCCCCCGCAAGTGCGCAACCACTTCAGAACGACCATAAAAATTCACACCCTCGACGGGCGAACCTGCAATATTGTCCACGACCGCTCCCTGGAATAAAACGCAAAGTAATCTTAGCACTAAATTTTCATAGCACAAAGAATTCTTTGCATAAGCGATATCGCGAATCAAAACAGACCGATGATTTTTTGGCAACGGTTCAAACCGAAACCAGGCTGATTCGCGTAAAATGCGCGTTTTAAGATTTCGGGCAATGACATGACACAACTCACCGCACTCTCCCCGCTGGATGGACGCTATCACGGCAAGGTCGATTCCCTGCGCGGCTATTTCAGCGAATACGGTCTGATCCGCTTTCGCGTACTGATCGAAATCGAATGGTTGAAATCCCTTGCAGCACAGCCTGACATCCCCGAAGTCGGGCCTTTTTCTGCCGCGACGATCGCACAGCTCGATGCGATCAACGCGAATTTCTCCGAAGCGGATGCACAGGCGATCAAGAACATCGAAAAGGTTACCAACCACGATGTAAAAGCCATCGAATACTGGTTGCGCGAGCAGCTCTCGGGCAATCCGGAAACGGCAGGCTCGCTGGAGTTCATCCATTTCGCCTGTACATCGGAGGACATCAACAATCTGTCTCACGCGCTGATGCTCAAAAACGGCCGCGATGCGGCGATGCTGCCCGCCTTAAAAGCCATCGTCTCCCGCCTGACCGATCTGGCACATACGCTTGCCGACATCCCCATGCTTTGCCGCACCCACGGCCAGACCGCCACGCCCAGCACCCTGGGCAAGGAAATGGCCAACGTGGTGTACCGTCTGCAGCGCGCCACCAAACGCATTGAAGCCGTGGAAATCCTGGGCAAGATCAACGGCGCGGTGGGCAATTACAACGCGCACCTTTCCGCTTACCCCGACGTAGACTGGGAAGCCTTCGCCGAAAAATTCGTCACCGAACGCGGCATCGTATTTAACCCCTACACCATCCAGATCGAGCCGCACGACTACATGGCCGAACTGTTCGATGCCTTTGCGCGCGTCAACACCATACTGATCGACCTGAACCGCGACATCTGGGGCTATATCTCGCTGGGCTTCTTCAAACAAAAGGTCATCAAGGGCGAAGTGGGCTCATCCACCATGCCGCACAAGGTCAACCCGATCGACTTTGAAAATTCCGAAGGCAATCTGGGACTGGCCAATGCCTTGCTGCGCCATCTGTCCGAAAAACTGCCGGTCTCGCGCTGGCAGCGCGATCTGACCGATTCGACCGTGCTGCGCAACATGGGGGTCGCTTTGGGCTACACGCTGCTGGCTTACGAATCCTGCCTGAAGGGGCTGAACAAGCTGGAAGTCAACCAGGTACGCGTGGCGGCCGATCTCGATGCGAGCTGGGAAGTGATGGCAGAACCCATCCAGACCGTGATGCGCCGCTACAACATCGAAAACGCCTACGACAAACTCAAGGAACTCACCCGGGGTCAGAGCGGCATCAACAAGGAATCGCTAGGCGCTTTCATCGCGACGCTGGAGATCCCCGAAGATGAAAAGCAGCGTCTGTTAAAACTCTCACCGGACACTTATATCGGGAAAGCGGCTGATCTGGCGAAGAGAATTTAGTCCAACCCCGGTTCTTCCGGGTTTAACCTCATGCAAAAATTTCTGGCTCCGCTTGCACTGACTATACTGACTGGCTGTGCAAGCGTGCCTGAGCCGCCCGTTGCCGAACCCGTTGTTGAGCCTCCTGCCGCAATACCCGTCAAACCCAAACCGCCTAAACCCGCCGTCAAGACACCCGCTGCGGTCACAGCCGCGCCTGCCTTAGCGCCACCTGTCATAACCGACACCAACGAGATGGTTCTGCGACTGCTGCCGCGAAGGCTCAAGGACAAACAAGGCTGGAGCGACGACCTGCAAAGCGCTTACAAGGCACTGCAAATCCCCCCCACGCCCGAACACTTCTGCGCCACCATCGCGGTGATAGAACAAGAGTCGAGCTTTCAGGCCGACCCTGTCGTCCCGGGACTGCCCAACATCATAAAACGGGAGATCGAACAGCGCAGGGAAAAATACGCCATCCCGCAAACCGTCATCGACTGGATGTTGGAAGCCAAATCGCGCAACGGTCGTAGCTACAGTCAGCGCATCGATGCGCTTAAAACCGAAAAGGAGTTGAGCGATCTGATCGAAGAGATCATCGCCATGGTCCCGGTCGGACGAGAGCTTTTCCCCAGCTACAATCCGGTACACACCGGCGGCCCGATGCAGGTTTCTGTCGAATTCGCCGAGAGTCATGCACGCGCCAGACCCTATCCCTATCCCATGAAGGGAAGCCTGCGCGATGAAGTCTTTTCGCGACGCGGCGGCGTTTATTTTGGCAGCGCCATATTGCTGGACTACCCGGCACCTTATACCGACATGCTGTATCGCTTTGCCGATTTCAACGCGGGCCGCTACAGCAGCAGAAATGCGGCCTTCCAACAGGCCTTATCTCACATCAGCGGCAGAGAACTGTTGCCAGACGGCGATCTTTTGCGCTACAAAAACGGGGGGCCCGCCGCCGAGGCCAGTTCCACACTCAATGCGCTGCTCGGCATCAGCAGACTATTGCAGATGAGCGAAGCTGAGATCAGGCGGGATCTGCTGCTTGAAAAACTGTCCACCTTCGGCAAGACTCCCCTTTACAACCGTCTGTACGCACTGGCGGATAAAAAAAGCGCACAACCTCGCGTGCTGATGCCGAAAATCGATTTATCCAGCCCCAAAATCAAGCGCAAACTCACCACCGAATGGTTCGCAAGAAGAGTCTACAGCCGCTATACAAACTGTCTGCAGCAAAAAGGCTCGCTCAGAGCCGATACCCTCACGAGTAGTCAGCGGTGATCCCCTTGCTGTAAGATGCGCCCCATGAATAATCGACACATCGTACTGGGCATCACCGGCGGTATCGCCGCTTACAAATCCGCCGAACTGCTGCGCCTGCTGAGTAAACAGGGATGCTCGGTTCAGGTGGCAATGACGGATGCGGCCTGCCACTTCATCACGCCTGCCACCATGCAGGGGCTGTCCGGAAAATCCGTATTTACCTCCCAATGGGATGCGAGCCTGCCCAACGGCATGGCGCACATCAATCTGAGCCGGGAAGCCGATGCGATCGTGATTGCACCGGCCAGTGCGGATTTCATCGCCAAACTGGCTAACGGTCTGGCCGACGATTTGCTCTCTACGATGTGCCTTGCACGCAACTGTCCTTTGTTGATTGCGCCTGCGATGAACAAAGAGATGTGGCAGAACCCCGCCACTCAGCGCAACATCGAGCGGCTGTTAGGCGATGGGGTACAGATCATGGGCCCTGACAGCGGCATACAAGCCTGCGGCGAAGAGGGCATGGGGCGCATGCTCGCACCCGAAATGCTGGCCCGGCTCATCGCCGATTCTTTCATACCCAAGCTGCTTGCAGGAAAAAAGATCCTGATGACGGCGGGGCCGACCTATGAGGCGATCGATGCGGTGCGCGGCATCACCAACCGCAGTTCGGGCAAGATGGGCTATGCAATTGCACAGGCCGCGATCGAAATGGGCGCCGAAGTGGTGCTGGTGTCCGGCCCCACCGCGCTTAGCAGTCCGTTTTTGGCGCAGAGAATCGATGTGCAAAGCGCTGCGCAGATGTTCGACGAGGTAAAACGCAACGTAGCCGCCTGTGACATCTTCATAGCCGTTGCCGCAGTCGCAGATTACCGCGTCAGGCATGAGAGCATTCAGAAGATCAAGAAGAGCAATGCCCCGCTGACGCTGGAACTGGTCCCGAATCCGGACATCCTGGCTTATGTGGCCGCGCTGGCCAATCCCCCTTACTGCGTGGGATTCGCGGCGGAGAGTGAAAATCTGATTGAATACGCCGAACAAAAACGGCAAGCCAAGCGATTGCCGCTGCTGGTCGGCAATCTCGCCCAGAACGCCATCGGCAGCGACAACAATGAGATGATACTGTTCGACGACAGCGGCATACATCCTCTGCCCGCCGCCGATAAACTCACGCTGGCCAGAGCGCTGATGCAGCATGTAGCCGGACAGCTTTGATCCTGGTTTAAGCGCTTCCCCCAGCCACTTGACACCGGTCAAAAAAAGCAGGGGTACTGATCATGTTTTTCAATGCCTCTTCAACCGGCAGCAGCGGACGGCCCAGCACGCTCCTCATCTTTGAGTTATCCGGCCTTCTTCTTTGCATATCCCCTTCCTTCAACGGGGGAAGGAAGACCAGTTTGGAGGATGAGCCGGTTAAGCGAATGATTTTCTCGGCCAGATCGATCACGCTGATTTCCTCTGAGTTGCCGATATTGAGCACGTCGTTAATGTACAGCCCCTGCTCAAACACCTTAACGCAAGCGTCGATATTATCATCGACATAGCAAAACGTCCTTGTTTGAGTACCGTCGCCATATATAGTGATATCTTTATTTCTGATGGCCTGCATAAGGAATTTGGAAATCACAAAATCGTTGCTTTGATCCAGTCCAAACGTATTGAAAAAACGAAATATCGTATACGGCAGGCCGTAACTCTTCTGAAACGACCGAAAGTATGCTTCGCCGACATTTTTAACGACGGCGTATGGAATACGCGAATTGAGGGGCGTCGTTTCCTCATGCTGCGGAAACTCTACAGGTTCACCATAGACTTCCGATGAAGATGAAAAAAACACTCTCTTGACTGAGGTGTTCTTCGACAAATTCAGGACATGCTTGATTCCTTCGATGTCATTCAAAACCCTGATCGGATACTCCTGTGTTCGTCTGACACCCACTACTGCGGCATAGTGAAAGACGAAATCAAATTTATAGGTCAACATCAACTCTGAGATATCGCGGTAATTATTGACATCGCAATAGACAAACGACCAGTTATCCTTTTCATGTGTAGGCATCTTTGCCTGAGAGCCGGTAGACAGATCATCCGCGATGACCACAAAGTAATCCGGATTTTCTACCAGTTTCTTTGCAAGTGCTCCGCCTACATTTCCGGCCCCTCCGGTAATAAGTATCTTTTTCATGTCATCCTCAAGTATCGTGAAAAACGGCCCCTAATGTTTTTCGCCCGGTGCCGCATTCTCCGTATTGAATAAACACGAGTAAATATGCCAAAAGACATAGCAAACAATAAAAAACCCGCCGAAGCGGGTTTTTTATTTGCCAGAGTACTGGATGACAGTTAGTGTTCGAGATTCAGTTCGATCTCGGTATTGTCGCCGCGACGCACCGACACTTTTTCGGTGACCATGTTGTAGCCTGCCAGCTTCACGCTGATCGCATGTATGCCCGGCTCCATCTCCAGACGCAACGGCGACATGCCGTAATACACGCCATCCAGATATACCTTGGCACGCGGAGGATTGGTATTGACCATCAGCAAACCGTTCGCATCGCTTGCGTGAGGCCGATAAGTCGAGACAGGAACATCGCCCTGCGCGCCGTAGTTCTGCACGGCAGCAGGTGCCGCAGCCTTGGGCAGGGAGGGCGCGACATAAACGGTCACGCCCTTGATAGGCTTGGTACCCGGCGTCAGATTGAACAGCTCAGGGCGGGATGCCATCAAAGACGCGCTGATCGCCTCCACCGTCTTGGTGCTGACAACTTTCAGCTCCCGGTTCAGATAAGCCATCACATCTTCCTTGCTGTTGCCCGAAACACCGGCAAAACGATCGTTTTTCTCGTTGACCAAACCGGACCAGACCACTTTCCCGGTTGCAACTTCGGTAACCGTCGTTTCAATGGCGATGGTGATATCGTCGCGTTCCTTGACATTCAGAGTCAGCTCTTTGATCACACCCGAGACTTCAAACAGCGCATTTGCAGCGGCAGAACCTTCCATGATCTGAAAACCGTCCGCATCGAAACGGCGCTTGATGGCAGCGGTTGCAAGCGTTGCAACGTCTTCATCGACGATCAACTCCCTGCCGCTCAAGCCGCTCACATGCACCGTCATCTGGCCGAGATAACGCGGATTGCCGAGTTTGCGCTGATCCGTATAGCCCTTGAAACGCATCGTAGCACCGTACTTGAGAGCCGTGGTGCTGCTAACCGGACGCACATTCTTGCTCGTCTCAAGCGCATTGCCGGATCCGCCTCCTACCCAACCGCTAACCGTCTCCTTCGCATCATTGATGGTGGAACAGCCGGTTACCGCCGCCAGCAGAACCAGCGGTGCAATACGATTTGAAAATAAACTCATTAAACTTACCTCGGGGTTGATCAATTCAAATACAGGCAAATCAGCCGTTAGAAATAGCCGCTTCGATTTCAGCGATCGTGCGGGCCATCTCGAAACTCTGCACCTGCGCACCCAGCAGACGGGCGATTTGCGTGATGGAAAACAGACCGCACACCGTCTGCTTGCCATCCAGGCCTTCGGTCACCACCAGCGCATGTTGCCGGTTCGCTTTCTTCATGCTGGCGACGATATCGCCGACCTTGGCGTGATTTACATCTTCAATTTTCATCGCGCTCAATTCGCGCTGAGTGCTCATGATGTCGCGCACCATGATGTCCGCATGCGTGCCCCCCATATTCTGCAGAAAACGCATCGGCTTCTCACCCAGAATATCTGAAGCGGTCAAAAGCCCCGCGACTTGTTCATTGTCGTCCAGCACCAGCAGCATGCGGATACCGTAACGGATCATTTTGGCATTGGCGCGTTCCATCGAAGTCTTGGCACGTACACTGACCACGGAAATTTTGGTCAAATCGGTCATGACACTGGCTGCGGGGTCGTTCAACTTAACGCGCTCAGGAAAGACTTGCACCGGACGAACAAAAGACGAACCGGTTTTAAGCGGGTGAGATTGCAATCCTGCGTACTCTTTTATCATATTTTTCTCTCCTAAAAATCACAATGGAACATGCACATTCTCCTGCGCATGCGTCGAACTGACAGGCTTGTTTTTCGGCTCCGGGAGGTAGCGAACCAACTCGTTCAGAGCCTTGGTATAAACTTCGCGTTTGAACTCGATCACCGCCTGCAAATCCAGCCAGTAATCATTCCAGCGCCACGCATCAAACTCAGGATGCGCGCACGCACGCAAACAGACATCACAATCACGTCCTACTAAACGCAACAAAAACCAGATCTGCTTCTGCCCGCGATAACCGCCTCGCGATTCGCGTCGACTCCAGCTTTGCGGTACTTCATAACGCATCCATTCACGGGTGCGCCCGAGTATCTGCACATGTTCAGGCATCAGGCCGACTTCTTCGTGCAACTCTCGATACATTGCCTGCTCCGGGTTTTCCCCCTGCTGTATGCCCCCTTGCGGGAACTGCCAGGCATGTTGCCGAATCCGTTTTCCCCAGAATACTTGATTTTTGTCATTCGTGATAATGATGCCGACATTCGGGCGGTAGCCGTCTCGGTCTATCATTTTTCACTCTATCGGGTTAATTTCAATGTGCGGATTCTTTCACATTTCACCTGTATTGAAAAGCGAATATGCAGCTGTGCACGATCCGGAAATGAGATTCGGGCACAAAATCGGCTGAGTGCGTATGCGTGGATTCTCCATTCGCTGTAAAATCGCGCCTCAAACCAACTTCTCACTTTTAAAATCATGCGCGTTTCACAATTTTTCATCTCCACCCTCAAAGAAGCCCCCGCTGAAGCCGAGTTGCCCAGCCACATCCTGATGATGCGCGCAGGCTACATCAAGAAGCTGTCCAGCGGCCTTTATACCTGGATGCCGCTGGGACTTCGGGCCTTGCGCAAGGTTGAAGCCATCGTGCGCGAGGAAATGAATGCCAGCGGCGCCATCGAACTCTTGATGCCTGCGGTGCAACCCGCTGAATTGTGGAACGAGACCGGCCGCTGGGAAGTATTCGGCCCGCAGATGCTGAAAATAAAAGACCGGCACAACAACCCGTTTTGCTTTGGCCCCACCCACGAGGAAGTGATCACCGACATCGCGCGCCGTGAAATTCGCAGCTATCGCCAGTTGCCGGTCAATTTCTACCAGATCCAGACCAAGTTCCGCGACGAGATCCGGCCGCGCTTCGGCGTGATGCGCGCGCGCGAATTCGTGATGAAGGACGCGTACTCGTTCGACGTCGACGAGGCCGGCATGCCGCGCTCGTACCAGGCGATGTACGACGCCTACGTGC
>CAYPIG010000048.1:0-23204 GCA_964410705.1 uncultured Gallionella sp.
TCTGCACCGAGATGGGGTCGACCTCGCCTTCGTGATTGGCGCGGCGTTTGGTCTTCTCAGAGCCGTACAGCAGCGAGTTGGAAGCGACCATTTCGCTCACCGCCATTCCTGCTCCCATGCGTTTGCAAAGTATGCGAAAAGGGCGGTCGGTGACCCCGGCCATGGGGGCAACGATGAGATTGTTTTTGAGTTGGTAAGGGCCGATGCGCATTGCTGACTTTCAGATAGGGTTGTGGATTATAAAGCATGCGGACAGGCATGGAAAATATCGCTATGATTCACCCCATGGAAACTTTAAAAAAATACGATGTCGTCATCGTCGGTGGCGGCTTGGTCGGCGCGAGCCTTGCCGCCTCGCTAAAGGACAGCGGCTTGTCTGTCGCTCTGGTCGAGGCGGGTTTTCCGCCTTTGTCTGATGATGCTCCTTGCGACTGGGACAGCCGCATCTACGCGATCAGCCCGGGCAGCCGCAGCTTTATCGAGAAAACGGGCGCA
Organism: uncultured Gallionella sp.; assembly: GCA_964410705.1. Lineage (GTDB taxonomy): Bacteria > Pseudomonadota > Gammaproteobacteria > Burkholderiales > Gallionellaceae > Gallionella. Next base: position 496 of record CAYPIG010000048.1, read on the forward strand.
TGGGATTTGCTCGATCAAAGCCGCATCGCTCCCGTTGAAGAGATGCGCGTATTTGGCGATGCAGATTCAAAAATTGAATTCTCCGCCTACCAGATGGGCGTGCCGGAGCTGGCCTGCATACTGGAAAACCGGCTGCTGCAGCAGGCTTTGTGGCGTTTGCTGGAGGTTCAGGATAATCTAGATATCATCAATCCGGCCCGTTGTGCTAGGCTAACGGTTCATGCGGATGCGGCGGAGTTGACTCTGGAAGACGGCCGCATTCTGAGTGCCAGGCTGATTGTGGGCGCAGACGGCCGCAATTCCTGGGTGCGCAATCAGGCGGGAATCAGCGCGGCGCCGGTCGATTACCGGCATCACGGGGTGGTCGCGAACTACGGCTGCGAGTTGCCGCACCGCGGCATCGCCCACCAGTGGTTTGCGCCTGAAGGCATCCTGGCTCTGCTGCCGCTGCCGGGCAACAGGGTCTCCATGGTCTGGTCGGTGACGCCTGAGCAATCCGCCGAGCTGATCTCGCTTGCCAACGATGAGCTTTGCGAGCGGGTTGCTGCCGCTTCGCAAAATACGCTGGGCAAACTTCGAGTCATCACTCCTGCCGCCGCTTTCCCGCTGCGCCTTCTGACCCTGCCCAAGATCAGTTCAAATCGCGTGGCCCTGATAGGTGACGCCGCGCACAACATGCATCCGCTGGCGGGGCAGGGGGTGAACACCGGATTTCGCGATGCGAAACAGCTGGCTGAACTTCTGATAGAAAGAGGCGGCTGTAAAGATTGCGGCGATGCGCAACTGTTACGGCGTTATGACCGCAAGCGTAAAGAAGATATTTACACCATGCAGGCGACCACTTACGGCCTGAAAAACCTTTTTTGCAACGAAGATCCCTTATTGCGCATGCTGCGCAACACGGGACTTAACCTCACCAATCATCTGCTTCCTTTGAAAAAACTGCTGATGCAACACGCCCTCAACTAAATTGAAAAATACTATGAATTTCGCAAAAAAACTCATCCTTACGCTTTGCCTTTCCGTTAGTTTTTCCATCCATGCCGGGGAGGCGGAGATACGTCAGTCGCTGCAAAGCAAATTCCCCAATATCGGCAAGCTGGAGCATGTCGTCAAAACGCCTTATGCCGGGCTTTATGAAATCATGGTGGGCGACAAGCTGCTGTATACCGATGAGCAGGGGATCTATCTGTTTGACGGCAATGTGATCGAGATCAGAAACCGCACCAATCTGACCGAGCAGCGTCAGCGTCAGCTGTTCAACTTCGACAAGCTGCCGCTTGAGCTGGCGGTCAAGAAAGTGAAAGGAAACGGCAAGCGCAGGATGGCGTATTTCAGCGATCCGCAATGCGGTTATTGCAAAAAGCTGGAAAAGGAGCTGTCCAAGGTTAACGATGTGACGCTTTACCTTTTCCTTTATCCGATTTTCCCTGGATCCGACGAGATCGTGCGCAACGTGCGCTGTGCAAAAGATCCTTCGCGTGCCTGGGATGAACTGATGTTGAAGGGGGTTGCCCCAGCCTTAGCGACCTGCAAGACGGTCACCGATAAGGTGCTGGCCTTCGGCCGCGAGCGGGGTGTGAGCGGCACGCCCAATCTGATTTTTGCAGACGGCACTCAGGTGCCGGGTTATCTGCCTGCTGAAGAGCTGGAAAAACATCTGAATGAGGCTGCGAAAAAATAATCATGGATATTTCGCGCGATCTTTTGGCGCTGGCGGTTGATCAGTCCGACGACGGCATCACCATTTCCGGAGCGGGAGACTGGCCGCTGCTGTATGTGAATGCGGGATTCGAGAGGCTGACCGGTTATCGCGCTGACGAGCTGCTGGGCAAGAGTCTGCGATTTTTGCAGGGCAACGATACCGATCAATCCGAAATTTCAGAGATGCGCGAAGCGCTGCATCAGGGCAGAAGCTGCCGGGTTACCTTGCGCAACTATCGCCGTGACGGTTCTATGTTCTGGAATGAATTGAGCCTGTCTCCGGTGCGCAATGAGGCGGGCGAGTTGACCCACTACATCGGCATACAGAAGGATGTTACCGAGCGCGTTTTGCACAACCAGCGGCTGCATCAGTCCAATCTCGATCTGCAGATGCAGAATCAGAAGCTGACCGCCCACAACGTGGCAGGTCTTTGCAACCGTCACCAGTTTGAAGGTAAATTCGAGCAGATGCTGCAGGGCGCTTTGCGCACCCACAGCCTGCTGTCTGTTTTGATTCTGGATCTGGATCAGTTCAAGCTGTTCAACGAAAGATATGGCCGTCAGGCCGGAGATGCGTGTCTGCGCATGGTCGGTGAGCGCATCGCCAAATCGTTCGGGCGCAGTGTCGATTGTGTGACGCGCTATGAAGGCGATGAGTTTGCCGTGGTTTCGACGGCAGACAGCATAGAGGGTTTAAAACTGCACCTGCAAAGGCTGCGCGATCAGATCCGCGCCCTCAATATTCCTCATCACGACTCGCAGGTTGGTGTGGTGACGATATGCGCGGGCTGCGTCAGTCTGGTTCCGCAAAAAGATGCCAGTGCGGCGGGCTTGCTGGAAAAGGCGAGGGAGGCGCTGATCGAGGCGAAACGGTGCGGCTATGACTGTGAGCATCTGATCTAGTTGAGTGCGGGTTCTGCGCCCTTGGGGAACAGCACCCACATTTTGCCGCCTTGCTTCATGCGCCCTGCTTTTTCTCCCGCACGATCGCCGAATCCCCAGAAAAAGTCGGCTCGCACAGCTCCCTTGATGGCGCCGCCAGTGTCTTGAGCGAGCATCAGGCGGTTGAGCGGATCGTTGGTGTTGGGATAAGTGGTGGATAAAAATACCGGAGAGCCCAGAGGTATGGTGCGCGGGTCAATGGCGATGCTGTACTGCTCAGTCAGCGGCACACCCAAAGCGCCCAGCGGAGCGGTGAGGTTTTCCGGCAATTCGCGGAAGAACACATAGCTTGGGTTCTGTTCCAGCAGCGCGTTCAGTTTGGCCGGATTTTTTTCCGCCCATTGTTTGATTCCCTGCATGGAAGCCTGCTCAGGCTTGAGCTCTCCCGCTTCAATCAGTTTTTTTCCGATCGAGACATAGGGGTGTCCGTTCTGATCGGCATAGCCGACCTTGATCAGGCTTTTGTCTGCCAGCTCGATGCGCCCCGAACCCTGTATCTGCAAAAAGAAAAGATCGATCGCATCGTCAACCCAGAACAGCACCCGGCTCTGCGCTTTGCCTTCATCGATGGCTGCCCGGTTGAAATACGGCACGATGCGCCGACCTTCCAGGCGTCCGCGCAGACGCAGATCTTTGAGCTGCGGATAAACTTCCGACAGATCTATCGTCAAAAGGTCGTCAGGGGCGGCATACAGGGGATATTTGAAGCGTGCGGTCTTGATGCGGCTGCCGCTCAGTCGCGGTTCGTAATAGCCGGTGATCAGGCCTTGAGCCGTGCCGTCCGGGTTATACACCTGATAGGGCGTGAAGCTTTCTTCAAAAAACAGCCTCAGCGCCGCATTGTCGGTCTGCGACACTTCGAGCGCGCGGGCGCAAACAGACTGCCAGTCGCGTTTGTTTTTCAGCGCATGACAGCCCTGCACGAAAGCCGCCATGCTCATCTGCAAGTCGGTATTCTGCCAGTCCGGCAGCATTTCCCATTTGCTGACCGCAAAGGGGGCGACGGGGGCCGTGGTGACGGGTGCAACTGGCGTCTGAACCACCGGGGGCAGGGGGGCGCATGCAGCCAGCAGCGCCGTTGCAGTCAGGGTGAGGCGCTTAATGAAGGACACGGGGCACGCTCAACACAAATTCTGGAATTTCGACGTGAAAATCCTCGCCGTCATCACCGCGCATCAGATAGCTGCCTTTCATCGTGCCGACCGGTGTTGCAAGCACCGTGCCGCTGGTGTATTCGAAGCTCTGATTTTTTTGCAACATCGGCTGTTCGCCGACCACACCCTGTCCGCGAACTTCCTGAACATGGCTGTAGGCATCGGTGATCACCCAGTGGCGGCTGATGAGGCGGGCGGCAATCGCACCCAGATTGGTGATGCTGATGGTGTAGGAGAAGACATACCGGTCTGCCTTTTCATCGGACTGATCGGCCAGATATCTCACCTGAGTTTGTATAAGGATGCGATGCTGTTTATTCATGCGTCGCATTTGAACCGATTTCAGGCATCATCGCAAGAGATAACGCGCGTGACAGGCATCAAATTCCCGCGACAATTCGCCCGTGTTTTCGCGCTTTGAGAGGGTAGCGTGGCATCAGATGAGGCTGATATGAAACAAGCGAGGTTATTGTTGCTAATCATTTTGTGTCCGTTATGCTAATCTGCGCCGCTGACAGTAGCCTTGACGACATTATTATGAACGGATATTTAAAACGCATACTCAACGCCCGTGTCTACGATGTGGCGATTGAATCCCCGCTGGAAGCTGCGCCCAACTTGTCTGCACGAACCGGCAACACCTTTTTGCTCAAGCGCGAAGACATGCAGCCGGTGTTTTCATTCAAGCTGCGCGGCGCGTATAACAAAATGGCGCAACTCACCCCCGAGCAGCTCAAAAGAGGCGTGATTGCGGCATCGGCAGGCAATCACGCTCAGGGCGTGGCGCTTTCCGCGCACAAGCTGGGATGCAAGGCTGTCATCGTGATGCCGACCACCACGCCGCAAATCAAGATACAGGCGGTGGCAAGCCGCGGAGCCAAGGTTGTCCTGTTCGGTGATTCGTATTCCGATGCCTATGCGCATGCGCTGGAACTGGAAAAACAGAACGGCATGACCTTCGTTCATCCTTATGACGATCCCGACGTGATCGCAGGACAAGGCACCATAGGCATGGAAATATTGCGCCAGCACACCCGGCCCATACACGCGATCTTCTGCGCGATCGGCGGTGGCGGGCTGATCTCGGGGGTGGCGGCCTATGTAAAAGCGCTGCGCCCAGAAATCAAAATCATCGGCGTGCAGCCGGTCGATTCGGACGCTATGTCCCAGTCGCTCAAGGCTGGGCATCGCGTCACGCTGGATCACGTCGGCCTGTTCGCCGATGGCGTGGCCGTCAAGCAGGTCGGAGTGGAGACTTTCCGCCTTTGTCAGGAACTGGTCGACGAGATCATTCTGGTGGACACCGATGCGACCTGCGCGGCATTGAAGGATGTGTTCGAAGATACCCGTTCGATACTGGAGCCGGCGGGCGCGCTGGCGATTGCCGGTGCCAAGCTGTATGCGGCGCGCGAAGAGCTCAAGGGCGAGACGCTGGTCACCATCGCCTGCGGGGCGAACATGAACTTCGACCGTTTGCGTTTTGTCGCAGAGCGCGCCGACATCGGTGAGAAGCGCGAATCGATCCTGGCGGTGACCATACCGGAGACGCCGGGCAGTTTCAGAAAGTTCTGCACGCAACTGGGTAAGCGCAACATCACCGAATTCAACTACCGCTTCGCTAACCTTGAGGCCGCGCAGGTGTTTGTCGGCATACAGGTTAAGAATCAGCTCGAGACCGATGAGTTGGTCGAGAAGCTGAAAAACCACAAGCTGCCGACGCTGGACTTGTCGGATAACGAGATGGCCAAGCTGCATCTGCGCCATCTGGTCGGCGGCCATGCGCCCGATGCAAAGGATGAAATCCTGTTTCGCTTCGAGTTTCCCGAGCGTCCCGGCGCCTTGATGCAGTTTTTGAACAGCATGAATCACAGCTGGAATATCAGCCTGTTCCATTACCGCAATCACGGCGCGGACTATGGTCGGGTGCTGGTCGGCATTCAGGTTCCCGATCACGACAAACAGGCTTTCACCGAATTTCTCAATACCCTGGGTTATCCGTATTACGACGAGACTGACAATCCGGCGTACCGGCTATTTTTGGGCTAAAACCGTTATCGCAAGGAGATTGAAATGGGGACGCAGGAAATCGCCGAACTGGCTTTAAAACTTGATCCGGCAGGCCGATTCGAACTGATCGATCAAATATTGCTTAGCCTTGATCGGCCAGATCCCGCAATTGATCGCATCTGTCAAGAAGAAGCGATAATCCGCCCAGCTGCGCATCATGCAGTAAAAGTTCAGGGTATTCCCGCCGAAGAATTTTTTTCGTAACTTTAAAACTTACCTTCGGAGGAAGGTTCAACATGGCCTCAAAAAACACACCTGCTATCGGCAGTCAATCCTTTGAGGATTTGAAACAGTCCAACGAGCATGATGCCGAATACTGGAGCGCACGTGATTTACAGCCATTGTTGGGCTATTCCCAATGGCGTCGATTTGAAGACGCCATCAACCGCGCTATAACTTCTTGTGAACAATCAGGAAATAATTCAGCGCATCACTTTGCCGGCGCCGGCAAACCGATCACTGGCGGCAAAGGTGCCGTGCAACTGGCACAGGATTACCAACTCTCTCGATTTGCTTGTTCTCCGATGCAGAAATTGGGGCACTCCAGTGTTGTCTTGCTCAACCCATCCAAGGCTGAAATCAAAAATGTGGACGATGACACGCTGGTGACGTTCGTTGGAATGGCCGCTGTGAGCGAAGCGGGTTTTATTACTGCGCACGTCAATAAACCGCTGAAGGAATTGCGCAAAGGCAGCTATACCTACTTTGCAGAGAACGACATCATTCTTGCCAAAATTACGCCTTGCATGGAAAACGGAAAATGCGCCTTGGCGAAAGGGTTGGAAAACGGCTTGGGCTTGGGGAGTTCGGAGTTTCATGTGGTGCGCGCCAATCCGCAAAATGTTTTACCTGAATACCTTTTTGCCTTGCTCAATCGGCACGGCCTACGCGAAACCGCCGAGACGGTAATGACAGGTTCAAGTGGGAATCGCCGTGTACCAGCCACGTTCTACGCAAATCTTAATGTGCCCGTTCCGCCGCTCGCCGACCAGCAAAAACTGGTCGCCAAAATCGAAAATCTGGAGCGCGACATCGCCAGCGCGCAAGCCGTCATCGCCGCAGCTCCCGCCAAAAAGCAAGCCATCATGCAGCGGCACTTGTGATGACAACATGAGATCAAACATTCAACCCACTACCGCCACCCAAAACCGTGACGCCATCGTGCAAAGCCTGCAAGCGTGCGTGCCTGATCTGCTGGCGATTTACGCTTTTGGCAGCCGAGTGCAGGGAACCGCAAATGCCGACAGCGATCTCGATCTGGCGGTGCTGGTGGCTGGTTATGCAGAACCTTTGGCGCTCTGGAAATTGTCGGGCGAATTGGCTGATATAACAGCTTGTCCGGTAGACTTGCTCGATCTGCGCGCAGCCTCAACGGTGATGCAATATCAGATCATTACGGGCGGTGAGCGCTGGTGGGCAAAGGATGCGCAGGCAGTGTTATTCGAAGCCGCTATACTGAGCGAAAAAACGGAGCTGGACACCGCTCGCAGAGAACTGCTGAACGAGATTCAAAAGGAGGGGAAAGTTTATGGCTGATGACGTGCTGATCAACAAGGCCGCAACCATTGAGCGCTGTGTCAGGCGCGCCCGCGAGGAATATGCATACAACCCGGATACTTTTTCGACCGATTATACACGGCAGGATGCGGCGATTCTCAATATTCAGCGCGCCTGCGAAGCCGCATTGGACATGGGCCAGCACCTGATCCGCCGCGAAAAGCTGGGCGTACCACAAAGCGCGCGCGACGTGTTTGTGCTGCTGGCGCAAGGTGGATGGATTTCCGCAACATTGGCCGAGAGCCTCAAACATATGGTCGGCTTTCGCAATATCGCGGTGCATGATTATCAGACGCTGCAACTGCCGATCACCGTGAGCATCATAGAGTCACACCTCGACGAATTTCTGCAATACAGTCAGGCTTTGCTGCTGCGTGATGCTGCTCAATTATGACGCTCGCATTGCAGAAGCGGCAGATCAGAAAGGATGTCCTCGCAACACGCGAGCAATTGCCAGGCTATATACGCGCATCACACGATGCCGCGATCACTGGGCGTCTGCTGGCGTTGCCCGAATATCGTCAGGCAACGACCGTGCTGGGCTACATGAATTTCGGCAGCGAATATGCCAGCGAGCTGTGGGTTGTGCAGGCGCTCAAGGATGGCAAGCGAGTCGCGCTGCCCAGAGTCAATCCGCATACTAACAGGCTAGATCTGTACCGGGTGGATGACCTGCAAAGCCAGCTGGTACAGGGTTTGTGGGGGATACGCGAGCCTGTTGCCGAACGCTGTGAACGGCTTGATGACATAAATGAGGTAGAATTCGCACTGTTGCCCGGAATTGCGTTCAGCCGAAACGGCGCGCGACTGGGTTACGGCGGCGGTTTTTATGACAAACTCCTGGCAAAACATCGTCCTTCGCTGCTGGTGGCGGCGGCATACGGTCTGCAAGTTGTGACGAAGATTCCGCAGGAAGCGACCGATGTAAGGGTCGACCGGATTGTTACCGAAGTCGAGACGATAACAGCAACAGAAAGCGCCAGTGGCGTTTTTATAGAATAACTTTAGTGAGAGAGTGGAAGATGGCGAACTTACCTGATAATGATCCTCAAGAAACCCAAGAGTGGCTCGATGCACTCGAATCGGTACTGAAAAACGAAGGCGCGGAACGCGCTCATTTTCTGCTGGGTCAGCTGATAGACAAGGCGAGAAGTTCCGGTGCGGGTGTACCTTTCAGTGCGACGACACCGTATTGCAACACCATAGCTCTGGGTGATGAGGAGCGTTCCACCGGCAACCGCGAATTGGAACACCGCATACGCGCCCTGATGCGCTGGAATGCGATGGCGCTGGTGTTGAACGCCAATCGCGATTCCTCCGAGCTGGGCGGTCATATCGCAAGCTTCGCCTCTGCCGCAACGCTGTATGACGGGGCATTCAATCATTTCTTCCACGGCAACACCGACACGCCCGGCGGCGACCTGGTTTACTTCCAGGGGCATTCTTCCCCCGGCGTCTACGCGCGCGCCTATCTCGAAGGCCGCATCTCCGAGGAGCAGATGTACAAGTTCCGCCAGGAAGCGGCTGGTGACGGACTGTCTTCCTATCCTCACCCCTGGCTGATGCCGGATTTCTGGCAGTTCCCGACCGTGTCTATGGGGCTGGGTCCTTTGATGGCGATCTATCAGGCGCGTTTCATGCGCTATTTGCAGCATCGGGGACTGGTGCAGACCGAAGGTCGCAAGGTGTGGGCTTATCTGGGCGACGGTGAGACGGACGAGCCGGAATCCCTGGGTGCCATTTCGATGGCCGGGCGCGAAAAGCTCGACAACCTCATCTTTGTGGTGAACTGCAATTTGCAGCGTCTGGACGGTCCGGTGCGCGGCAACGGCAAAATCATTCAGGAACTCGAGGGCGTATTCCGCGGTGCCGGATGGAATGTGATCAAAGTGGTATGGGGCAGCAAATGGGATCGATTGTTTGCCAAGGATAAGAACGGTCTGCTGCAAAAGCGTATGCAGGAAGTGGTGGACGGCGAGTACCAGACTTATAAATCCAAGGACGGCGCCTATGTGCGCGAACACTTCTTCGGTAAGTATCCGGAGTTGCTGGAGATGGTGGCCGACATGTCGGATGCGGAGATCTGGCGTCTGAATCGAGGCGGTCACGACCCGCACAAGGTTTATGCCGCCTATGCAGCGGCTACCCGTCACACCGGCCAGCCTACGGTGATTCTTGCCAAGACTGTCAAGGGTTACGGTATGGGCGAAGCGGGTGAGGCGCAGAACATCACTCATCAGCAGAAGAAGATGGCAGGACAGGTATTGCTCAAGTTCCGCGACCGCTTCAACTTACCGTTGAACGATGCGGAAGTTGCCAGTCTGAACTTTTACCGTCCGCCCGAAGACAGTCTGGAGATGAAATATCTCAAGGAGCGCATGGGTCAGATGGGTTCGGTGCCTGCACGCAATCCGGCCACCGAAGCGCTGAATATTCCCGGTCTCGATGCATTCGAGTCGTTGTTGAAAAGCACCGAAGGGCGCGAAATTTCCACCACCATGGCCTTCGTGCGCATGCTGGGTATCCTGGTCAAGGACAAGAATATCGGCCGCCAGATCGTGCCTATCGTGCCGGATGAATCGCGCACTTTCGGCATGGAAGGCATGTTCCGTCAGTTAGGAATCTTCTCGCAGGTGGGGCAGCTGTATACGCCTCAGGACGCCGATCAGCTGATGTTCTACAAGGAAGACAAGACAGGCCAGATACTGCAGGAAGGCATCAACGAAGCCGGGGCGATGTCCTCGTGGATCGCTGCGGCTACCGCCTATGCCAACCACGGCAAAGCGATGCTGCCTTTTTACATCTACTACTCGATGTTCGGTTTCCAGCGCATCGGCGATCTGGCCTGGGCTGCAGGCGACATGCGCGCGCGCGGCTTCATGCTGGGCGGGACTGCCGGGCGCACGACGCTCAATGGCGAAGGATTGCAGCATCAGGACGGCCATAGCCATCTGATGTCGGCGATGATCCCCAACTGCGTGTCCTATGATCCGACTTTCGCTTATGAGCTGGCGGTCATCATTCAGGACGGTATGCGTCGAATGTATGTCGAACAAGAAGACGTGTTCTACTACCTCACGCTGATGAATGAAAACTATGCCCATCCCGAAATGCCGGAAGGCGCTGTAGAAGGCATACTCAAGGGCATGTATCTGCTCAAGGGGCAGGATGCTGTCGATGCGAACGCTGCGGTCAAACCGGTGGTGCAGCTGATGGGCAGCGGCACCATATTGCGCGAAGTCATCGAGGCGGCCCAGTTGCTGGAGAACGATTTCGGTGTGGCTTCCGACATCTGGAGCGTTACCAGCTTCTCCGAATTGCGTCGTGACGGCATAGACTGCGAGCGCTGGAACATGCTTCATCCCGAAGAGCAGCCACGTTTCAGTCATGTAGAGCAATGCATGGCGGATCGCGATGGTCCGGTGATTGCAGCGACCGACTACATGCGTTCATTTGCCGATCAGATCCGCGCTTTCCTGCCTAATCACTACAAGGTGCTGGGCACAGACGGTTTTGGTCGTTCGGATACGCGCAAAAACCTGCGCCAGTTCTTCGAGGTCAATCGCCACTACATCGCCGTTGCCGCACTCAAGGCGCTGGCCGATGAAGGCACGATAGATGCTTCCGAAGTCAGCCGGGCGATCGCACTTTACAACATCAATCCAGACAAACCGAATCCTGTCGCAGTTTAATGCGCAGTTTCGCTTTTAAGTATAAGGTCAGGAGAAACAAGTGGCAGAAATAAAACAGGTATTGGTGCCGGATATCGGCGATTACAAGGGCGTTTCGGTCATCGAAGTGATGGTGAAAGCGGGCGATACGATCAATGCGGAAGACACCTTGTTGACGCTGGAAACGGACAAGGCGGCAATGGATGTGCCTTCTCCCTATGCGGGCGTGGTGAAGGAATTGCACGTCGAGATCGGCGATAAGGTGTCGCGCGGTTCTCTGATTCTGGTAATGGAGTGCAGCGATGCTCCGGCTGCAAGCAGCGAGCCGTCAGCGCCGCCAGCCGCACCCGCACCCGTACCCGTACCCGTACCCGTACCCGTCGCTGCTGCGGCTGCTGCCGCACCGGTCGCTACGCAGCTGGTATCCGGCGGCAAGGCGCACGCCAGCCCTGCGATACGCCGTTTTGCGCGCGAGCTGGGAGCCGATCTTGCCCAGATCAAGGGCAGCGGTGAGAAGGGACGCGTGACCCGTGAGGACGTGCAAAACTATGTCAAGGCTGCGCTGGCACAGCCGCGCGGCGAGGCAGGCGGCAGCGGACTGCAGGTGCTGGAGATGCCGGTGTTCGATTTTGCCAAGTACGGCGCGATCGAAACCAAACCGCTCTCGCGCATCCAGAAGATTTCCGGGGCAAATCTGCATCGCAACTGGGTTACGATCCCGCATGTCACCCAGTTCGATGAAGCCGACATCACCGAAATGGAAGCCTTCCGCAAACAACTGGGCGATGAGTATGCCAAGCAGAACATCAGGATCACGCCGCTGGCATTCATGCTCAAGGCCGTGGTTGCGGCCTTGCAGAAATTCCCCACGTTCAACGCATCGCTGGACGGCGACAACCTGATACTGAAGCAGTATTACCATATCGGTGTCGCGGTTGATACCGCTGACGGGCTGATGGTTCCTGTACTGCGCGATGTAGACAAAAAGGGTATCGTGCAGCTGGCCTCCGAACTTGCGGAAATCTCCGCCAAGGCGCGCGAGAAGAAGATCACCGCGAACGACATGCAAGGCGGTTGCTTTACGATTTCCAGTCTGGGCGGCATAGGTGGCACGGCGTTTACGCCTATCATCAATGCACCTGAAGTGGCGATTCTGGGCGTGTCCCGCTCGGCGATGAAGCCGGTATACAAGGACGGTGCGTTTGTGCCCCGCCTGATGCTGCCTTTGTCGGTGTCCTACGATCATCGAGTGATCGACGGGGCAGCTGCGGCGCGTTTCACCGCATATCTGGCGCAGATGCTCTCCGACATACGTCGTCTGGCGCTGTAGTTGAAACCGGTCGGTATCTTAGGCGGGACGTTCGATCCGATACACTACGGTCATCTGCGTCTGGCCGAAGAAATGCTGGAGCTGGCTAACCTGCAGCAGATCCATTTTATTCCGACCGGAAATCCGCCGCATCGTGACACGCCTCAGGTGGCGGCCAGCGACAGAAGTGCCATGGTAGCGCTGGCCATTGCCGATCAGCCCGCCTTCGTGCTCGATGAGCGTGAAGTCAGGCGCGCGGATAAATGCTATACCGTGCATACCTTGCGCGAATTGAGAGCCGAGTTTGGGAGTGAGCAGCCGCTGTGCCTGTTGATGGGCGGCGATGCCTTTTTGCAGCTGCATACCTGGCATGAATGGGAAGAGATACTCGAACTGGCTCATATCGTGGTTGGGTATCGTCCCGGTTACACACTGGAAGAGCGGATACACAGCGCGACGGATGCATTGCGCCGCCACTATCAGCAGCGTTTGTGCACGGTGGAATATTTATCGCAAAGTCCTTTTGGCGGTATTGCCGAGCTGGCCATACCGAAACTGGAAATCTCCGCCACGCTGATCCGCTCGCGCGTGGCTGAAAAACGCACCATACGCTATTTACTGCCGGCAACTGTGGCTAATTACATTTATCAACATCATTTATATCATGCTAACTACTGAAGAAAAAACCAAAGCTGTTGTTGCAGCCCTTGAAGACATCAAGGCGACCGACATTTCCGTGATCGATACCAGCAAACTCAGTTCGCTGTTCGATTGCATGATCATCGCTTCCGCCAGCTCCAACCGTCAGGCCAAGGCCTTGTGCGACAATGTGGTTGTAAAGCTCAAGGAGATGGGCGAGGAAGTCTACGGCCGCGAGGGTGAAGACAGCGGAGAATGGGTGCTGGTGGATCTGGGAGAAGTCCTGGTTCACATCATGCTGCCCGCTACCCGAGCCTATTACAATCTCGAAGAGTTGTGGAGCCGTGCACAGGCGGCGCGCCCCAAGCTGGCAAAACTGCCGGAATAAGCATGAGGCTGCTTATCGTAACCGTCGGGCACAAGATGCCCGAATGGATCACGACAGGCTACAACGAATATGCCAAGCGCATGCCGCGCGAGGCTAAGATCGAACTGCTGGAAATCAAGCCGGAACCGCGCACTACCGGAAAAACCACGCTGCAAATCATGGAGGCGGAGGGCGCACGCATACTGAATGCGCTGCCGCCATCCTGTCGCCGCATCGCGCTCGACGAGCGCGGAGCGATGCCCACCACTAAACAACTCGCTTCCCAGCTGAAAGACTGGATGGGAGAGGGGCGAGATGTGGCCTTTATCATAGGGGGGGCTGACGGGTTGCACGATACGGTCAAGCAGGCGGCAGGTCAGCTGATGGCTTTGTCGGCTTTTACGCTGCCGCATGCCTTCGTGCGCGTGCTGCTCGCGGAGCAGTTGTACCGCGCGCACTCCCTGATGCACAATCACCCCTATCACCGGGAGTAGACCATGAGCCGCATCTATCTTGCTTCACAAAGCCCCCGCCGCCGTGAACTGCTCAAGCAGATCGGCGTGCGTTTCGAGCCCTTGCTGTTGAGATCGGATTTGCGCCGCCAGATCGATGTCGATGAAACCCCCCATGCTGGCGAGACGCCGGAAGTCTATGTAGAGCGCATCTGTTGCGCCAAGGCGCGCAGCGGCTTTGATGCGCTGCACCATCGCCACTTGCAGTTGCATCCGGTGCTGTCGGCGGATACCACCGTGACGCTGGATGGCCAGATTTTTGGCAAACCGGTCGATGCGGTTCAGGCGGCGAACATGCTGCGGCAGTTGTCCGGGCGTGAACATCAGGTGCTCACAGCGGTTGCCATCGCGCAAGGAGAGCATCTGGAGTGTCTGACGTCGGTCTCAACGGTGAAGTTTGCCCGTCTGGATGAGGAACGCATCCAGCGCTATCTGCAAACGCACGAATACACGGACAAGGCCGGCAGTTATGCGATACAGGGTGTTGCCGGCGCATTTGTCGAGCGGTTAAACGGCAGTTATTCGGGCGTCATGGGTTTGCCGCTGTTCGAAACCGTGCAGCTTTTGCATCGCTTCGGTTATCCTGTCCCTTGATATTCATCGTAGTCGCAGGAATAAAAAACCCATGAGTGAAGAAATACTGATCAACGTTACCCCGCAGGAAACCCGTGTCGCCGTGATGCAGCTGGGTGTAGTGCAGGAACTGCATATCGAACGCGGCAGCAATCGTGGCATAGCTGGCAATGTCTACTTGGGGCGGATCAAACGGGTATTGCCCGGCATGCAGTCCGCATTCATCGACATCGGTCTTGAGCGCTCGGCCTTTTTGCATGTGGCGGACATCTGGGAGAACAGCAACAGCGATGCCAAGCCGATAGAAAAAATTCTCTTCGAAGGGCAGACGCTGCTGGTTCAGGTAATCAAGGAGCCGATAGGCAGCAAGGGCGCCAGACTCACGACGCAGCTGAGTTTTGCCGGCCGGTTGCTGGTGTTTCTGCCTCAGGAAATGCGCATCGGGGTCTCGCAGCGTATCGAGGGCGCAGAGCAGCGCGATGCGCTGAGGGCGAAATTGCAGGCCGTATTGCCGCCCGACCATCAGGGCGGCTACATCATACGCACCGTGGCCGAGGCCAAGGATGATGCGCATTTTGCCACCGACATAGTCTATCTCGACAAGCTCTGGGCTAATCTGCAGGCTGTGGCTAAAACCGCCGGTGCGCCTCAGCTGCTCTACCAGGAGCTGGACATCAGCCTGCGGGTGTTGAGAGATTTCGTGGGGCCGGAGACAGCGCGGATTCTGGTCGATTCGCGCAGCACGCGCAACAAGATGCTCGAATTTGCAGAAAACTACAACGCAGAAGCTGCACAGCTGCTGGAACACTACACCGGCGCTCGACCGCTGTTCGATTTGCACAACATCGAAGAAGAGATTGAACGGGCACTGTCTAAACGCGTCGATCTCAAATCGGGCGGTTATCTGATCATCGATCAGACCGAGGCGCTGACTACGGTGGATGTCAATACCGGTGGTTTTGTCGGGGTGAGAAATTTCGATGACACCATCTTCAAGACCAACCTGGAAGCCACCCAGGTGATCGCAAGGCAGCTGCGCCTGCGCAATCTGGGCGGTATCATCATCTGCGACTTTATCGACATGGATAATCTTCAGCACAGGGATGCTGTGCTGGAAGAATTCAAAAAAGCGCTGGCGCGCGATCACACCCGCATCAGTGTCCATAATTTTTCTTCGCTGGGGCTGGTTGAGATGACGAGAAAGCGCACCCGTGAGAGTCTGGCTCATGTGCTGTGTGAACCTTGTCCTACCTGCGGCGGACGGGGGGAAGTCAAGACCGCACAAACGGTGTGCTATGAAATCCTGCGTGAAATTGTCCGGGAGGCGCGCCAGTTCGATGCCCGGGAATACCGGATACTAGCTTCCCAGCAGGTCATCGATCTGTTCCTCGAAGAGGAGTCACAGGCGCTTGCCGGTTTGTCGGACTTTATCGAGCGCCCCATCTCCATGCTGGTGGAAGCCCAGTATAATCAAGAGCAGTATGACGTGATTCTGATGTGATAATTTGAAAGATCAATTTTTGGGTATTGCGCGCCTTCACATCAGGCCGTGGGATCACGCCGGGCGTGACAACCGGCGCAATCTCGTTATCTTCAACTTCGTCTTCCGTCCAGTCCGCACTGCCAGTGCCACCATCCCGAACATGATTTTTGCGCGCAGTACATTTGTGGCTACGGCTCTCCGCTTCCTGGTGTTTTCTGACCGCATATTCTAAACCGATCGCATCTGCATCGAGCGTAGCCAGCTCGGCATCGCTGATATTTAAAATTGCCGCATAGCGGGGTAAGGTCGCGGCGAGATGTTTGACAAATTCGACTTTACCGTTGTCATCTCTGGGCATAAAAGCATTCCGTGGCATGATAAAGACTCCTGTTCAGTGATTGAGGGAAACTTGCACTTTATAAAAGTTACTTTGATAAAAATAATTTCCTGCCAACTGCATTTAACCGTTGCGCCGTTTTCTGCGATCAGCGTTCCAATCCAGTGTTGCTGTTTTGAGTAACCTGCGTCGTGCTTCATGCACGCTGTGCAGCGTCATTTGCGAATTATCCGAACTGCAAAAGCCCTGCGAAATACGACAAACCTGTTGCGATGTACGACAAAATCTTTAAAAAAATCAACTTTGAATTTTGCAGCTTGTCATAACGCTTAGCTTGAGCTGCAAATATTTTTTGCAGCTTTAACCGGTTTCAATGTAACGCATACCAGAGACTTTGCTGTGCTGCAAAATTGGTATGTCAGTTTTTTGCAAATCCCAACGCTCAACAAAAAATGAATGCAGCGCAGCGCAAAGAATTTGAAGCTCAGCAAAATTACAAAATCCAGGAATTTTTTATTTTGCAGTGCAACCCGGAATTTTCAAAAAACACACCAACGTTAAGTCCTCTTCATCCTTCGCTTTGATCGGGTCAATATGCCGGAATGCAAAGTTTGCAAGCACCGGGGATGCGCCGAATAAATCATCCGTGTTTGTTGCGGGAGGATTGGCCGGCAGGCATTGCAGCATGAAAGGAACCGGACATTACTACTTTGGGCCAACCTGATAATTTGAAAGACTCGCGTAAGGCGGCAAGCTCTGCTAGACTTTGCGCCGCGTTACACAAGACGCCTTAAATATAAATCAAAATCAGGGAAAAAATATGTTCAAGAAAAAACTTGCATCCTTGCTGTTCGCAGCAACATTGACCAGCCCGTTTATGGCAACCGCTCATGAGCACGGTGAAGCGGCCATTGCCCGTTCATTCCTCAAAGAAATTCAGTCGGTAGAAGCAGCTTATGCACAACAGCATGGCGCAACGTTTTTTCAGGAGCTCGCAAAAGGGCAGCATCCACGCGCAACAGTGGTGACCTGCTCCGATTCTCGCGTGCATACCAACATGCTGGATCAAAGCCCGGAAGGCGATCTGTTCATGATCCGCGATATCGGCAATCAGATCGCTACAGCCAAGGGCTCTGTTGAATACGGCATCAATCATCTGGGTTCATCCCTGTTGCTGGTCATCGGTCACTCCAAGTGTGGCGCGATTGCGGCAGCCAGTGGCGATTATTCAGGCCTTGAGCCAGCGATCAAGAAGGAGTTGGATACCATCAAGATCGGCAAGGGCGTAGCCAACATCGACGGCGTAAAGGCTAACGTGAACAACCAGATCGCCGCGGCAATGGAAGAATACGCCGAAGCTGTAAAAGAGGGACATCTGTTGATCGTAGGTGCGGTATATGATTTTGCAGATGATATGAAGCAGGGCGCAGGCAAGCTCAATCTGATCAACGTGAATGGTCAGACCGATGCGGCCAAAATGCAGGCGCAGCTGGTGCACAAGGATATCTCTGACGAAACCGATGCGGTAAAACACAAGCATCACTAAGAAAAAAACCGGCGCAAGCCGGTTTTTAGTTTCAAAGGATCGTTATTCTATTTGTCTGAATTTTTCGATCTCGCGCCGGTCGCGCTTGGTCGGCCTGCCTTTTTGGTTGTATGTCTCAGCCTGCAGCTTGTGCAGTTGCGCGGCGGCCGCGCGCCGTTCGCGACTCTCCACACTTTCGCGATAAAGTTGCTGTGCAACCGGTGCGGGGCCGCGCTTGTCGGAAAGCGCCAGTACTTCGATGTCAAAACGGGTCTGCCCGAAATTCAGTACCAGCTGGTCACCAGGCTTGATGGTGCTCGCCGGTTTGACGCGCACATCGTCCATCAATACACGGCCATTGTCTATCGCATGTACGGCCAGACTGCGCGTCTTGTAAAAGCGCGCTGCCCAAAGCCATTTGTCTATGCGCATTTTTTTGGTCGGTTCGTTCATGGGTGTCGTCTGCAGCGGCTTGAGTCGTTTTCGGTAATGACGGATATATTAGGGTAAAATGCCAAATCTTACACGCGATAATGATCTGCTCATGCCCGAATCCTTTCCTTTAGTAATGAGTTTTGCTGCCACGGATCCTTCGGGGGGCGCCGGTCTGCAGGCCGATATGCTGACCATCTCCAGCATGGGCTGCCATCCCTTATCGGTCGTCACGGCAATTACCGTTCAGGACACCAGCGGCGTCGAGGATGTACTGCCGATGGAGTCTGAGTGGGTGATCGATCAGGCGCGTGCCATGCTCGAAGATGTGCCGGTGGCGGCGTTCAAGCTAGGAATGGTCGGCAGTGTGGAAAACGTCGTAGCGATTGCCGAGATCCTGGCGGACTACCCGGAAGTGCCGTTCGTGATGGATACGGTATTAGCCTCCGGTCGCGGCGACGAGCTGGCGGATGAAGACATGCTCGATGCGATGTGCGAGTTGCTGATCCCGCAGGCGACCATAGTCACCCCCAACAGCATAGAGGCGCGGCGTCTGGCGATCGATGACGATGACGAGGAGGACGACCCCAGTCTGGAAGAGTGTGCCAAACGCATCCTGGCGATGGGTTGCGAATACGTTTTGATTACCGGCACGCACGAGCAGTCCGCCAAGGTGGTCAACACCCTGTACAGCGAGAAAGGGGTGGTGCGCAGCGATTCGTGGACGCGCCTGCCGGGAAGCTATCACGGTTCTGGATGCACGCTGGCATCGGCGATTGCCGCCTTGCTGGCGCAGGGTGTGGATGTGCCCGAAGCGGTCAAGGAGGCGCAGGAATACACCTGGCAGACGCTGAGCGCGGGTTTCCGACCCGGCATGGGGCAGTTCATTCCGGACAGGTTGTTCTGGGCGCGGGGTGAAGACGATGAAGACAATTCAGAACGAATCAATTAGCGGTCTTTACGCGATCACCCCGGAGGCATCGGATACCCAAAGCCTGATGCAGCGGGTGGAACAGGCATTGCTGGGCGGGGTGCGCCTGTTGCAGTATCGCAGCAAACTGGCAGGTTCAGCTTTGATGCTGGAGCAGGCAACCATGTTGCGGCGGTTGACGCGCGAGTACGGAGCGGTGTTTATCGTCAACGACGATGCGCAGCTTGCCTTGCGGGTGGATGCCGACGGCGTGCATCTGGGCGGCGAAGATGGCAGCATCGCGAATGCCAGAGCGTTGCTGGGCGATAAAAAAATAATCGGCGTGTCTTGTTATAATCGTCTCGATTTAGCTCGTGAGGCGGCAAGAGAGGGCGCGGATTATGTGGCATTCGGCGCATTTTATGCTTCCACGGTAAAACCCGGCGCTCCTGTTGCAACGCCTGAACTGCTGATAAAGGCCCGCCGCGAGATCGCTTTGCCTGTCGTTGCGATAGGCGGCATCACGGTGGATAACGGTGCGGCGCTGCTCGAAGCAGGCGCCGATGCGCTGGCGGTGATTTCGGCGCTGTTCGATGCGCCGGAGGTGCGTGCTGCCGCACAACAGTTTTCAAGTTTGAATTTAACAAGGAATATACACATGACTGCAGCGACGATTTCACAGAATCAATTGCTTTTTGACGCTTCTCAAGTTCGCATACCGGGCGGGGTGAATTCCCCTGTGCGGGCTTTTCGTTCCGTAGGCGGCACACCGTTGTTTTTTCAGAAGGGCCAGGGCGCCTATGTCTGGGATGCGGATGGCAAACGCTATACCGATTATGTGGGTTCGTGGGGGCCGATGATTGCGGGTCATTGCCATCCTGAGGTGGTTAAATCGGTGCAGGATGCTGCGGCCAACGGGCTGGGTTTTGGTGCGCCGACCGCCACCGAACTGGAGCTTGCCGAGCTGCTTTGTAAGCTGCTGCCCAGCCTTGAGATGGTCAGGCTGGTGAGTTCGGGTACCGAGGCGACCATGACGGCGATACGTCTTGCCAGAGGATTTACCGGACGTTCGCGCATCATCAAGTTTGAAGGGTGTTATCACGGCCATTCCGACGGTCTGCTGGTCAAGGCAGGTTCCGGTGCGCTGACCTTCGGTCAGCCCAGCTCATCTGGCGTGCCAGCCGAAATCGCCCAGCTCACCACCGTGCTGGACTACAACGATGCGGCGGGTCTTGAACGCGCCTTTGCCGAGATGGGCGGCGAAATTGCCGCCGTGATTGTCGAGCCGGTCGCAGGCAACATGAATCTGATTACGCCCAAGCCGGAGTTTCTGGCGGCCTTGCGCAATCTTTGCACTCAGTATGGTGCGGTGCTGATACTCGACGAAGTGATGACGGGATTCCGCGTCAGTTTGCAGGGTGCACAGGGTTATTACGGCATCAAGCCGGATCTTGTCACGCTGGGCAAGGTGATGGGTGGCGGGCTGCCGGCGGCGGCATTCGGCGGGCGGCGCGATATCATGAATTGTCTTGCGCCGCTGGGTTCCGTCTATCAGGCGGGTACCTTGTCCGGCAATCCGGTCGCGGTGGCGGCCGGCCTGGCAACATTGAATATTGTTCAGTCTGAAGGCTTTTACGAGAACCTGTCCAAACTGGCCAAGCAGCTGACCGAAGGCTTGAGCGCCAGTGCGAAAAAACACGGAATTGCCTTCTGTGCGCAATCGGTTGGAGGCATGTTCGGACTCTATTTCAGCGCGAAAATTCCCACCAGCTACGCCGAAGTCATGTCTTGTGACAAGGAGGCTTTCAACCGCTTCTTCCACGCGATGCTGGATGCCGGAGTCTATCTGGCGCCTTCCGCGTTTGAAGCCGGTTTCGTCTCATCTGCGCACACGGAAGAAGATATCGCAGCGACGATCGCCGCCGCCGATGCGATTTTCTCGGTCTGGAAATAATGGGACTGTTCTCTCTGGCAGCATTTTATACGACCGTCAATCACATCAAGGACTTGCCGAAACACGGCGGTCGGGAAGTGGCCTTTGTCGGACGCTCCAATGCCGGGAAATCCAGTGCGATCAATACGCTGGCCAATCACGTGAGGCTGGCCTACACCAGTAAAACGCCGGGACGCACCCAGCACCTGAACTACTTTTCTTTGGGCAGCGACCGCTACATCGTGGATTTGCCGGGCTACGGTTATGCAAAAGTGCCGCCCGAGGCCAAACGTCACTGGGAATCGTTGCTCAGCACCTATTTGCAAAAGCGCGATGAGCTGTGCGGTCTGATTGTGATCATGGATGTGCGCCGCCCTTTGCTTGAACTCGACGAGACCATGCTGGACTGGTTTGCGCCGACTGGCAAGCCTATCCACATACTGCTGACCAAATCGGATAAATTGAGCCGTCAGCAATCGACGATCACGCTGATGAAGGTTAAAGCCTATCTTGCCGAAAACTACCCGCAGTGTACGGTGCAGTTGTTTTCCAGCCTGAAAAAACAGGGTCTGGAAGAGGCGGAGGCGGTGATTGCGGGCTGGCTGGAAAAAGAAGAAAACACTTCAATTGACGATTGAAGTCAAAAAAAAGCCCCCAACGAGTGGGGGCAAAATCTTAACATGGTTAAGAACACGCTCAGGGAGGAGAAACGTGGAATGATTCATCACCATTCACGGCATCAGATAAGCGTTTCATTAAATAGTTCCAAAATAATTAAATTTTTTTAGGAAAATCATGCAGACACTAGGACAATACCCTAACAAACGCATGCGCCGTATGCGCCATGATGCTTTTTCGCGCAATCTGATGCGCGAAAATACGCTGACTTCTTCGGACTTCATCTACCCCGTATTCGTTCTGGAGGGGAAAAACAGGGTAGAGGACATCAAGTCCATGCCGGGTGTACAGCGCAAGACGCTCGATTTGCTGCTGGAGGATGCGGCCGAGTGCGTAAGGCTGGGTATTCCGGTGATGGCGATTTTTCCGGTGGTCGATGCTGCGCTCAAAACACTGGATGCGGCCGAAGCCTTTAACCCTGACGGTCTGGTGCCGCGCGTTGTTGCAGAACTGAAGAGGCGGTTTCCCGAGCTTGGAATCATGACCGATATTGCGCTGGACCCCTATACCAGCCACGGACAGGACGGGCTGATAGACGAAGCAGGATACGTGCTCAACGACGAGACGATCGCCGTTTTGACCCGTCAGGCGCAGTGTCATGCTGCAGCCGGTGCGGATATCGTCGCTCCCTCGGATATGATGGACGGGCGTATCGGTATGGTGCGTGCCGCGCTGGATGCCAATGGCCACATACACACCCGCATCATGGCCTATTCGGCCAAATACGCTTCCAGTTTTTACGGCCCGTTTCGCGATGCGGTGGGTTCCAGCGGCAATCTGGGCAAGGGAAATAAATATACTTATCAGATGGATCCTGCCAATTCAGATGAAGCGCTCTGGGAAGTGGGGATGGATCTTCAGGAGGGTGCGGATATGGTCATGGTCAAGCCCGGCATGCCCTATCTGGACATCGTTC
>CAYPIG010000049.1:0-22074 GCA_964410705.1 uncultured Gallionella sp.
GACGGTGATGCTCTGCATCAGCGCCAGCAGCGGTTTTACGTAGATGCGGGTCGGAGCCATGATGACGTCAGAGAGAGTGCGCTCGCCGTCGAATTTGGCGGAAAGGTCAGGATTGCTGCGCTCGATGATCTTGCGCACCAGAGAATAGCCGTTGGAATGTGCGCCGTTGGAGGCCATGCCCAGCACGATATCGCCGGGTTTGATGTCTGAGCCTGTGATGATGTTGGCTTTTTCCACCACGCCGACCGCAAAACCTGCCAGATCGTATTCGCCCACCGGGTACATGCCGGGCATCTCGGCCGTTTCGCCGCCGATCAGCGCGCAACCCGCCTGCTCGCAGCCGTTAGCGATGCCCTTGATGACTTCTGTCGCAGCTGGCACATCGAGCTTACCGCAGGCGAAGTAGTCGAGGAAAAACAGCGGTTCTGCGCCCTGCACCAGAATGTCATTGACGCTCATGCCGACCAGATCGATGCCGACGGTGTCGTGTATGTTGAGCTCAAAAGCGAGTTTCAGTTTGGTGCCCACGCCATCCGTGCCCGAGACCAGCACCGGTTCCTTGTACTTTTTTGAGATCTCAACTAAACCGCCGAAGCCGCCGATGCCGGAGAGCACTTCGGGGCGCATGGTGCGGCGGGCATAAGGCTTGATGTTTTCGACCAGCTGGTCGCCCGCATCGATGTCGACACCGGCGTCGCGGTAGGAAAGTCCGGCTGTGTTGTTTGGCTGGTTCAAGTGGGTTCTCTTTCTACAGGATAGTCTCCTGTTTACATAATTACGCAGAAGTGCGGCATGGGGTAAATTATACTCAATTGATACCGGCATTTCAGCGACTTTCGATGGCATGCTCTCAGTAGCCGGATAAACACTCCAGATAGACGGCTGCATCGGGCTGGGTTTTGTGGCGCTGCGCCTGCCAGATCATCTCGCTCAAGGCTTCCATCATGCGGTGCTGTGCATCGTGTTCGGATTCGAACTTGTGGGTCAGGCGCACGAAGTGCGCGCGTATTCCGGGTGGCTGATCGATCGAGATCTGCTCTTCTATGGTCAGATGCATCATCAGGTGCAAGAAGGGATTGGCCTCGCCCTGCTCAGGCGTATAGTCCCGGTCGCGGTACTGTTCCGGGTCTTCAAAAAATGTGAAATATTCCGGATGCTTTTCGATCAGCTGGGCTGCCAGATCTTCGAGCGGGCTCAATAGCTCCCGTGCGCGCCGTTTGCGCCAGGATTCGAACAGGAAATTTCGCGCTTCATCGCGGGATGGATTGAAAAACATTTATTTATCCTTGTATTCGCACAGATCGTAGATGAGGCATTCGCTGCATCGGGGCGATCGCGCACGGCAGATATAGCGGCCGTGCAGGATCAGCCAGTGATGCGCATCGTGCAGATATTCTTTCGGGATCACCTTGAGCAGTTTTTGCTCGACTTCCAGCACGTTTTTGCCGGGGGCTAAGCCGATGCGGTTGGCAATGCGGAAGATATGGGTGTCCACTGCGATGGTGGGCTGGCCGAAGGCGGTATTGAGAATCACGTTGGCGGTTTTACGGCCTACGCCCGGCAGCGCTTCCAGCGCTTCGCGGGTCTGTGGCACTTCGCTTGCGTGTTGTTCGACCAGAATACGGCAGGTCTGGATCACATGTCTGGCCTTGGTCTTATATAGACCGATGCGCTGTATGTATTCCGTCAGTTTTTCCTCACCCAGGTCGAGTAACGCCTGGGGCGTATTGGCAACCGGATAGAGCTGCCTGGTGGCGGCATTCACGCTGATGTCGGTGGCCTGGGCCGAGAGCAGCACCGCAATCAGCAACTCGAACGGCGTGGTGTATTCGAGCTCGGTTTTCGGATGCGGATTTGCGGCCTTGAGGCGCTCGAAAATCTGTCGGCGTTTAGCGGCGTTCAAAATAGCTTGAATTTTGATGAGCAGTAATTATGTGCATTTGCTTCCCACTCCAGCAGCTCCGGAATGCAGGCAACGATTTTGTTGATGATCACTTTTAATGCTTCAGGATCGTCTTCGTATTCGTGATTGATCTGGTTGCGCACCTCGCGAATTTCTTTCCAGTCAGATTCGCTGCGAATGATTTCGGTTTTTTCTGCGAATGCGAGCACATCGGAAAAGCCGCTGTATTTGACTTCTTCTTCCCGTGCGATTGAGGCTAATAGCTTGCCCAGATGTTCCTGAAACTCGGAAACGCGCATGCGAAAGGCCGCAAGATCATTGGAGTCATCCAGCGTGTAATCGGCTGGATTTTTCTTCAGCATTCCGCTTTGCTCGATCTTGTGGGTTGCATGGAGCAGATAGGTACGCAGTTTGACCAGATGGGTCAGCTTTGAGCCGATCAACTGTAAATGAGTTTTCATGTCAGGCGAATTCCTTGTTCACGGGCGATTTGATAGATCGGGCAGGATTTCCGGTGATTGTTTACCACGAGGTCCACCGAACGGCCAAACAAATCATTCAGTGCGATTTTTGCCTGTACGGTTTCATTCAGCAGCACGCCCTCAAGAGTGGTTTCGGCATATAAATCCACATCCCCGCCGCGCTTGCTGTCGTCCGTGCGTGAGCCAAACAGCCATACCATCGCATCCGAACCCAGTGCGTCACGGATAATGCTAACTGCCTGTTCGGCTTCGGTATGGGTGATGCGCATGGTTAGATATGGGTGGCAGGCGTGCAGTCGCCTTCGACTGGCGCGACAGTTGTAGCCTTTAACTTGCGTTCTGCGCGCAGATTCAGCCAGTTTTTGCCGGCGATCAACATCCCTAACGCGATGAAGGCGCCAGGCGGCAATATCGCCAGCAAGAAGCCGTGGTAATCGGGCACCACCGTGATCACCAGCGATTTGGCCGATTCGCCCAGCGCCATGTCGATCCCCGAGAACAAGGTGCCGTGGCCGAAGATTTCGCGTATTCCGCCCAGCACAGCCAGTACTGCCGTCAGCCCCAGTCCCATCGCAAAGCCGTCAACCGCTGACTGCAGCGGAGGCTGCTTTGCGGCAAAGGCTTCGATACGGGCCAGCACGATGCAGTTGGTGACGATCAGCGGGATGAAGATGCCCAGCACCACATAAAGCGAATACATATAGGCGTTCATCAGGTACTGGATCACGGTGACCAGCACCGCGATGATCAGGATGAACACCGGGATGCGCGCCTCATTGGGAACGACAGTTCTGATCGGCGCGATCGCAGCGCCCGATAAGGCCATCACGATTGATGTTGCCAGCCCCAGACTCACGCCGTTGACCACCGATGAGCTCACCGCGAGGATGGGACACATGCCCAGCAACTGAACCACGCCGGTGTTTTGCTTCCACACCCCGTTATACAGAATGTCCTTGAATTCCTGATAGGTCATTTCGCCTCTCCGGTGAGTTTTTCGTGCGCTGCGAACAGTGCATCGCGATTTTTTGCAAAGTATTGCAGCGCCTTATGGGTGGCTTTTACCACGGCGCGCGGTGTGATGGTCGCACCCGCCATGTAATCAAACTGACCGCCGTCCTTCTTGACCTTCCAGTCAGCGTCGTCGAGGGGTTGGCCGCGTAGCGATTCGTTTGCCCCTTCCCCCGCAGGAATTAAAGATTGTTTTTCTCGTTCGCTTCCTCGCCCGCTTGCGGAAGAGGATTGAGGTGAGGGGGTGTCCGGGGGAAGGTTGGGAAGGGACGCCTTCTTGGCCAGCGACTTTCCATCGAATACTTTGATCCAGTTGCTGCGGGCAATCTCGATGTAATCGCCAAGGCCCGGGGTTTCCTTGTGGGACACCACGCGCACGCCAGCTAACTCACCGTTATTCTTTATCGCGATCAGCAGTGCAATCTTGCCGCTATAGCCATCGGGGGCGACCGCTTCCATAATCAGCACCGAGGGTGCTCCGCCCAGACGCGCGCGATAGGCCGTGGTGACGTCCTCGTTGCCCAGCAGCGGATCGGGTTTTATATCCAGCGTGTCCTTGATGAGATCGTTGTCGAACAGAGACTGCGGCACGATCTGCGAGATCAGTTTGAGTTTTTCCGCTTCTATGCTCTGTTCGATCCGGTCGTGAGTCTGGGTGAAGGTGAAAGCCAGCACGGCCGTGCCGACCAGTGCAAAAGCCAGCAAATTGAATGCCGTGTGTATCGAGGCCTTGGCCATGGTGCGCCTCATGACTGTTTCTCCTTCTTGCCGAATACCTTAGGCTGGGTATAGGCATCGATCAGTGGCACGCAGATGTTCATCAGCAAGGTGGCAAAGGCTACTCCGTCCGGAAAGCCGCCGAAGGTGCGGATCAGATAGGTCAGAAGACCCGCGCCCGCGGCAAAGATGATCTTGCCGCGCGGCGTGGTGGGGCTGGTGACGGGATCGGTCAGGATGAAGAATGCGCCCAGCATCGCGGCCCCCGAGAACCAGTGGAGCACAGGCTGAACGTAGTGCGCAGGGTCGATCAGATGAAATATGCCTGCCGTGGCAAACAGCGTGGCGAGGAAGGCTGCCGGAATGTGCCAGCTGATGATGCGTTTTGCCAGCAGATAGAGTCCGCCCAGCAAGAAACCGCCCGCGACCCATTCGCCGCCCACTCCGCCCAGATGGCCATAGATCGGCATGGACAGGATGTCGCTGATGCTGCCATTCTGATGTAGCTGCGTCTTTAGCGTGTCGAGCGGGGTCGCCATGGTGACCGCATCGAGCTTGAGTCCTGAGGGCAGTGTCTCACCGAAGATGTAGCTCAGCTGATCTGCGAAGTTCAGCGAGACATCGCTCAGTCCCGCCGGGGCTATCCAGTGCGTCATATGCACCGGGAAGGATATGATCAGAACCGCGTAGCCTATCATCGCAGGGTTAAACGGGTTGTTGCCCAGCCCTCCGTACAGATGTTTGGAGATGCTGATGGCAAATGCCGTGCCGACCACCACCATCCACCAGGGTGCCAGCGAAGGGATGGACAGCGCAAGCAGCCAGGCGGTGAGCAGCGCGGTGTTGTCTTTGAGGAAAAAAGCGACCGGCTTGTTCTGGATCTTGAGCATCAGCGCTTCAACGCTAAGCGCGGTGACGCTGGCAAGCAAGAGCGATATCAGAATCGCAGGGCCGTAGAACCACACATACAGCGCAATGCCGGGGATTAAGGCCAGCAGCACGTTGAGCATGATCTCGGAGACGCAGACCGGCTTGGTGATAAAGGGTGAAAAAAATCCGGACATATTATCCTTCAATAGAAGACTTGCGGAGTAAGACCGCATTTCTCTCCCCTGCATGCGGGGGAGAGCTAAAAGAGGGGGAGGCGTGCATGACAAATCTCATTTTTTCGGATGCACGTCAGTGGGCGTGTCGTCTTTGGCGATCTCGCGGATGCGGGCGCGGCGCGCCTCGATGTCTGCGATTTCGGCCAGTTGCGCTGGTGTCAGCTGCTCGGTGTTCTTCGGTTTAACCAAGGCTGCCTGCTCTTTGGCATGGTCGATCGCCGTCTGTATCTTAAGCTGCAGGGTGTTTTCAGGATCGGCATCAATGGGAGCATCGCATAGCGATACGTTCGCCCCCTCGCTCGCTGGCGGGAGAGGGTTGGGGTGAGGGGCAGATGTGGCTGTTTTTTCCGCTGCCTGGACCTTGGCTTCCATAGCTGCCTTTTCCTTGGCGGCCAGCTTTTCGGCCTTTTCGCGCTTCTCGCGCTCGATGCGGCTCTCGCGGTATTCATGCCGCTCACGCGCCGCATCCGCCGCCTTCTTGCTCGCATCCCTTGCCCAGATTTCGCTCTTGGCAAAGCGGTAATATTGAACTAGCGGGATGTTGCTCGGGCAAACATAGCTGCATGCGCCGCATTCGATGCAGTCGAACAGGTGATAGTCCTCTGCCTTGTCCAGGTTCTTTGCCTTGGAAAACCAGTACAGCTCCTGAGGCTGCAACTCCGACGGGCAGACATCCGCGCAGCGCGTGCAGCGTATGCAGGGCAGCGCGGGTTTGGCGGCGGGAAACAGGGAATCCGATGAGGCGATGATGCAGTTGGTGGCCTTGATAATCCCCACGTCTTTCGAGGGCATCAGCACCCCCATCATCGGGCCGCCCATGATGTAGTTCGTGGTGCCGGCAAGCTGTTCCGACTGAGCCACCAGTTCAGACATCGGCGTGCCGATCAGCGTCTCGTAATTTTTCGGATGGGCGACATTGCCGGTCACGGTGACGATGCGCGAGATCAGCGGTTCGCCATGACGGATTGCGCGCCAGGCACTGTAGGCGGTGCCGACGTTGAAGCACTGCACCCCCATGTTGGTCGAGCGCACCCCCGCTGCAACTTCGATGCCGGTGAGCACGCGGATCAGCTGCTTTGCGCCGCCGCCAGGATATACGGTCGGCACGGCGATCACTTCCATGTTCTGATGATTGCCCGATGCTACGGCATCTTTCATCGCAGCAATCGCCTCGGGTTTGTTGTCCTCGATGCCGATCAGCACTTCTTCTGCATACAGCAGCGCACGCATCATCTCAGCGCCCAGCAGGATTTCCTCTGCGCGCTCGCGCATCAACAGATCGTCGCAGGTGATGTAAGGCTCGCATTCCGCGCCGTTGATCACCAGCGTCTTGATCTTGTGTTTGTGCGAATAAAGCTTCATGTCGCTGGGAAATACCGCGCCGCCCAATCCCACCACGCCCGCTTCGCGCAAACGGTGGCGCAACTCGGTGTGCGACAGCGCCGTCCAGTCATCGCAAGTTTTGCGTTCAGCCCATTCATCGCGTCCGTCCGGAATCAATGTGATGCAAAGATCCGGGATGCCGGAAGGGTGCGCAACCTGTTGCATGTCGATGGCGGCTATGGTGCCGGAAGTGGATGCATGCACCGCACTTGACACATGCCCTTCTGCGCGGCCTATCATCTGCCCCTTCTTGACCTGCTGCCCGACTTCAACTATGGCTCTTGCGCTGCTGCCGACATGCTGATGCAGCGGGATCACGAGTTTTTCAGGCAGCGCAGCCTGAACAATCGGTGTGCTGTTTGACTGAGACTTGTTGGTGGGCGGGTGTATGCCGCCGTGGAACTGATAGAGTGCTCTCATGATTTAGACGCCGTCAACGCGTACACGGGGTATTTCCATTTCCAGTTGCTGATGTTCTCGGCGATCGGCACCATGCTGATGCAGTCCACCGGACAGGGCGGGACACACAGCTCGCAGCCGGTGCATTCCTGTGCGATGATGGTGTGCATCTGTTTTGCCGCGCCCGCGATGGCATCCACCGGACAGGCCTGTATGCACAGCGTGCAGCCTATGCAGGTGGATTCGTCGATGAGGGCAACCGATTTGGGTTTCGGAACCGTCTCACCGCCGAACGGTTTGAAGTCGACGCCCAGCAGGCCGGCAAGCTTGTGTATGCCGTCTTCTCCGCCGGGCGGGCACAGGTTGATATCGGCCGCTCCTTCTGCGATCGCGGTCGCATAGGGTTTGCAGCCGGGATATCCGCACTGGCCGCACTGCGTCTGCGGTAATACCGCATCTATCTTGTCCACCAGCGGATTGCCTTCGACGCGGAATTTGATCGCGGCGTAACCTAATACCGCGCCCAGCACGATGGCGATGGCCGCCATAACCAGAAGTGCGTTCAGCATTATTTGATCAATCCTGAAAAGCCCATGAAAGAAAGGCTCATCAGGCCTGCCGTGACCATGGCGATGGCGGAGCCTTTGAACAGCGGCGGAATGTCCGCGCCTTCCATGCGTTCACGAAGACCTGCGAACAGCACCATCACCAGCGTGAAGCCGACCGAGCCGCCGAAGCCGAACAGCAGGGATTCCATGAAGTTGTGCTTAGCCTGTACGTTGAGCAACGGAATACCCAGCACCGCGCAGTTGGTGGTGATCAGCGGCAGGTAGATGCCCAGTGTCTGGTAAAGCGCAGGGCTGGTTTTTTCGATGGCCATTTCGGTGAACTGCACGATACCTGCGATCACCACGATGAAGGACAAAGTGGTGAGGTAGGCCAGATCCGGCCCTAGCAGGTAGTGGCTGATCAGATAGCTCGAACCTGATCCCAGCGTCAGGACAAAGGTGGTTGCGGCGCCCATGCCGACCGCGGCCTCCAGCTTTTTGGAAACCCCCATGAACGGGCATAGCCCGAGTATCTTGACCATCACGATGTTGTTCACAAACACCGCGCCTAGCAAGATCAGCAGATATTCAGTCATTTTTGTGCTTTCGGAATCAGGCGCGGATTATCCGATTATTCGGGGGTGTGTTCAACCGGTTTGTTGCCATATCTATATAGCGGAAGGTTTTATATGCAGGAGTTTGATTTCAGGCTCGGCGTGTAAAACCGAATCGGGAAAGTCTTAAATCAGCTAGTGCTAGCCGTAGTTTATTTACGGGTTTACAATTGCCGCACTGCTTGGGTTTGTCTGGATGTAACTGCTGAGGCTGTAAGGGAGTTATTGCGATGAGTATAGTTCGTTATGCCTGTTTTTCTGCCGGTCTTATGCTTGCGCTCCCTGCTCATGCACAGGAGATTTCGGGGGTCGAGCTGTCCGGTAACGGTTTTCTTACGCTGGGTGCAGGTGCGGTATTGGGCGGGACGCGAGCGGAGGTGCAGGGGCGAAATTGCCCCTGCTATACGACAGATTACGCACAATCAGCCGTTTATGACGGTCGAGGCGGCCTGCAGTGGGCTCCGGAGTCTAAACTGGGTCTGCAGGGGACGGCTTCTTTGCAGGATACGCGTTTTTCGGTGACGGCACAGGCGGTGATACGCAGTGCGGCAAACGGTCAGTTCGATCTGGAATGGCTTTACGGAAACTATCAGATCGCCGAAGATACCTCGATACAGTTCGGGCGCAAGCGCCTGCCGATGTTTTATTTTTCCGATATTCAGGATGTGGGATTTTCCCTGCCCTGGACGCATCTTCCCCCCCAGTTTTACGGTTGGGAAGCGGTCAATTACAATGGGCTTAATTTGCGCCACGAAACGCACTGGGGCGGGTGGAGTGCGACTTTCAACGCGCTGGCCGGCAATGAAAGTATCCGCGACAGCGGATACTGGAAGATGTACAACGGTCGGAACAGCCGCACCCGCGTCAAATGGAGCAATATCATAGGCGGCGATATGACGCTGGTGCAAGACTGGTTTGAGACCCGTCTGTCTTATATTCAGTCCGCAACCAGCAGGCAGAGCGAAACGGTGTGGTCGCCAGCAGGCTATGTGGCGCCCGCCGATCCCATGATGTCGGCTCAGGGCTCGCGCCAGCAGATATACGCCGTTGCAGTCAATCTGGATCCGGGTGATTGGATCGTGCGCAGTGAATTTCTTCACATCAACCGCCCCGGTGCGACCTTTGGCGACTATTCCCAGCTCCTGGCGCTGGGGCATCGATTCGGTGACTGGCAGTGGATGGCGACCGTGTCCCGCTATCAGGGGCGGGCGGTGGCGGGAGGGGATCCTCAGGCTCAGGAAGGGCATGTCAATCGTGCGATCACCGGGCGTTACAGCCTGAGCCAGAAGAGCGATATCAAGGTGCAGTTTGACAGCCTGAAAGATCACGGCGGAGCAAACTGGACGCCGAGATACGGCGATGCCAGGCTGCTCTCGATGAGCTACGACATGGTGTTCTGATCATGATGCGCATGTTCTTGCTGATTTTATGTCTGTACACGCTTCCCGCAGCGGGAGCCGATGGTATGGTGGTAGTGGTCAATCAGAAAATCGGCGTAAATAAAATGACGCGCGACGAGGTGATCAATGTCTTTCTCGGTCGCAGTCAGAAACTCTCTTCCGGTGTCACGGCGCTGCCGCTGGATCTGCCCGGAACTTCGGCCGATCGCGAGCTGTTTTATTATCAGCTTACCGGTAAAAAGATCAATGAGATCAACGCATATTGGGCTCGCCTGATTTTTTCCGGACGGTCATCCCCTCCGACTCAGGTAGGCAGTCAGGAAGAAGCCATGCAGATGGTGATCGATAACCGCAGTGCGGTCGCTTATGTGCGTAAAAGCAAGGTGTCTTCTCTTGCTACCGTGGTTTTTGAACTGGATGCCAGATGATCAGCCCATTTCGACGCGGGATATTGTTCGGCACCATCGTCAGCATCGTCGCGACGGCGGTGGGGGTGGGCTCGGTCTTTATCCTGATCGTCGCATTAGCCACCGCCGACGAGGCGAGGGAGGACTTTTACAGGCATATAGATGAATTGCTGGACACGGTTGAAAGCACAGCCAGCATTGCCTGTTTTGTTGGCGATGCTCAGCTTGCCAATGAAGTGGTGTCGGGATTGCTCAAAACCCATGAAGCGGCCCGCGTGGAGGTGCGTACCGCCGACAGGGTGCTGGCGCGCGGCAACGGTTCGAGCGGCGCGGAACTGAAGAGTCAGCCGGTTACGCGAAAAATCGCCTCCCCTTTCAACAAGGATGAGGTGGTGGGCGAGATCAGCATCGTGCCTGATTTTGATGAAATCGGACGCCGGGTTCATCAAAAGGTCTATTTCACCGTGCTGTTGCTGAGCGTTCAGCTGCTCATCATCGTCGCCTCCGTCCTGCTGATCATGCTCAACGTGGTGGTGCGCCCTATCCGTGAATTGTCCGATGAGCTGCACCGCATCGATGTGAAGGCGGGGGAGAAATTGCCGGTCAAGGACAAAGGCGAGGGCAATGAAATCGCAAGGCTGGTGGCCGATATCAATTTTCTGGTCGAAACGCTGGTCAATGCGCTCTCCAGCGAGAAGCAGCTGCGCTTGCAGCGGGAGATAGACGAGCAGAAATACCACAGCATCTTCGACAATGCGGGTTCGGGGATATTCATCTCCGATGTCAATGGGCAGCTTTCTTCTTTTAATCGCTCCTTTATTGAGCTCACGAAGTTTTCACATGAGTTGCATCAGAAGCTGACCGACGTGCCGTGGCACGATGCGGCAAAACTGATGGAGGCGATCACAAAGTGCGTCAGCAGCGGGGAGAGTCTGTCGGTCGAGGTAGGTATAGGCGAGCAATGCTGGCTGAATGTGATGCTGACTTCGGTCGGAGGAGATCGGGTGCAAGGGGTGGTCAGCGATGTGACCCAGGTAAAGCGCGCCGAAGCGACGGCATTGCAGCGGGTGGTGCAGGACGAGTTGACGGGTTTTGCCAATCGCTCCGGTTTCGAGCGCTATTTTCAGCAGTGTCAGGGAAACACGCTGGCGCTGATGCTGGTGGATATCAAGGGTTTCAAACGCATCAATGAGGCACTGGGTATGGGGGCTGGGGATCTGCTGCTCAAAGTTGCCGCCGCCCGCTTAAAATCCTGCCTTAAGAATTCAGACTGGATAGCAAGGCTGGGAGGAGATGAATTCGCCGTCATCGTGCATGATATTTCTGCTCATGCGGCGGCGGAGCGTATCGCCAGACGTGTAATCGATGCTTTTCGCGAACCCGTGGAGATCAACGATACGTTCATTTCTCCCGGTTGCGATATCGGCATCGCTTTTTATCCGCGAGATGGGGCGGATTTAAAGTCGCTGCTGCGCAGCGCTGAGTTTGCTTTGTCCTACTCCAAAGGGGAGGGAGGGGAAGACTTCAGGTTCTTCGATGCTCAAATGCTGGTAAAGGCGGAGCGCAGCCGCAAGACAGAAACAGAGTTGCGACAGTCGATAGTGCAGGATGAGTTGCGGCTTTACTATCAGCCCATCGTCGATCTTGA
The DNA here is from genome assembly GCA_964410705.1 of uncultured Gallionella sp. Classification (GTDB taxonomy): domain Bacteria; phylum Pseudomonadota; class Gammaproteobacteria; order Burkholderiales; family Gallionellaceae; genus Gallionella. The sequence goes on from CAYPIG010000049.1 coordinate 11,619, forward strand.
AAGCGGGCAGATCGTGGGTGCAGAAGCGCTGATACGCTGGCAGCACCCGGAACAGGGGCTGGTTCCTCCCGATTTGTTTATTCCGCTGGCCGAGGCGTCCGGTTTCATTTGCGAACTTGGCCTGTGGGTGCTGGAAACGGCCTGCCGGCAACTGGCCGAATGGCAGAAGGGCGGGCGTTCTCTTTATCTGTCGATCAATGTGTCGGCGCGTCAAATACCCGATGCGCTTACGGTCGGAAAAATTGTCGCTTTGCTCAAACAGCACGGCTTGCCGCCTTCCGCGCTTGCCCTCGAAATCACCGAAGGCGTGATGTTCTCTGACATAGATCAGGGGGTGAACTGGTTAAAGAGCATGCGCGACGCAGGGCTCAGGGTGTATATCGATGATTTTGGCACGGGGTATTCGTCGCTGTCCTATCTGAAGCGCTTCCCGGTCGATGTGGTGAAGGTGGATCGTTCGTTTATTGCCGATATGGCTCAGCTGGAAAATGACCGACTGCTGGTTCAGGCGATCATCGCGATGTCGCAGGCGCTGGGATTACAGGTGGTGGCAGAAGGGGTGGAGAGCGAAGTACAGATCGCGCTGCTGCGGCAGATGGGCTGCCGCTATGCGCAGGGCTATCACTTTGCACGACCGCTGCCTGCAGGCGAATTCGACCAACTGATAATCGGCATGCAGGCAGGTTAAACCCGCCGGGCTCTTGGGTTATACCGGTTCGCCGTCCTCATCCAGATAGAACTCATTCAGGGCGCGCTCCACTTCCGCCATATGGGTCAGCACAGGTCCCCCGCCCATCATGATGCCGATGGAGCAAACTTCCATGATTTCTTCCAGAGAGACGCCGCAATGCTTGCAGGCTCGCACGTGCAGTGCGATACAGTAATGGCATTGCTGGGTGAGCGCCATGCCCAGCGCGATGAGTTCCTTTTGTTTCTTGTCCAGCACGCCGGGTTGCATCGCCTCGGTCATGAAAGCCTGCACTTTTCCCATCAGCTTGGGGCGGAATTCCGCCATCAGTTGCAAGCCCCGGTGTGCGTGTTCCAGAACTTTGCGTTCGCTGTCGGAGCCTTTGGTTTTTTTCTTGTCAGTCATGTTGATTCCTTGGTTGAGTTTAAAATGGCTGTAGCGCATTCCGCGACGAGTGCGGGGCCTCGATAGATCAGGCCGCTGTAAATCTGCACCAGCGCAGCGCCCGCTGCAATTTTTTCGGCCGCATGCGCGCCGCAGGTAATTCCGCCCACCCCTATAATGGGAATTTCACCCTTGAGTTCACCGGCCAGCAGCCGGATCACGCGGGTGGATTTTTCGCGAACCGGCGCGCCGGATAAGCCGCCTGCTTCATCGCCGTTCGGCAGGTTTTCCACCCCTTCGCGGGACAGCGTGGTGTTGGTTGCGATCACGCCGTCGATGCGGTGCTGCATCAGCAACCGACTGATCTGCTCAACCTGATCGGCTTCCATGTCGGGGGCGATCTTCAGGGCGATAGGGACATATTTTCCGTGGCGGTCGGCAAGTTTCTGCTGCTCGGATTTGAGCTTGGCGAGCAGGTCGTTCAGCGCGGCCTCGTCTTGCAACTGGCGCAGATTTTTGGTGTTAGGTGATGAGATGTTGACCGTGATGTAGCTGGCATGAGCGTACACTTTGCGCAGGCAGATCAGATAGTCGTCGGCGGCTTTTTCGATCGGGGTCACCGCATTTTTGCCGATGTTGATGCCCAGTATGCCTTTGAAGTTGGCGCGCTGCACATTTTCGATCAGCGCCTCCACCCCTTCGTTGTTGAATCCCATCCGGTTGATGATGCCCTGTGCTTTGGGCAGTCTGAACAGGCGCGGTTTGGGATTGCCAGCTTGCGGCAGCGGGGTGATGGTGCCGATTTCTATCGAACCGAACCCCATGGCGGCCAGTCCGTTGATGCACTCGCCGTTCTTGTCCAGACCTGCGGCCAGCCCAACCGGATTGGGAAAAGTCAGGCCCATTACGGTGCGCGGATTGTCGGGCACGCGCTGAGCCAGCAGGGAGCCCAGGCCTAGCGCATGGGCGGCGTTCAGGCCATTCAGGGTCAGGTGGTGCGCCGTTTCAGGATCGAGTCGGAACAGTGCGGGACGGAGCAGAGCATACATGGTTGTACTTTCGAAAGCGGTTATTGACAGGCTATTTTTTCACGACTACCGGGATTGGAAATTTTTTCCTGCCGGTGAATACTTCGCCGCGCGTCTTGCCGCGCCAGTTTTCGGCGATGACATCGGACAGTTGCATGCAGGTGAGCCCGAATAGCACGAATCCCGTTTGCGCCAGATAGGTCTGGGGTAAAATCAGGCTGGCCTGATAGCTGCCGAGTGCGATGTTGCCAACGGCGATGCCAGCCAGTGAAGTACACAGCACACGCCCCCAGTCGCCTGATTTTAGACCTGAAAATACCGAACTTTCGTGCCATAAAAACTGCATGGCCATCAGCAGCGCAAGCGGGGAAGCCCAGAGCAGCCAGGCCAGCTTTTCCGGCCATGCCGCGCCGCCGGCCAGACCAGTCAGGGCGGTTGCGATCAGCAGTCGCGCCAGCGTCTCGCCTTCCAGAACCGGGAGGCGGATGCTGCAGTTCATCGCCTTGAGCAGGCCGGGAAAGCTGCCCAGCAGCGCGCGCGTGATGAGTACTCCGGGCGCGAGCAGGGCGAAGATAGGCGTATAGAGCAGCAGTTGCAACAACCACCCGTTGTCTTGCGGTACCGTCCAGCTCGCCACATACAGATTCAGGTAGCAAAGCAGCCAGCAAAATACGGCGCTTGCGGCGGCGACGCCGATATAAAAAATTCTCTGGTTATCCAGCGGTGCTTTGCCGGTCAGCCTTTTGACGGTGTGGTTGACGAGCAGGACGTAAAACAGCAGCGTCAGGCTGGTGCGCAAGGTGGCCGCGATGGTTTCTTCGCCTGATACGGCATCAACTCGCAGGTCGTCCCATTGAGCACCCGCAAGCAGGAAGCCAGCTAACGGCAATAGCAGCAGGGCTGCAATAAAAATTCCCAGTCGTGTTTTCATATGATCGAAGTGTTTTATTTTGATTCGTCAAGCAGCGGTTGCCAGCGTCCGTCCTGCAGGCCTTGTGCGGGCTGGTACTGCGATTTGTAGGACATTTTACGGCTTTCTCTGATCCAGTAACCCAGATATAAATAATCCAGATTGTATTTACGGCAGAGCTCTATCTGCCAAAGCACGTTGTATACGCCCAAACTTGCGCGCGGCAGGTCAGGGTCATAGAAAGTGTAGACCGAGGACACCCCGTCCTCCAGCAGATCGATCACGCTGACCATGCGTAAAACCCCGCCATCCCTGAATTCTACCAGCACTGTGTCGATGTGGCTGTGTAAAAGAAAAGTCCGATAAGACTCGTAGTCATCGTTGTCCATGCCGCCGTCAGGGTGGCGTGCGCTCTGATAACGCCGGTACAGCTCGTAGTATTCTGCTCTGTCCTGCAACGGATGCAAGGAGGCAACAAGCCCTGCGTGTTGTGTCCATGCGCGGCGTTGGGAGCGGCTGGCTTTGAATTCGCGGCAGATTACCCTCATTTGCACGCAGGCGGTACAGTGCTCGCATCGCGGGCGGTAGATGTGGTGGCTACTGCGTCTGAAACCGTGTTTGACCAGTTTGGAATAGAGCCCTGTGTCGATCAGGGCGCCGGGGGTGGCAACCTGGGACCTTGCCTGCAGTCCCGGCAGATAGCTGCAAGGATAGGCTTCGGTCAGATAAAAATGCAGCGCCGAGATCGGAGTGCTCTTGATTGAATTCATCTGTTAAGACCCGGTTAGCGGTTTGCTGTATTTGGCATCTGGAAAGAGTCGGTATCGAAGACTAGATTTGGGCAGCATCGTCTTGTATCAGCGCTTTGAGATGCATCAAAAACTCTGCACGCGGCATCAGTCTGGCCCCCAGAGAGGCTAAGTGCGGGGTGTGCATCTGGCAGTCTATCATTCCGATGTCGGTGTGGCGGCAAAGATGCGCCAGTGCGACTTTAGACGCGTTGGAAACCGAGCTGTACATCGATTCGCCGTAAAACATCCGCCCCAGACGTACGCCGTAGAGTCCTCCGACCAGATTTCCGCCGAGCCAGGTTTCCACAGAATGGGCATATCCTAGCCGGTGTAATTCGCAGTATGCGGTGATCATGCTCTCATCGATCCAGGTGCCGTCCTGGCCGCTTCTTGGTGCGGCGCAGCCGCGCATTACCTGCTCGAAGCAGCTGTCTATGCGCACCTCGAAATTGCGGATAATTCTGGACAAGGAGTCGGACAGCCTGAATTGTTCCGGTATCAGCACCATGCGAGGATCCGGGCTCCACCAAAGCAGCGGATCGTTTTTGCCAAACCAGGGAAATATGCCGTGACGATAGGCAGTTAGCAGCCTCTCAGGACTCAGGTCTCCTCCTGCGGCGAGCAGGCCGTTGGGGTTTTGCAGTGCCTGTTCAACCGGTGGAAACGGCGAATTTTTGCTCAACCAGGCGATCATTTTGTCAGATTGCTTTTGATGCGCAAGGTCAGCCAGGCTTCTATGTCGCGCAATTCCTGATCGCATACCGAGTGCTGCATGGCATAGTCGTGCCAGTCGACGCGATATCCCAAAGATCGCAGTTTTTCTCTGGAGGCGATGCCCAAGGTGCAGGGGACGATAGTGTCACCGCGGCCGTGCGCCATAAAAATGGGCGTATTTCTTGACGCTGAGCCAGCTTCAGCCGCGGCAAGATCGGCCAGCGGCAGATAGGCCGAGAGCACCACTATGCCGCCTAGCGGAATTTTTGATCTCAATCCGGTGTGCAGGGCGATGGCGCCGCCTTGCGAAAAGCCTATCAGAAAAATATGATCGCAAGGAATGCCGCGCGCCGCCTCTGTCTCGATGATCGCTTCGATGGCTCGCTGAGAGTCGCGTATGCCCTTTTCATCCTGTTTTGCGCTGATGTCGTTTCCTGAGATGTCATACCAGGCGCGCATCACGTAACCACCGTTGATGGTCACCGCTCGTTCGGGTGCGTGTGGAAAGAGGTAGCGCACCGGGCAGGGCAGGGCAAGTTCTTCAACCATGGGCGCAAAATCCCCGCCGTCTGCGCCCAGCCCGTGCAGCCAGATGATGCTGTAACAGGGATTTGTGCCGGAATCGATCGTGATCCGGGAAAGAATTGCGGTCATGTAATACTCCTATTCGTAGCTTCGTTTGCCAATATCGTCGTTTAGCATACCGCGGATAAAATAAATGTTAAAGTTCCGCCCTGGTCGAGCAAGGCGGAACGAAATACGCTTCAGGGGATGAAATGAAAAGATCAATTACACCGACGCAGGTTGAGCGGGTGATGCGCGAGAACGATTTTATCGTGTCCATGACCGACCTTAAGGGGCGTATTACTTACGGTAACCGGATTTTTATCGAATTTTCTGGATACAGTTCGGATGAGTTGATCGGGACGCAGCACAACATCATACGTCACCCCGACATGCCGCGCGGGGTGTTTCAGCTGCTCTGGGACAAGATACAGGCGGGCAACGAATGCTTCGCCTATGTCAAGAATATGTCCAAGGATGGCGGTTTTTACTGGGTGTTTGCCAATGTGACCCCGACTTTCGATCCGGACGGAAAAATCACCGGTTATCTGTCGATCAGGCGTAAACCCAAGATCAGCGGGATACAGGTGGTTTCGGGTCTGTATGCTGCGATGCTGGAGGCGGAAAAAAAGGCGGGGCCTGCCAATGCGATTGCCGCTTCCACTAAGATATTGGTCGATGTACTGAACGAGAAAGGGCTCAGCTATGATGAACTTATCCTTGCAATCTAGATTTTCGGTATTGCTCTGGTCTTTTTCGCTGATCATACTGGTCATTGTGCTCACCAGTTTCGCGCTGCACGGCATCGATGTGCTGCTGATGCTGTTGCTCTTTGCTGCGATCGCCTTATCTGCCGTGGGGCAGATATTGACCCGCCGCTGGCTATCCCCCTTGCAGCAATTGAACGGGGTGATTTCGGATGTGGCCGGCGGGCACTTCAATAATCGCATTTCAGACGTTTCGGATCAGGATGAGCTCGGGCGTCTTTGCTGGAATGTGAACGACATGCTTGATCAGCTGGGAGCATTTTTTCGCGAGCAGGAGACCAGTTTTCGCGCCAATCTGAACGGGCATTTCAACCGCATTGCGATGAACGGCGGGATGCACGGCGGATTCAGGAAGGGACTGTCCAATCAGAATATTCTGCTCGATGGCATGGCCAAACAGAAGTTAGGTGCGGTGCGCGACAATCTATTGTCCCGCGCACATCATCTGAATACGCAAAATCTGCTGAGCAATCTGGCATTCAATCAGGACGATCTTAAGATCATCACGGAAAACATGGAGGCGCTGGCTAGGCTGGCTCAGCGCAACAGCGAGGATGCGGAGGCCAGTCAGGCATCGGTCAAGGATGTGGTGGATCGTCTGTCCGGTATTACGGATCGTGTCGCGCAGGCCAATGCTTCCATCACAAGGCTGAATGCGCGCAGCGCGGAAATCAATAAGGCGGTCGGACTGATCACTTCGATTGCCGATCAGACCAATTTGCTGGCATTGAATGCGGCGATCGAGGCGGCCCGCGCCGGTGAGGCAGGAAGAGGATTTGCGGTGGTGGCCGATGAGGTGCGCAAACTGGCGGAAAACACCAAAAATGCTTCGGAATCCATCGGGCGCGTCATGCAGATGTTGCAGGGGGAGGCGGCCAAAATGCTGTCCGACTCGGAAGAGATGCACGAGATTACCAATTCGTCCCAGGGCATGATATCCCGTCTGGAAGAGCGTTTTTGCAGGTTCAATGAATCTGCCAAGACTACGCTCTCCAGCGTGAATTACGCCCATGATTTGAGTTTTTCATCGCTGGTCAAAGTCGATCATGTGATCTATAAACAGCGCGCTTATGCCCTGATCAACAGCCCGGACGACAGCGATTTGCGCAAGGCGGTGGGCGTGGATCATCAGAACTGCCGCATGGGTAAATGGTATGAGGACGAAGGGCGTGAACTGTTCGGGGATCTTGCTTCCTACCGATCCATGCTGGAGCCGCACAGCAAGGTTCACAACGGCGTACACAAGGCGGTGGCTCTGCTCGACAGCGGCTGGGAGCGCGACGATAAGATACAGGAGAAGATCATCGCCGAGATGGCGGAAGTGGAATCCGCCAGCTTTGCCGTGATGCAGGTGTTAAACCGCATGGTCGCCGAAAAACACCCCGGTATGGCAAAGGGGAATTAGCCGCAGTGAGGCTTTTGCTACTTGCTACTTAATACCGGTTCCGGGATGGTTTCGCGCAGCACCTGAAAGATCTCGCGGAAGTTTTTGGCGGGTTTCCCAGCTTCGCGTTCCTTGATCGAATTGCGTATCAGCGTGCGCAGACGCTGGGTGTCCGTCTGTGGATAGGCCGCGAGCAGTTCTGTCAGTGCCGCATCGTTTTCCAGCAGCCGTTCGCGCCAGCGTTCCAGCTGGTGCATGTAGCCGATATGCTGTTTGGAAGTTCCCTTCCAGGTGTCCAGTTTGGCCAGGATGGGGGCTGGGTCTACATCGCGCATCAGCTTGCCGATATATTGTATCTGGCGTCGCTTCGCCCCGAACGATTTGATGCGGCCCATCTCGCGTATCGCATCGCGCAAAGTCTCAGGGATGTCGAGCTGGGCTAACTGGTCCTTGCCAAGTTCGGTCAATTCCTGCCCCAGATCCCGCAATTCGTGCATCTGCTTCTTGATCTTGGTCTTGCTGGGCGGCAGCTCTTCCTCTTCGATTACCGGCAGGCTGCGCAGGCCGCGCCCTTTTGCTGCGGGTCTGGGGGCAGCGACGGTATCGCCTTCATCAGATTCTTCTTCATCCAGTTCTTCGTCTGATTCTTCATCGTCGTATTCGAGCTCATCCTCGAATTCATCTTCGAATTCGTCCGTCGGTTCTCCGGCGGAATCTTCGTCGTCAAACTCGTTGATATGTTGAAGGTTTTTTGGATCCTGGTCGTCGTCGTGCGGGTTCATGATATGCGATGTGGCTGTTAGATACTGCTATGATAGCGCCTTTCCTCAATTTGCCGCTTGAAGTTATGAATAAACGTATGTCATCTGCGCCACAAAATGCTGCTCAGGAGCGATTTTCAAATTCGGCCGACGCGCTGCGCAACATCGCTCAGGACATGCTCGATTATGCAAAAAAACAGGGGGCGACGGCCGCATCCGCCGAAGTTTCTGAGGGTTTCGGTCAGGGCGTGACGGTGCGTCAGGGTGAGGTGGAAACCATAGAATACAACCGCGACAAGGGGCTCGGGATCACCATTTATCTGGGGCAGAAACGCGGCAATGCCAGTACGTCGGATTTTTCGGCTCAGGCGGTGCGCGACACGGTGGATGCTGCGATGTCCATCGCCCGGTATACGGCGGTTGACGACTGTTCCGGGCTGCCCGAGGCGCAAATGCTGGCGAGCGAATTTCCGGATCTGGACTTGTATCACCCGTGGGACTTGCCGGTTGAAGCGGCGATCGAGCAGGCGCTCGAATGCGAGCAGGCGGCTTTAGAGGCAGATGAGCGCATACAAAATTCGGAAGGGGCGACGGTCAATGTGCATGAGGCTCAATTCGTTTTTGCCAACAGTCTGGGATTTATCGGCGGTTATCCGACTTCCCGGCACAGTCTGAGCTGTTCGGTCATCGCAGAGCAGATGGATGCGATGGAGCGGGATTACTGGTACAGCGTGGCCAGATGTGCAACTGATCTGCAAAGTGCACGCGAGGTCGGGCGCGTCGCGGCCGAACGCACGGTCAGGCGTCTTGGCGCGCGTCAGATTGAAACGATGCAGGTGCCGGTGTTGTTTGAAGCATCGGTTGCCAGCAGTCTGTTGGGGCATTTCGTCGGTGCGGTCAGCGGCGGCAGTCTGTATCGAAAATCGTCATTCCTGCTTGACAGCCTCGATCAGGCGGTATTTTCTTCGCATATTCAGCTCTCCGATGTGCCGGACATACGCAGGGGGCTCGCTTCCAGTCCTTTCGACGATGAGGGGGTGAAGACGCAGCATCGCACCATCGTCGAGGCGGGGGTGCTGCGCGGCTACTTTTTGAGCAGTTATTCCGCGCGCAAGCTGGGTCTTATCACTACGGGCAATTCCGGCGGCAACCACAATCTGATTCTGCAGCCTTCAGGCTGTGGCGATCTGGACTTGAAGGGGCTGCTCAAGACGATGAATCGCGGCTTGCTGGTTACCGAGCTGCTGGGGCAGGGCGTCAATTCCATCACCGGGGATTATTCTCGCGGCGCGGCCGGTTTCTGGGTGGAAAACGGCGAGATACAGTATCCGGTGCACGAAGTGACCATCGCCGGAAATCTCAAGGATATGTATAAAAGTATCGTTGCGGCGGGTTCAGATGTTCGGGTGCAAGGCTCGCGCCAGTGCGGATCGATACTGGTTGAAAATATGACAGTCGCAGGAAGCTGAGCGCGGACTTACGGCTTTGGGACTCGAGCCGGAGGCCGGATTTTGCGGTGTTCTGTGCCGGGTCAAAGAGATGCGGGCCTTAGTAAGTGCGCACCGAACATGGTAGAATTGTCGACCTTAAAATTTTCTGTCAGGATTCTTCGTCATGTTTTCAAGCAAAAATACCATCGCCGCAACCGATCCGCAATTGTGGGCAGCCATCGTCAGTGAGAATAAGCGCCAGGAAGATCATATCGAGCTGATCGCCTCTGAAAACTACACCAGCTGTGCGGTGATGGAGGCTCAGGGCTCTCAGCTGACCAACAAGTATGCCGAAGGCTATCCAGGCAAGCGCTATTACGGCGGCTGCGAATTTGCCGATGCGGCCGAGCAGCTGGCGATTGATCGCGCAAAGGCGCTGTTCGGCGCGGAATATGCCAATGTGCAGCCTCATTCGGGTTCTCAGGCCAATCAGGCGGTCTACGTCTCTGTTTTAAAACCGGGCGACACCATCCTCGGCATGTCTTTGGCGCACGGCGGTCATTTGACTCACGGCGCATCGGTCAATATTAGCGGCAAGCTGTACAACGCGATCCAGTACGGACTGAATGAAAACGAAGAGATCGATTACGATCAGGTTCAGGCGCTGGCGCTGGAGCACAAGCCCAAGATGATCGTGGCCGGCGCTTCAGCCTATGCGCTGGTGATCGACTGGAAGCGTTTTCGCCAGATCGCCGACAGCGTGGGGGCCTATCTGTTCGTCGACATGGCGCACTATGCAGGTCTTATCGCGGCAGGCGTATACCCCTCTCCGGTCGGCATCGCCGATTTTGTCACTACCACGACCCACAAGACATTGCGCGGCCCGCGAGGCGGCCTGATTCTGGCAAAGGCTGAACACGAGAAAGCGCTCAATTCCGCCATCTTCCCTCAGTTGCAGGGCGGCCCGCTGATGCATGTGATCGCGGCGAAGGCGGTGGCGTTCAAGGAAGCGGCAAGCCCCGAATTCAAGGTCTA
>CAYPIG010000050.1:0-22046 GCA_964410705.1 uncultured Gallionella sp.
TGCCGAAATCGTCGCCGCGGCCCGGGCGGCGCATGCCCATGAGTTCATCCTGCGCCTGCCGCACGGCTACGACTCGCTGGTCGGCGAGCGCGGTCACGGTCTGTCGGGCGGCGAGCGCCAGCGCATCTCGATCGCCCGCGCCCTGCTGATCGATCCTCGCATCCTGATCCTCGATGAAGCCACCGCATCGGTCGATACGGAAACGGAGAAGGAAATCCAGAAGGCGCTGGACAATCTGGTGCAAGGGCGCACCACCATCGCCATCGCACACCGCCTGTCTACCCTGAACAAGGCCAACCGGCTGGTGGTACTCGACAAGGGAGAAGTGGTCGAGATCGGCAGTCACGACGAACTGATGGCGCGTGAGGGCGCGTATTACCGCCTGTATCAGGCTCAGGCGCGCAACGTAGACGCCGATTTGAACGATGTCCCCGCGATTCAGACTGACAGCAAGGTGAGCGCATGAACCACATCCAACTGATTCGAAATTCCGCCGCCCGCCTGCTGCTCAGTTTGGACGGCGTAACTTTTGAGGAAGTCGTGCCGACGCGCGCCTTTCCGATTGCAGCCCCCGCAGAGTGCATTTCGCTGACCGGGGTCGACGGGCATGAGCGGCTCTGGATAGAAAAGCTGGATGAATTAGCCGAAGATACCCGCCTGCTGATCATACAGGAGCTCGCTCACCGCGAGTTCACCCCGAAAATTCTCCGGATTAACAGCGTATCGAGTTTTGCCACCCCCAGCACCTGGCAGCTTGAAACAGACCGGGGCTGCGCCCAGCTGCTGCTCAAGGCCGAGGATCATATCCGCCGCCTGTCGCCCTCCTCTTTGCTGATCACCGACAGTTACGGCGTATCCTTTGTGATCGACGATACGGACCGGCTGGACACTCACAGCCGCAAGCTGCTCGACCGTTTCCTGTAATTCATCTCAGGTACTTGCGTTCCGCCTTGGGGTGCTCGGAGGCGATGCAGGCGCGCCGGTACGACTGCAGGGTTCTTTGCGCCCGTCCCAGCACACTGGCATGGGGATAGCCTTCGCTGTCGAAAACTCCGGCTGTCAGTCCGGTCAGCAGCTCTATCCCTTCGCTGACATGCGCTGCCGTATAGATGTGGAACAGCCCCTGCTCTACGGCCGCTATCACCTGACGGTTGAGCATCAGATGGCGCACATTGCGGGACGGGATCAGCACCCCTTGAGATCCGTTCAGCCCTGCCGTCTCGCAGACACGGAAATAGCCTTCAATTTTTTCGTTGATTCCGCCCACCGGTAAAACTTCGCCGTGCTGATTGACCGCGCCGGTCACGGCGATACCCTGACTTAGCGGCAGTCCGGACAGCGATGACAGCAGCACATACAGTTCCGCACAGGAAGCCGAATCCCCCTCGACGCCGAAATACTCCTGCTCGAACACCACCGAGGCATTGAGGGCCAGAGGCGCGATATGGGAGAACAGCGCAGACAGATAATTTTGCAGGATCAGCACCCCCTTGTCGTGGATGGGCCCGGACATATCCACTTCGCGTTCGATATTGACCAGCCCGTCATTGCCCGCATAAGTGCGCGCGCTGACCCGCACCGGAAAACCGAAACGGTGATCGCCCAGATCGATCACGGTCAGACCGTTGAGCTGGCCTGTCACCGCCCCCGCTACCGAAATCAGCACCTCGCCGTCGCTGATCGATTCCTGCATGCGCTGAGCGGGATAATCGTGACGCCGGATCCGCGCGCAAACGGCCGCTTCAACATCCGCAGCCTCAACGGTACGCGATGCGCACAAGGCTGCGCTCTCCATGATCAGCGCCTCGGTTCTGGCAAAGTTGGCGCTCTGCCGCGACTGATCATCCACCTCCCGGTGCGCATCTTCGAGCAGACGGGCGACGGCGGCCGCTGAAAAATGAGGCAAACCCAGTTTCTTGCAGCTGTGCGCGACAAACACCGCGAAGTTGCGGCGCGCCTCTGAACTGGAAGTAAAACTCTCGGCAAAATCGACCTTGACGCGGAAACGGCGCGCAAACTCCGGATCGCCTTCCTGCAATTCGTAATATTCATCGCGGGACGCGATCATGATGATTTTGACATCGACATCCACCGCCTCGGGCTCTAAAGAGACGGCGGCAATCGGAGCAAAGGCGGTGCCCGGCTCTTCGATCTGCAGACGGCTGCTGCGCAAAAATCGCCGCAGCTTCTCCCACACCAGCGGATCGGCGAGCAGATCACGCAGGTGCAGCATCAAAAATCCGCCATGGGCACGAAGCAAGCTGCCTGCGCGTATGCGGGTAAAATCGGTCGCCAGCACATCGTTCTCGGTCTGATATTCTATGCTGCCGAACAAAAGACGGAACAGGGGATTGTCTTCGACGATCACCGGCGCGCCTTCCAGCTCGTCGTTGTCCACCACCAGATTGACGCGATAGCGGGACAGCACCCGGCTCAACTCTTCCTGCCGAAGATCCTCATCCGTATCGACGGCTTCGAACAATTCGACGTTTTCGAGCACATCCTCCGCCAGCCTTTCCAGGTATTTACCCAGCTTGATGGAGTCCTTAATCTGTTTTTTCAGCCGGGTTCTGATCTCCTGCAACTCGCGCTCCAGCAAAGGCTTGACCAGCTGGCGCCGCAAGGCGGCCATAGCTTCGTTCATCGCGTGTTCCATGGGACGCGTTTTTTCCAGAAACCTACCGATTTCGGCGCGCAACTCCTGCTCCGCCTGATCGATTTCAGCGCGCCTCTCCTTGGGCAGCGCATACACTTCGTGTTCTGTAATCGCATGCCGCTTATCGCCCATCAGCGTAAACACCAGATGGCCGGATTCGCGGTGCAGAACGAAATGATGCGCCTCGGCAAAAGCATCCAGACTGGCATAGGCGCGCGCCTCATCCGCCTTGTAGGTTTTCTCTATGCGTTCGCTCTCGGTCTTAAAATCCTGTCCACTCAGTATTCTGGGAATTTCGCTCTGTAAAGTTTTGCTCATCTGCGCCATCAGCTGACGGAACAATCGCCCCTGACCTGCCGGCAGCCGCAATGCACGCGGCCGTTCCGGAACATCGAAGTTGTGCAGATAACACAGATCGGGCGGAACGGGGCGACCCGATGCGGTGGCATACATCGCCTGTTTGAGCAGCGATGAACGTCCGCTGCCGACTTCACCCAGCACGAACAGGTTGTAATCGGGCTGATCCATGGACAAGCCGAAACGGGCCGAAACCTGTGCGCGCTCCTGCCCTATCCAGGGCAGATCAAGCGCGAGCAATTCCGCCGTCGTTGAAAATCCAAATGCATCCTCGTCGAGACAAAAACGAAGCTGGGCCGGAGTCAGTTTAGTGAGGGACATATTGTCTTGTAGATATTTTTTATTGAGCGTAAAGAATAACCTGAAGTGGTACAACGCGCTGCATTTATTGGTACACTTGCCGCCTGATTTTAACTTTAATTTTAAACAGACATGAACCGAATCATACTCCCCCTGTCGCTCGTGCTGGCATTAAGCCCGAACCTTGCCAGCGCCGACTTTGAAGGCGATCTGCGTTCCAGCCACAAATCCGCTGATCTGTCGGTCATGCGCAAATTGCACGCCAGGGCTCTGGAAGGAGATGCCGTGGCCCAGCTGAATATGGGTGGCATTTATATCCGCGGCGAAGAGGTTCAGCAAAATTATGCGGAAGCCGTGAAGTGGTTCCGTCTGGCGGCCGAGCAAAACCTGGCTCAGGCGCAGTTCAATCTCGGCATGATGTACACCATGGGCCACGGCGTGGAGAAAAACGACCAGGAAGCAGTTTCCTGGTTCGAACTTGCCGCTGCTCAGTCCCTTGCCGTCGCCCAGCTCAATCTGGGAGTCGCCTATGCCGACGGGAAAGGCGTGGAAAAAGATGATACTAAGGCTGCAAAATGGTTCAGGCTGGCCGCAGAGCAAGGGGATAAGCAGGCACAGTTCAACCTGGGAGTGATGTATGGCAATGGCCGTGGCGTGACGCAAAATCTGATTGAAGCTTACCGCTATGCCAGACTCTCCGCCGATCAGGGGCACGAAGTGGCCAGTGTCATGATGAAGGATCTGTTAAAGCACATGAATCCTGAGCAGCGCAGCCAGGCACTGGAGAAAAATAGCGAACTTCAGTCAGGGATAGCGGCGCTGGCAAAAAACGATTACAAGACCGCATTGAAAATTCTGATGCCGCTGGCCAGCAAGGGCGATGCGGTTGCGATGCTGCGTCTGGGCGAAATGAATGAAAACGGGCTGGGCGTACCGAAGAACGATGCCAAAGCCGCACTGCGCTACCGCCAATCCGCCGATCTTGGCAATGCGGAGGCGCAATACCGGCTGGCTTTGAGATACGAAAAAGGACTAGGCATCGCTCAGGACAACAAAGCCGCGCAGCGCTGGTACGGAAAGTCCGCCGAGCAAGGCTATGCGCCCGCCAGAGCGAAATTTGAAAGCGCACAAGATGCACCCGCAACCAGCGTAAGTCCCGCGGTCAAAAATGAACTGAAAACCGGTACTGAAGCACTAAAGCGGGGAGATTATTCCGCCGCCCTGAAAATACTGGTGCCGCTGGCCAACAGGGGCGATGCGATTGCCCAGCTACATCTGGGAGAAATGAACGAAAAAGGACTGGGCGTTCCGGCCAACGATAAAAGAGCGGCGCTGCGCTACCGTCAGGCGGCGGAACTGGGCAATGCTGAGGCGCAATACCGGCTAGGCGTCTGCTATGAGTCTGGCAAGGGCGTAGCTCAGGACAAGAAAGTGGCGCAAAGCTGGTTTGCAAAATCAGCCGAGCAAGGATATGCGCTTGCGAAAGCCCAGCTCGACAAGAGTGCAGCGAACGCTACCCTGAAAGAGCGCCCGCCTGAAGCTAAGACCGGTGATCTGGCAGCATCAAAAGCCCTGCAGGCTGCACGCGAAGCTGCAGATCTCAAGGTTAAGGTTGCGGAACAGACCGCTGCCGAAGCCAAAGATAGAGCGGCAAAACTCAATGACGAAAACAAGGCGCTGCAGGCTGCACGCGAGGCGGCGGATCTCAGAGTTAAGGTTGCAGAGCAGACCGCTGCCGAAGCTAAAGATAGAGCGGCAAAACTCAATGACGAAAACAAGGCGCTGCAGGCCGCACGCGAGGCGGCAGATCTCAAGGTTAAGGTTGCAGAACAGACCGCTGCCGAAGCCCACGACAGAGCGGCAAAGCTCAATGAAGAAAACAAGGCGCTGCACGCCGCACGCGAGGCGGCCGATCTCAGAACTAAGGCATCAGAGCAGGCCACTTTGCAGTCCAGAATACAGGAACACGCGGCCTTGAATCGTCTGGAAGAGAATACGCGTGCGCAGGAACAGTCGCGGATCGCGCTGGAGGCGAAGATGCAAAAGTTGGAACAGGCATCCATCGCTGCCGATCTTAAGACACAAAAGGCGGAACAATCGCTCATCAATACCGAAATCAGGGCACAGCAGGCGGAACAGGCCGCAGCCCAGTCAAAAATCCGCGAACAGGCTTTGCAGGCAAAACTCGATGAGAACATGCGGGAGTATCAACAGGCCCGCATGAACAGCGAGGCTACGATTAAGCAGTCTGAACAGGCGTTGATCGCAGCGGAGGAAAAGGCAGAAAAATCCCGTCAGGCGCTGATCGCGGCGGAAGCCAGAATACAAAAGGCAGAACAGTCTCTGATCGCAGCGGAAGCCAGAATGCAAAAGACTGATCAGGCGCTCATCAGCGCCGAGATCAAGGCGCAAAAGGCGGAACGGGCGCTGATTTTTGCCGAAACCAAGCCTGAGAGCACGCCGGTAAAACAAGAGCCCAAGCCCGCAGCCGTCGCAAAAAAACCGGTTGTCTCCACCGATGAGCAAGCACATGCGGCTAGACTTGCGAAAATAGAGGCCCAAACAGCCGTGATCAACGAAGGAAGTGATGCCGCAGATCAGGCGCGTTTGGCAAGAGAAGCTGCCGCCATCAGCAAGACCGAGGAAAAGATCCGTGCGGCCAAACAGGCAAAACTGGAAGCCGATCTCAAGGCTTACCGCGAAGCCCGTGCGCAAAAGGCCGAACTTGCGCGTTTGCCCGCCGAGGCCCGTCCTCAACCCTGGCAGTCCCCTGCCCTGCAGATCGAGCAGAGCATCAATGAATGGGCTGCAGCCTGGTCGAACAAGCACATACATCAATATCTGGCCGCTTATGTCAGCAACTATGATCCTGCTGGCAACGGACATGAGGAATGGAAAAAAGAACGTGCGCTGCGCATCGGAAAACCTGAAATCATCGAAGTCAAGCTGAGCAATATCGAAATCACCCAGCAGGATGACAACCATGCAACCGCCACCTTCATCCAGAACTACCGCTCCGACAACTACCGCGATCAGGTGAAAAAGACGCTGCAGATGGTCAAGACTTTCGATCACTGGCTGATTGCTTCGGAAAGCGCAGGTAAAAAATGAACATGAGACATTATCTATTTGCATTGCTGCTCGCTGCCAATACGGTCTGCGCCCAGCCTGCCTTGCAGGAATTGCGCACCAAAGCGCTGGCGGGAGACGCCGATGCGCAATTTCATCTGGGCGGCTTATATTACAAGGGAGGGGAAGTTGCCAAGGACGACAAGGAGGCGGCCAAATGGCTGCAGCTTGCAGCGGATCAGGGCCTTCCTCAGGCTCAGTACAATCTGGGCATGATGTACGATGCAGGCCAGGGGGTGGCGCCTGACCATGAGCAGGCCGCGCGCTGGTACCGACTGGCGGCAAAACAGGGGCTGGCTTTGGCTCAGCTCAATATCGGCGTGGCTTACGCCACCGGCGAAGGCGTCGCAAAAGACGAGGCCGAAGCGGTCAAGTGGTTCAGGCTGGCGGCCGATCAAAACGAAGCCTCGGCCCAGTTCAATCTGGGCATCATGTACGCCAACGGGCAAGGCGTGCAGCAGGATCTTATCGAGGCCTATCGCCTGGCAAAACGCGCTGAAGCTAAGGGACACGAAACCGCCGGAACATTGATCAAGGATCTGACGGCCAGGATGTCTCCCGAGCAGATCGCTCAGGCAGACAAAGTTCAGCCAACTCCCGCCGCCCCCGCGGTCAGGGAACCCGAAAAAACTTCCGCTGTTTACGTGCAGCTGGGCGCTTTCAAGTCGCAGGAGCCGGCAACGGAATACCTGAACAGGATGCGTGAAAAACTGGGAGAACTCGACCAGCCTTACAGCCTGCACAAAAGTTCGGGATGGCATCGAATATTCGTCGGCCCCTATCCCAACAGGGATGAGGCGCAAAAAAGCGCTGACAAGCTTAAAACCACGCTGGGCTTTGAACCTAAAATCAGACAACCTTAAATGCGATCTGAAAGGATTATTCTTCCCTTCCTCCTGCCCTGCCTGTTACTGGCAGCGGCTCTGTTTTCATCCTCGGCCCGTGCCGACTTCGAACAGGCAATTTCCGCATCGGCCCCCATCAGCCCGGCATTGCGTCAGCTGGGCATACGCGCGGCCGCAGGCGATGCACAGGCGCAGCTTGAACTGGGCGGGCTGTATTTCAAGGGAGAGGGAATCGAACAGGATCAAGAAGCCGGCATCCACTGGTTCCGTCTGGCCGCGTTACAGGGTAATGCCCAGGCTCAGTTCAACCTCGGCATGATCTACAACGCCTCGGATATTGCAGAATCCCTCAAGTGGTACCGGCTTGCCGCAGAACAGGGGCTGGCCGTGGCTCAGCTCAATTTGGCCGTCGCCTACCTGGCAGGCTCAAACCCCGATGAAGCCGCGCGCTGGATGACGCTTGCCGCACGTCAGGGCGAGCCTCAGGCGCAATTCAATCTGGCGATCATGTATGCCAACGGCCAGGGGGTTGCGCAGAATTTCGATGAAACGCTACGCTATGCCAGACTCGCCGCCGCACAGGGTCACCAGATTGCCCGCCGCCTGATACGGGATCTGACTGCACCGAACACACAGACTGCCGTTTCCATTGATGAGGGCAACTATTATCTGCAGCTGGCCGCTTTCACCAATAAAAAAGAGGCGGAGCTATACCTGAAATCGATCAGCGCCAAACTTGCCAATGTCAGTCTATTCGAACAGGACGGCTGGATACGCAGCCGTATCGGTCCTTATGCCAGCTTAGCCGAAGCTAAAAGCGCGGCACTCAGTCTGAAATCCTTGCTGGGCTACTTGCCTTTGATGAAACGCATGCCTTAAGGCCGCGGCCTTTGACCAGCGCAAACAGCACCGGGATCACCAACAGGGTGAGTATCGCGGACGAAATCATGCCGCCTACCATGGGCGCTGCGATGCGCCGCATCACTTCCGATCCGGTACCCGAACTCCACAGTATCGGCAGCAGACCTGCCATGATGGCGATGACCGTCATCATCTTGGGCCTCACCCGCTCAACGGCGCCTTCCATGATCGCCCCATGCAGCTCCTGCAGGCTGACGGCTCTTCCGGCAGCGTTCGCGACGGCAGCACACCAGGCCTGTTCCAGATAGATCAGCATCACCACCCCCGTTTCGGCCGCCACCCCCAGCAGCGCGATAAAGCCTACGGCGACCGCCACCGACAGATTGTATCCGAGCAGCCAGAGCAGCCATAAACCGCCGGTCAGGGCAAAAGGCACCGACAGCATGACGATCAGCGTATCGCTCAGCCGCCTGAAGTTAAGATAAAGCAGCAGGAAAATCAGCAGCAGCGTGAAAGGAATGACGATTTTCATCCGCTCCATGGCCCGCTCCATGTATTCGAACTGGCCGCTCCAGCTGGCATAAAATCCTGGCGGAAATTTCACCTGTTCGTTCACCGCGCGGCGCGCCTCTGCGACAAAGCTGCCTATATCGCGCTCGCGGATATCCACGTAGATATAGGCGGAAAGCAGCGCATTTTCGGTGCGTATCGAAGGCGAACCCCGGGCTATGCTGATGCGCGCCAGCGCTCCCAAAGGTATCATCGCGCCATCGGGCGTTGCGACCAGCACCTCGCTTGCGATCTGTTCGGGCGTGCTGCGCAATTCGCGCGGGTAGCGCACGCTAACGCCGAAACGTTCTCGCCCCTCGACGGTGGTGGTGACAGTCTCCCCCCCCAGCGCGCTTGAAATCACCTCCATGACCTGCCCCGAAGTCAGCCCGAAACGCGCCAGCTGCAATCGGTCGGGTTCGATATTAAGATATAGGCCGCCAGTCAGCCGTTCCGCATAGACGCTGCTCGCCCCCGGCACTTTTCTGACCACCGCCTCTATCTGTCTGGCAAGCTTTTCCATCTGTTCCAGATCGTTGCCGAACACCTTGATCCCTACCGGCGTCCTGATCCCGGTGGAGAGCATGTCGATGCGCGCCTTGATCGGCATAGTCCAGGAGTTGGCCACGCCCGGAAACTGCAGCGCCTGATCCATCTCGAAGATCAGCCGGTCTGTCGTCATACCCTTGCGCCACTGATCTTCGGGTTTCAGATTGATCACGGTCTCAAACATCTCCATAGGTGCAGGATCGGTCGCGCTTTGCGCCCTGCCTGCCTTGCCGAACACCTGGGAGACTTCCGGGAAGGATTTGATGATCTTGTCCTGAGTTTGCAGCAAAGACGCCGCCTGAGTGACCGACATGCCGGGCAAAGAGGCCGGCATGTACAGCAAAGTCCCTTCGTTCAGGGTAGGCATGAATTCGCTGCCCAGCCTCATCGCGGGGTAAGCGCTCAGCAATACGGCCAGCAGGGCAATGGCGATGGTCGTTTTTTTGCGCAGCAATACCTGTGCGATCATCGGGCGGTAGAGACGTATCATCAGGCGGTTGAGCGGATTATGTTGTTCCGGCAGGATGCGCCCGCGAATGAACAGCAGCATCAGCACCGGCACCAGCGTCACCGACAGTGCCGCCGCCCCTGCCATGGCGAAAGTCTTGGTGTAGGCAAGCGGAGCGAACAGCCGCCCTTCCTGCGCCTCCAGCGTAAACACCGGCAAAAAGGATACGGTGATGATCAGCAGCGAGAAGAACAGCGAGGGGCCGACCTCCCGGCATGCGGCGATGATGGCCTCGGCACGCGACTGCCCTTCTTGCATTCTTTCGATGTGTTTATGCGCATTTTCTATCATCACGATCGCCGCATCCACCATCGCGCCGATGGCGATCGCGATGCCGCCCAGACTCATGATGTTGGAATTCATGCCCAGCATGCGCATGGCGATGAAAGCCATCAGTATTCCGACCGGCAGCATCAGTATCGCCACCAGCGCGCTTCGGGCGTGCATCAGGAACACCATGCAAACCAGCGCAACGATCACCCCTTCCTCGATCAGCGTATTCTTCAGCGTGGCGATGGCGCGGTGAATCAGCTCTGAGCGATCATAGACAGACAGGATGCGCACCCCATCGGGCAGGCCTGCCGAGAGCTCGGTGATCTTCCTCTTGACGTTGTCTATCACTTCCAGCGCATTTTGTCCGTATCTTGCCATCGCGATGCCCGACACCACCTCCCCGTCCCCGTCGAGTTCGGCAAGACCGCGCCGCTCATCGGGACCGAGCTCAATGCGCGCGATGTCCTTGAGCAGCACGGGCGTGCCCTTGTCGGCTTTCACCACCAGATTTTCCAGGTCGTAGCGTCCCTTAAGATACCCCCTGCCCCGCACCATATATTCGGTCTGCGCCATCTCTATCACCCGCCCCCCCACATCGCGGTTGGAATCAGAAATGGCCTGCGATACGCCGTTCAGGGTAATTCCGTAGGCGCGCAGTTTTAGCGGATCAACCGTCACCTGATACTGCTGCACGAATCCGCCCAGCGAGGCGATTTCGGCGACCCCGTGCGCGCCTGACAGGCCGAAGCGCAGATACCAGTCCTGCAGGGTGCGCAACTGGGCAAGGTTGTGTTTTTCGCTCTGCAAGACGTACTGATACACCCAGCCCACCCCGGTTGCATCCGGTCCTATCTTAGGCGTCACTCCCTTGGGCATGCTGATGCTGTTGAGGTATTCCAGCACCCGCGAGCGCGCCCAGTAAATATCGGTTCCGTCTTCGAAAATCACATACACGAACGATACGCCGAAGAAGGAAAATCCGCGCACCACGCGGGACTTGGGCACCGACAGCAGCGCACTGCTCAAGGGGTAAGTGATTTGATCCTCGACGACCTCCGGCGCCTGCCCCGCATAATCGGTATAGACGATCACCTGCACATCGGACAGATCAGGCAAGGCATCGAGCGGGGTCTTCAACAGCGCATATGCGCCCGCCAGCACGATGAAGAAAGTGGCGAGCAACACCAAAAAGCGGTTGCCTGCCGACCACACGATGACCTTGTTGAGCATGTCAGTGTCCTTTACTGCTCTGTATCCGGGTAATCACCCATTCATCGGGCGCACGTTCGACGATCTCGAAGCTAACCTGCGTTGCAGGCTTGATGCCTTTTGCCAAAGAAGAATTGGCCAGCGCGAAATCCATGGTCATGCCGGGCCAGTTCAGGCTTTTGATCGGTTCATGAGCGATGCTGACCGAGCCGTCTTCGTTGAGGCGGTTGAAAACCCCCTGCCCCTGATGCGAACCTGAAGCCGCTTTCGCTGCGGGCTGATCCATAGCCGACAGCGCCGCCTTGAGGTTGCTTTCCGCATCGAGCAAAAACAGCGCGGAAGTTGCCACCTGTTCGCCTTCGCTCACGCCCGATAGCACTTCGACATAATCCTCGCCGCGCAATCCTAGTTTCACGGTGCGCGGCTCAAAACGACCCGCCGCACTCTGCACCAGCACTATCTGGCGCGTGCCGCTGTCGATCACCGAAGACGCCGGAACGCTCAGCACGGCGCCCTGATTGCCTGCGGGCAGGATCAGGGTCGCAAACATCGACGGCATCAGCAGCCCGGCGGGGTTGGCGCATTCCACCCTGACCTGCACGGTGCGCGTTGCGGCATTGAGCGCGGGATATATAAAGGCGATCTTTCCTTCGAAGGATTTTTCAGGATAGGCGGAGACGCTGATCTTAGCCACCGAGCCTGTGCGTATGCGCGCGATGTCCTGCTCGGCCACATCCGCCATCACCCAGACCGATGACAAATCGGCGATCTGAAACAGCGTCTCGCCGGGCATGAAACGCATGCCCTGCACCGCCTTCTTTTCCTGCACGATGCCGAAGACCTCGGAGGTGTAAGTCGATTTTTTGCCCATCCCCCAGTTCTTCAGGCGTGCCAAAGCCGCATCGGCCAGCTGCTTCATGCCTTCCTTCGCGTCAGTGTCGGTCAGCGCAGCCTCCCCGGCTCTGGCCAGTTCGTATTCGCGCTGAGCCGAGATCAGCTCAGGACTGTAAACGTCGAACAGCGCCTGTCCACGGCTGACTTTCTCGCCGGTGCTGTTCACATAAAGCCGGTCTATCCAGCCTTCGAATTTCGGCGCAATGGCATGGACGTGACGCTCGTCGATTTCGATGCGTCCGGTGGCGCGCAGGGTCATATCAAGAGTCCGGTATTTTACCGCTTCGCTCTTCACGCCTAATTTCTGCACCTTGTCTGTGCCAACCCCGGTCGGGGATTCCTCATAAACCGCCACATAGTCCATGCCCATCGCATCCTTTTTGGGCACAGGAGAAGTGTCGGGCAGTCCCATCGGGTTGCGATAGTACAGCGGCTTTTTCGCCTCCGACTGCGGCACAGGCTTAACGTGTCGCATCCCGGCCCAGTAGCCAAGCAAAAGAGAAACGACTGAAACTAACAGAGCTATTGATATGATTTTTTTCATTATTGTTCTCCCGTCAGGCGGTCGATTTCGGCCAGGCGAAACTGCTGTTCGTAGCGCACCTTGATGCTTTGCGATCTGATTTTAAGGACCTGCCGGTGCGCTTCGAGCACGGTGGCAAAATCCACCTTGCCGGTCGTATAGCCGTTCATCGCCGACTGAAAGGACAGCTGCGCCTGGGGCAGCAGGCGCGAATTGAGCGCCTCATCGGTGCGCGTCGCGCTCTCGAAGGCCGAGATGTTTTCGGAAAGTTCGGCAAGCAGCTGGCTTTGCAGCGATTCCTGACGCGCGGCGGATGCGGCAAGTTTCGCTTCGGATTCGCGCTCCTGAGAGCGGCGCGATTCCTGCTGCAGCGGCAGATTCAATTCGAGCATCAGATCCCAGCTCTTCACGGTATTGCCGCTTTGGGTAGGTGCTATCCCCAGCGTCAGCCCCGGGTAACGGTTATTGTAGGTCAGATCGCGATTGCGCTGCGCTTCGGTGATACGCGAATTGCCGACCTGCAACTGGGGGTTGTGCGCGCGCAGCTTGTCTTCCAGTGCCGCTACATCCAAAGCTGCCGGACGCAGTGCAACAGGTTCGGCAAGCTCGGCCTGCGCGGGACGCGAGAGCAGCGTATTGATCCGGCTGTGTACATGATGCTGCTCATTTTCAAGCTCGATCAGCGTCATGCGCAGATCGCTCTGCTCAAGTTGCGCGCGTATCACTTCCTGCTGCGAACCGATACCGTTTGCATAGCGCGTCCGGGCGACCTGCTCCAGATTTCTGCTCAGATCCTGAGTCTGACGGGTCAGCCTTATGCTGTCCGTCAGCGAGTAATGCATCGCATAGGCCGATTTTATTTTGCTGCTCAAATCCGCCCAGCCAAGTTCCGTCTGCCCCCTTGCAGCGTCTACCTGCGCCTGAGCGATCCCGCTTTGCAGATCGAGTTTGCCGAACCAGGGCAGTGTCTGCATCAAAAGATAACGGGTTCCGCCGACTTTAGACGGCAGCAGGCTCACAGGCTTGGGCGTTCCCTGATTGGTGATGTCCATCATTTCAGTACGCAGCACAGGATCGGGCAGGCTGCCTGCAGGCTGTACGCGCAATGCCGCCGCATCGGCCTCATAGCGCATCGCGGCAAGCTCGGGATTATGCTGCTTCGCATAATCGAGCAAGCCCTGCAAGTCCGAACCCAAAGGCCCCGCCTGCACCAAAGATGTAAACATCAGCAACAGCCAGGATGTTTTCATATTGCTCACCTTAGCACTTCGATCCGGCTCAAGGCGTAATCCTCGCCATGTTTTTCGAGCACGAAACGCACCTTGTCCCCAGCCTCGATGACGGGCAATGGGGGAGCTGGCAAAGGATAACTCATGGTCATCGCCGGCATCACATCCGGAATATCGCCGTGTTTCAGGGTGACCCGACCGTTTTTAACATCGATTTTTTTCACCACCCCGGTGTTCCAGTTCAAGCTTGCGGCAAAGCCCGTCTGTGCGGTGCAGAGCACCAGAAATAATGCAATTTTGATAAGTTTACGCATGATACGACCCTGTAGATTAGTGGAAATAGCGCGGATAAACGCGTTCGCAGCTATCCTGGCATACGACAGACGGATTTATCCTGTGAGGGCTACGCTAAGGGTGGCGGGTCGAGCGGAACTTCGGTGACGGAGTGGAATGAAAACTGATAAGGGGTGACGGATGTACCCGTTTGCCTGATGTCCGGCGTACGGATCTCCCGTGCATTGAGATAGCCGCCGCAGGCCAGATGACACAGGGGATTGCAGCAATCGTCCGATGTGTCCGCGGCCATATCGACGGCGGCATCCATATCATCCATCGCCATTTCGTGGCATTCGCCATGAGGCACCAGCACGGGTACGCTCAAGGCCATCGCGCTGCCGGTAAACAGCGGCAGCCATACGACCAGCAGCAAAGCGATAAATTTTCGGATGAATAAGGACATGGGGGAAGAATGGCAAAATCAAACCCGACTGTCAACTAATAATCCTGTACTGTCATGAGCAAAAGCCCGGCGTAACGAAAAGGCCTATCACTAATCTATACCGCCGAGTGCGCCTTGAGCCACTCGCGCACCGCCTCGTTCACACGAGTTTGCCAGCCGCGACCAGAGGCTTTGAGTGCGGCGAGCACATCCGCATCAAAGCGAATCGTAGTCGGCACTTTGGTGGGGGCTTTTTGTGCGCCACGCCGATGCACTGTTGCTTTCGACCAGAATTCCGTCACTGCCGCTTCATCATTCGGATTGTATGGGTCGACGGACGGGTCAGATTCAATCGGAGCATCAAGTGCAACCTCGCGTTTGACGCGCTCCCAATCAGTTCTGCTTTGCGGTTTCATACAATCTCCTTTCAAATTTAGATGCGCGGCGCAGAGAAATCGCCCGGACCGCCGCACTACGTTTTACATACACCAATACCAACACCACGCCCATAATCTCAACCAGCGCAATGTCCATCAGACGGGGCTCTTCGTCACGCGGCGATTCCAGCGTCACCTTGTCCGGCGCGTTGTACACCAGCCCTGCATCCGCCAGATCAAGCGCATGTTTTGCAATGTTGGCTTGGCGCTTGGTTTCGTCATAAGTAATCATATGTAAATTGTATTAACAAATTCGAATAACAGCAATCAAATTGTTAATACACCGACAATCCTGAAAATGTTCGTGCTTAAACCGGGCATTTCGGATTCGGGCTGCTCTGCCAGCTAAGACGATACTGATTTATTCGTCCTCCCCGCGAAGACGCGGATCCAGTGCCTTGATTTAACTGGGTTCCCGCTTTCGCGGGAACGACAAAACCGAATAAATCAGTATCATCTTAGCTCTATCTGAGATAAAACTTCACGCCATCATTCGACCAGTGCAGGGCTTCATCTGATTCGGCGCACCGAATGCCGGAGGACGAGATGTTGCGGTTACAGCCCAACCCGTCTTATATGGACGCCCCCAGGACTGCAATAGCTTTCACTCGGTTTTGAACAGAAATAGGGTATGCGTCCGGCCATCCCACCTGTTCAGATGAGCCAGCTTATGCAGTCGGTTTGATCGGTAGGAGTTCGTCGATACGCCGCATGGTCCAGACGGGCAGTTTTTCCAGCGTATCTTTCAGCCAGGCAGACGGCTCGATTCCGTTGAGCTTGGCGGTGGCGAACAGGCTTTGAATCGCAGCCGCCCGTTTGCCTGCGCGCTCTGACCCCGCAAACAGCCAGTTCTTTTTGCCCAGCGCGATTGGCCTTATCGCATTTTCCACCGGATTGTTGTCGATCGGCAGATTGCCGGTCTGTGCATAGCGAACCAGGCTGGGCCAGCGATTAAGACTGTAGTCAACCGCACGGGCCAGCCCGCTGCCATCGGCGGTCGCGATGCGCAAACGGATCAGCCAGTCATGCATGTCCGCCAGTAGCGGCAGGCTGTTCTGCCGGCGATGTTCTCCACGGGCCGCATGATCCATTTCGCGAGCCACTTCTTCGGCAGCATATAGTTGGGCAATACGCCGCAACGCTTCCGCAGCAGACGGATGCGTGCCGCTGACCTGCAAATCAAAGAACTTACGTCGGGCGTGCGCCCAGCAGCCCAGTTCCGTGACGGCGAACTCGGCATCGGCGGCAAACATCTTCTTGTATCCGCCATAGTCATCGACCATGAGGCTGCCCTGCCAGCCATGCAAAAAATCTCGCGCATGCTGACCGGATCGGCTGCTCTGGTAATCAAACACCACGATCGGCGGCCCCTCATCCAGATCGTTGCTGCGGTAACTCCAAAGATAGGCCCGTTTGGTCTTTCCAGCACCCGGATCCAGTTGTTTGACCGGCGTCTCGTCGGCATGCAGCACCTGCCGCTGTCGAAGCAGTTCCGAGAGCCGATCCGCCAGCGGTTGCAGGGCAAAGCCCATGCGACCGATCCATTCACTCATGGTACT
This sequence comes from uncultured Gallionella sp., assembly GCA_964410705.1. GTDB lineage: Bacteria > Pseudomonadota > Gammaproteobacteria > Burkholderiales > Gallionellaceae > Gallionella. Next base: position 16,597 of record CAYPIG010000050.1, read on the forward strand.
GCGCGACAGATTGACCTGCTGCCGGGCTGCGATCTGTTCAAGACGGTACAGCGGCAGGTGATCCAGATATTTACTGGTCGCAACCCAGCTCAGCAAACCCGGCGCGGCCAAGGAGCCGTCGATAACGGCGGGTGCCACCGGTGCTGCGGTGATGATTTCACACTGGCGGCAGGCATATTGCGGACGAATGTGGCGAATCACAAAGAATTTGGCCGGTTCGATGTCTAGTTGTTCGCTAATGTCATCGCCGATCTTGACCAAGTCGGACTGACAAGCGGAACAGGTGCAGGAATCCGGCTCGTGGCGCACTTCAATGCGTTCCAGATGTTCGGGCAAAGTCTGACGACCGGCACGGCTTCTCGGCGTTGCAGGTGTTGCCGGGAGTTCGGCTTCAACAGCCGCGATGTCCTGAACCACATCGTCTTCGAACAACGAACGCTGCTCAGGACTCAACGTCTCGCTCTTGGTGCCGTAGCGCATGCGGCGCAAATAGGCCACTTCTTGAACCAGCGCCTGAATCTTGATTTCCTGTGTGCGGATCAATTTGGTGAGACGCGCAATCTCGTCTTCAGGGGGCTGTAATGCAGCTGATTGAGTGGATTTATCCAGTGAATTCATAGGCTTAATTGTATCAAATACAGCCAATAAACTCACTAAAAATCAGCGTGCTAAACTCGCCAGTCGGTAGGCGGCGTCGCGCACAGCCGTTGCCAGTCCACCCCGGTAGTTAGCCAGCGCCATTGCTCCGTGCTCATGCAAAACAGCGTGTCGTCAGGGTTCGGCCAGCAAAATCGCCCCTTGTGCAGGCGGCGGTGACACAGCCAGACGCCAGTGCCGTCCCAGATCAGCAGTTTTAAGCGCGAGTTGTTGCGGTTGGTAAAACCGTAGGCCGTGCCGTCGCAGGGGGACCGACCGTCAATCTGCTGGATCAGCAGCGACAGGCGATCTATGCTCCAGCGCATGTCCACTGGTGCTGTGTGTAAAAACACCTGTTCCGGTCGAATCATTTGATCAAATCAGCCAGCCATTGGCCGCACGCATGCGCCTGATTACCCGGCCAGCGGATGCTGACGCGGGCGCGCCCCTTCTGGATGCTGATTTCGATGGCATCATGGGCAGGAACTTCTGTCGGCAAACTCACTTGAACCGGCACCAGCTTCGCCGGTACCGTGACAGATTTGGACGGCATGCAAGCCGGATATTGCTTGATCCAGCGGCGCAGCAGGTTGGCATTCACGCCGTGCGCGAGCGCAACCCCCGAAATTGAAACACCCGGCTGGCAAAGCGCAACCAGACGTTGCTTGAATTCGGGTGTGTGTTGCCGCCTGCGGCGAATGAGGAGAGATAAATCCATGAAAGTGTCCACTAAAAATTAAGTGGACACTATGCTCTTAGCTTTCGCTAACGACTTCAAGATGGGATGGCCGGACGTTTACGAAATAGGTAAAGATTGCAGCCATATATTCGGACTTCAATTGCGGCTCATTGCCGCTGTCCCTAATGGAATCCGCTGATTGGGTCTCAATCATTGCGACGCACTATGAGTGCGATGACGGTAGCGAGCTTATCCACTATCAATCTGTTGCTCACAAACTTTCCGCATCCTACGGATTCTCGACCATTGCTAAAATATATCGCTACCAACATAAGAACCTCCCTAGAGCTCATTGCGTACATATAGAAGCATGAAATTTTGTACAATTCTCCATCCGGATGATGAAGGAATTCCAGACATTCGCTAACGATGGGGAGCCATCATGAACCTCTTTCTGGGATAATATGGGAGTACCTCTTGGGCAGCGATCCTAGCCTGAGGCCATTGAACACTATCTGGATGCACAAGAATTTTTTCATCATGCAAAAACTAACGGACAAAGAGATCAGGCATGCGCTCATAATCAACCTAAAACGAAGAGCGAATCCACCGTGTGCGACTTTGGAGGAGGTTCAAGTGTGCAACGGAAATGCAATTGCAGACGTAGTTGCGGTCTACAAGGCGATGCATTGCTATGAAATAAAAGGGGAGACTGATTCTATAAGCCGGATCGTCCGCCAATCTCAGTTTTATGACCAGGCATTCCCTCTAATCACATTAATCACGACTGCAAATCATTTGAGAAGGGCCGAGATCATTGCGCCAAAGCATTGGGGGATCGTGCTAGCTAACTCATCCCTAAGCGATTCCGTGACTTTCAAATATATACGTGGAGCCACCCGAAATCCGTCGTATCTCCCAAAGATTGCATTACTGAGCTTATGGCGCTCAGAATTGATAAAATTCCCCAACTTGAGCAATACGTCATTAGAAAAAATGAATCGACAAAAGATTGCAGCTCTCATCGCCTCGAACATTCCAGCCAGCGTAATTAATGAGCTTGCGGGTCAAGCTCTTGCAGCACGCCACTCAAATAATACTATGCAGGATAATCCTTCGCCATGTACTCAATATGAGCGCAGATTGTTGGCTTCAAAATCGTTGAGGGGGTAATGTTCTTCTCGCGATACCCGTCTGCTCGCTGTTTAATGAAATTATCCCCCCATGAGTAAGGCGCATGTCGGTAGAAACCTTTACTAACGATTTCCTCACAAATGTCATCATATTGACCGTACCCTCCGGTCTTTATTCGGCCCCCTCTGGCAATGTAGTGGTAGTTCTCAAATGCATAAAACACCTTTGGTGCCGTTACGCTGAGCAGCAACTCCGGTGCAATCGTAAGCTCGGAGTACGTCGGACTCACGATGGTGTAGTCGCCCAGTGACAGGGGAATGGCTCCAACCATTTCCTGAGCGGCATGGAAAATCTCGAGTTCAGCCCTGGCTATAATCGACTCATCACTTGGCCTAGCAATATCCGTGATCGTGGCGGGAATGGAAGAACCAGGACACCCTCGATGTTGATATGTAAAAAATTCGCCTTACACCGTGGATGCTGACCACTGCAATGACTAATTGAAGGTTTATGGCAACCTTGAACGAATAAACAACAGTCTGGCTGCCAATTTCTACATAGAGCTACCTTGACGCGCCTCATGAAAAATTTTTTCGCGATCGACCCCTCACAACGCGAAAATCCGGCATCGCCGGATTTTCTGAAGTTGCTGCAGCAGATGTCAGCCGCCGACCGATATGCTCATCACATCGCTCCACTGCCCGACCTGTTCATTGTGGAGCCGGTAGATCGCCTTATACTTCCAGTTGACCCCGGCGCCTTTGGGCGGCAGCGGCGTTTTGTCCAGTGTGTCGGGTTCGCTGTTGATGGTATAGAACACAAAATCGTTGCCATCCCCACGGTCGGCCCAGATCTCGATTTCAGCAGCATAACCTTTGGTCCAGCAGATAACGGGGTGACCTGCGCTGCTCTTGCTTTTCAATACCGGCTTCCAGCTGTCAGGATTCTTGACGATCTCGGTGCCGATCAATCTCAAATCACGACCGATCGCCTCCGTATAATTCTTGTGCGCCTTGATTCCGGCAACCAGAGTCGATAAACGTGGGATGACGCCGGGCGGGACGGTATCGACCGCAATGAATTCCGGCATGACAGGCCATTCGGCCTTGCCGCTTCCGCCGTCGCGCAGATGATTTTTTTGCGCAGTGCAGTCCTGCGCAAAACTTTGCACCTGATGATGATAAGTATACGCACGCCGCAGGGCGAGCGTGTCGGCTTTGATACTCGCCATCTCGGCATCGCTGATGCCAAAGGTGCTCGTGTATTTGGGCAGGGTCAACGCCAGATGTTCCAGCAGCAAAACTTTTCCGATGTCATCGCTGGGCATGTAACTATTTGTCGCCATAATGAAAATCTCCTCTCGTTGTTGGGTAAAATTTCATAAAAATTGCTACTTTTTCAGTTCCTGCCACTTCATTTTGATGCCTGAAAATATCCTGCCGGGTGTTTCAGACTCTCCTTCGATTGCTGCAAAATCTGGTCAGAGGGCTTCGCACTCTGGGCAGAGGACTCCGCAGACTAGCCAGACGGTTTCTCACTCTAGGCAGAGAGCTCCTCACTCTAGCCGGAGGGATCCGCACCCTAGACAGAGGGCTCCGCACCCTAGCCGGAGGACTTTGCAGACTAGGCAGAGGGTTTAAACCCCTGTCATCACATGCTGCATAGAGCCCAAAGCCACCGGCAGAACCCGAAGATTGCTCCACCTAGTCCGCGGAGCAATCTGCCTAGTCTGCCGGGCAATCCGCCTAGTCCGCGGAGCCATCTGCCTAGCCTGCCGAACAGTCCGCCTAGTCTGCCGGGCAATCGAAGGAAAGCTTCAAACCCTCACGACCTGATTTTTAGCGACTTGCATTTGATTCTCTGCCACTGGCAAACTTCGATGATCGCTCGAACTTCCCTTTTTATGGCAAGACCAGAACTTAGGACGCATTGTGTCCGCGAATTTGCAGTAAGTCACTATGCCAAAAGGCCTATAGACAGAGCCGGACAGCCTTTACGCTCATGCCTGGACTAGCCCGCTGTGCGCCTCATCTACAGATAAGCAATCCGTTTGCCGGGCTGTAAATTGCTTTTCAGTGCCCGGCATTCTCAACATAAAAACCGCTCGCCAAATATCTTTACTGTCATCCGCGCCGCGCTTGTGGCAAACTGTCGCTCGTTTTAACTTAGCGACCTATTCACCTTGCAACCCTACGAATTATTCATCGGCCTGCGCTACACGCGCGCAAAACGCCGCAATCATTTCATCTCCTTCATTTCGCTGATCTCCATGCTGGGTATGGGGCTGGGCGTGATGGCGCTGATCGTCGTGTTATCGGTGATGAACGGATTTCAGAAGGAAATCCGCGAACGCATGCTGGGCGCCTCCCCTCACCTCGAAGTCGTTGCTGACGGAGGCAGGATGAACGACTGGCAAACCATACTCAGCATCGTCTCGCATCAGCAAGAGGTGAACGCCGTAGCTCCTTATGTTTCGGGACAAGGCATGCTGTCTTTCGGGCAGAGCGTGCAGGGCGTGATGGTGAGGGGCATCGCTCCCGAAATGGAGACGGGCATCACGGACTTGTCCACCAAGATCAAGGCCGGAAAACTGTCCGATCTGCGCAGCGGCGAATTTGGCATCGTGCTGGGTTCGGATCTGGCGCGATCGTTGGGCGTGCGTCTGGGCGAAAAAGTCATGCTGATCGCCCCGCAAGGCTCTATCACACCGGCCGGCATGATGCCGCGCCTAAAACAGTTCAAAGTGACGGGCATCTTCGAGATCGGCATGGCCCCTTACGACAACAGCCTAGCGCTCATCCACATCAACGATGCGCAAAAACTGTTTCAGCTGGGAGAGGCGGTAACCGGCATCAGCTGCAAACTCAAACAGATAGACCTCGCACCCGCCATCGCCTCTGAACTGCAAAATCTGCTGCCAGGCGGCCTGTATGCGAACGACTGGACACACCAGAACAGCAACTATTTCAAAGCGGTGCAGATGGAAAAGAAGATGATGTTC
>CAYPIG010000051.1:0-21782 GCA_964410705.1 uncultured Gallionella sp.
CCGTACTCGAACGCCGATAAACAGAGCCATCGGCACCGGCATAGACATTGTTCAGCAGCAAATACGCATCGCAGCCGGAGAAAAGCTATCTTTCCGTCAGCGCGACATACAATTCAAGGGGCATGCGCTCGAATGCCGCATCAACGCGGAGCATCCCTACAAGTTTGTCCCGTCTCCCGGACGCATCACCTCCTGGCACGCTCCAGGCGGTCCTGGCATACGCGTCGATTCACATGCCTATAACAATTACTATGTACCCCCGCACTACGACTCGATGATAGGCAAGGTCATCTCCTACGGAGATACTCGCGAACAGGCGATGGCAAGAATGCGCACGGCGCTCTCCGAAATGGCCGTCGAAGGCATAGAGACCAACATCGCACTGCACCGCGATCTGCTGCTGGATGCCGCCTTTATGGGTGGAGGAACCAGCATCCATTATCTCGAAGAGCGGCTGGCCGAGCGCAACAAGGACAAGTAATGGCCTGGCTGACCCTGATCGTCGATACCGATGCAAAATACGCGGAGTCTTTGAGCGACGCCCTGCTGGAGCTGGGCGCGCTCTCCGTCGACTTGCTCGATGCCGACGCAGACACGCCGGACGAACAGGCCATTTTCGGTGAACCCGGCGAGCCGCCACCCGGCGTGTGGCAGCACAACCGAGTCAGCGCCCTGTTCGATGCGGATGCCAAGGTTGCCGATATCCTGCGTCAGGCAAGCGCGAATATAGGCTTGGATGAGCTGCCCGCTTACCGAGTAGAAACACTGGCCGACAACGACTGGGTGAGACTTACCCAGTCACAATTCGATCCTATCCCCATCTCGGACAGACTGTGGATCGTGCCGACCTGGCATACCCCGTCTGATCCTTCTGCAATCAACATCGTGCTCGACCCGGGGCTCGCCTTCGGCACCGGCAGCCATCCTACCACCCGGCTCTGTTTGCGTTGGCTGGATAGCCACCTGCAAGGGGGAGAGCGCGTGCTCGATTACGGCTGCGGTTCAGGCATACTGGCGATTGCCGCGCTCAAACTGGGCGCGTCAACTGCGGTTGGGGTCGATGTGGATGCACAGGCGGTGACTGCCAGTCGCGACAATGCGGTGGCTAACGAAGTCGGGAACGTCAGTTTTTATCTGCCCGACGATGCGCCGCGTGCAAGCTATGATCTGGTGGTCGCTAACATACTCACCAACCCTTTGCGCATGCTCGCCCCTTTGCTGGCCGATGCGACAAGGTCTGGCGGACAGATAGTGCTGTCGGGGATACTGCAAACTCAGGCGCAGGACGTGATGGACATCTATGCGCAGTGGTTTGATCTTAATCCACCTGTTTATGACGAAGGTTGGTCATGCCTGTCCGGACGCAAACGCTGAGTGCGATGAATGGCTCCACACGGTGTCCGCACTGTGAAACGCGCTTCAAAATCAGCGATGCTCAGTTTGCCGCGCACCGGGGCATGGTGCGTTGCGGGCATTGCATGCAGGCATTCGATGCCCGCCCAGGCTTCATACCCGAAAACGATCTTGAACAACTAGCACTTCAGGTAACTGAAGAGCATCCCGCGCATCTGGCTGACGAGCCGATTCATCCTATCGAAGAAAAAGCGCCCGAGCAGATCGAAGAATATGCGCCCGAGGCGGACGCTGCACCTGATGCACCCCAGGACGAATTAACAGCCGAAACAAACCACATAGAGGCCGAGGATTTCGGCCCTGAGCTGACTGTCGAGCTGCCCGAAGCTGACTACGAGCCAGCAGAGGTACACATAGAACGGGCTGCGATGCACATCGAACAGCCTGAGATACACATCGAACAGCCTGCGGGACGCATAGAACAGGCTGCGATACCTGTAGAACAGCCTGCAGCAGACACACTGGATTTCAGCCATCTGGCTGACCGGCTTCCGGAAACAGCCGCCGCAACAGCTCCGGAACCTGAAATATCAACACCGCCGGTAAAACCATTGCTCGAAAAGCCCGTCTTCGAACCTGCAACCGTGGCACCCGCGAGACGCTGGCCCTGGATAGCCGGTATAACGATGACCGTTTTGCTGCTGCTGGCCCAATCGGCGTACTTTTTCCGGGTCGGGTTGTCAGTGAGACTCCCCGCTCTCAAGCCCGCATTAGTGAGCTACTGCCAGCTGCTGGGCTGCACCGTGCCGCTTCCGCAGACTGCAGAACTGCTCAGCATCGAGTCTTCCGGACTGGAAGCCGAACCCGGACATGAAAATGCGATCACCCTGACCGCACTGCTGCGCAACCGGGCAAATTACAGCATGGCATTTCCCATGCTCACACTGACGCTCAACGACATTCAGGACAAACCCCTGGCACGCAGACTGTTCACCCCGGCCGAATATCTGCCCGCCGATGAAAACGTGCAGACGGGGTTTATGAACAATCACGAGATCAGCATCAGACTCCGTCTTAATACCGCCGACCTGAAAGCATCAGGTTACCGGCTGGAACTTTACTACCCCTGAATTACGCCTCGTCAAACGCGACATCGCCCTCTTCGACCGCCAGCCCCAGCTGCATGCTCTTAAAGTCAAAGAGATTGCCATCCATCAGATGCGACGGGGCGACATTCTGCATCGCGGTAAATATCGTCTGGCTACGCCCCGGATATTGGCGTTCCCAATTGGTCAGCATCTCCTTGATATTCTGTCGCTGCAGATTTTCCTGAGATCCGCAAAGATTGCAGGGGATGATGGGGAATTCCATACCGCGCGCGTAACGTGCGATATCTTTTTCGGCGCAATAGGCCAGCGGACGAATCACGATATGATCGCCCTTGTCTGTCACCAGCTTAGGCGGCATGGCCTTGAGCTTTCCGCCGAAAAACATGTTTAAAAACAGAGTCTCTATCATGTCGTCGCGGTGATGTCCCAGCGCGATCTTGTTTGCGCCGAGCTCACCCGCCACCTTGTAAATGATGCCGCGACGCAGCCTGGAGCAAAGCGAACAGGTAGTTTTCCCTTCGGGAATTTTTTCCTTGACGATGGAATAGGTATCCTGAGTCTCGATGTGATATTCGATGCCCAGCGACTTTAAGTAATTGGGCAGGATTTCGGCGGGAAAACCCGGCTGCTTCTGATCCAGGTTCATCGCGACGATGCGAAAATCGACCGGGGCGCGTTTGCGCAAGGTGAGCAGGATGTCCAGCAGCGTGTAGGAATCCTTGCCGCCGGACAGACAGACCATCACCGTATCGCCCGCCTCTATCATGTTGAAGTCGAAAATCGCTTTTCCGACCTGATGCTCAAGCCGGTTCTTGAGCTTGTTGAAATTGCCCGAATGATCGAAATGTATGGGTTGTGTGCTCATGAATAATTCCAGTTAAATGTTGATGCTACGGCCGCCGTCGACCGAAATGACTTGTCCTGTAATATAGGGCGCGTCCTTGATCAGGAACGCGACCGTCCTTGCGATATCGTCCGGCTCACCCTCGCGTTTGAGCAGGGTATGGGCGACTATTTTTCGCCGTTGCGCCTCATCTTCCCAGGCGCTGTCTTCAGGCCAGAGGATCACGCCGGGAGCTACCGCATTGACGCGCACCTGAGGTGCCATTTCCTGCGCCAGTCCGCGCGTCAGGGCAACCAGCCCCGCCTTGGCCACGCTGTAGATCAGGTGTCCGCTCATCGGACGCTCCGCGTGAATATCCACGATATTGACGATGCAGCCGTGCCGTCTGCGCAGTTCATCGGCCGCACTCTGAGCCAGAAACAGCGGTGCGCGCAGATTGGTCCCCAGCAGGTCGTGCCACTGCGCCTCGTCGACAGCAGCCAGCGGCGTGGGATAAAAACTTGAGGCATTGTTGACCAGCCCGTCCAGACGACCGAACCTGTCCACCACCTGATCTATCAGTCCGGGCAACGATGGCAAATCGAGCAGGTCGGCTGAAAAAACAGCCGCACCACCGGGACGCAGCGCATTGAGCTCATCTCGCAGGCTGTACGCCTCCTTTTCAGAGTGGCGGTAATGCAACGCAACCGATGCGCCCGCCGCATGCAGACGACGGCAAATCGCCGCTCCCACCCGCTTTGCCGCCCCGGTCACCAATATCACTTTGCCTTGCACCGCCCCCTCCATTAAACTTGTGGTAACTTTCGCCGATTATACCTGACCATGCCAATATCTCCCGATACATCACTGCCCCTGCCGTCCGATGAGGCCGCCCTGCACAGCGCCAATTTGACCGATGCGATCAGGCAGGACATCCAGTCACACGGAGGATGGATCTCCTTTGCGCGCTACATGGAACTTGCACTGTATGCGCCTGGGCTGGGCTACTACACGGCAGGGTCGCACAAACTGGGCGAAGCGGGAGACTTCATCACAGCGCCCGAACTCTCGCCGCTGTTCGGACGCACGCTGGCAAGACAGGTCAAAGAGATCATGGAAGGCAGCACGGCGCAGATACTTGAACTGGGCGCGGGCAGCGGCAAGCTTGCACTCGACATGCTGGGCGAACTGGAGCGGCTGGGAGCCTTGCCTGTCAGCTACTCGATACTCGAAGTGAGCGCAGATTTGCGCGAGCGTCAGCAGTCTTTGCTGAAAAAACACCTGCCTCATCTGATGGACCGCGTACACTGGCTCGATTCCTTGCCAGACACACTCAGCGGCGCAATCGTCGCCAACGAAGTGCTCGACGCCCTGCCGGTTCATCTGCTGCACTGGCAGAGAGGTTCCGTTTTTGAGATCGGTGTTGAATGGCGGGATTCGGGATTCGTCAGGGCAGAGCGCGCCGTCGAGGATCAGGAATTGCTGTCGGCTGCGCAAAAAATCAGCGTACCCGATGGCTATGTGAGCGAAATCTGTCTTGCGGCGCGCGGCATGATCAACAGTCTGGCAGCCAGACTACAATGCGGCACGATGCTGTTCATCGACTACGGATTCGGTGCCAGGGAATATTATCATCCACAACGCTCTGCAGGAACTTTGATGTGTCACTACCGCCACCGGGCGCACGATGACGCCTTCTTCTGGCCAGGTCTGCAGGACATCACTTCGCACGTCAATTTCACCGACATCGCCGAGACCGCGATCGACGCGGGGCTGGAGCTGACTGGGTACACCAGTCAGGCTTTTTTCCTGATCAATAACGGCATAGCCGAACTTCTGGCGGAAACTGATCCTGAAAATCTGCGCGAATATCTGCCCCTGTCGGCGCAACTGCAGAAGCTGACCAGTCCGGCGGAAATGGGCGAGCTGTTCAAGGTCATCGCGCTGGGAAAAAATATGGCGCATCCTTTGTCGGGATACGCCATAGGGGATCTGAGTCGCCTGCTTTAGCTATTTGGGGGCCGCTGTCAGACTGCGCAGATAATCGGAGATCTCCTTGATGCTCAGCCGCCCGTCGAGATTGAGGTCGATTTCCTCAAAATGCGCGCTGAGATTGGGCAATCCGGCAGCCTCTTCGCGCGAGAGCAAACCGTCTTTGTTCTTGTCCGCCTTTTCCAGGCGCTCCTGAAACTCGCGGCGTTTAGCCTCCAGCGCGGCGGTGAAGGCTTTGATTTCCGCCTTGGTCAGCCCCCCGTCGCGATCGCTGTCTATGGTATCAAATCCATCCGCCATCGCCGGGGCTTTTTGTTCGGCCTCATCGCGAGATATTTTCCCGTCGCCATTGGTATCGACCGTTTTAAATAACTGATCAAACTTGGCATCCGTCTTTTTTGCCTGATCGGCACACCAGCCGACACAAGGCATTGCAACTATCAACATCCCGACTAACCATTTACGCATTATGTCCTCGCTTATTAACTATCGGCGCAATTGCACTGATCCGCGCCCGCTCAACCGCAGCGGGAATTGTACCTTTATCCTGACATGAAATGGCAATTTCACCGGCATTCACCGCACGGGCAAGGGCCAGCAGCTCCAGCAGATAAGCTGCCTGCGGGTAAGCCGCATCTTCGAAGCCCCATCTGCCTCTGGCATCCGATGAGCAGGCCTGCAGCAGCTGCTCGAAACGGGCGGGGCGACGCCAGGCATCGGTCGACTGAAACAGACGGATCACCGTATCGCTGCGCAGCTCCATCGCTCTATGGATGTCGCCGTGAAAGCGGGTGGCAAGCAGCGCCAGATCGCGGCATTCTCCGCTAGCCCTGATGCGATCACAGAATTTTTTAACCAGGTCGATGCCGCGCATTTCGTGGCCAATATGGCGGGGCAGCACATCGGCGGGCGTGATGGCTTTTCCCAGATCGTGGGTCAGTGCGGCAAAGCGCGCTTCCAGCGTATAGCCGCAACTTGCCGCATCGTCGACCACCAGCATCGTGTGCAGACCGCAGTCTATTTCGGGGTGATACTTGGCAACCTGAGGCACGCCGAACAGCGCATCTATCTCGGGCAGGATGCGGGCAAGCGCTCCGCAACTGCGCAGGGTGGAAAAAAAACGCGACGGTTTTTCTTCCATCAGCGCGCGGGAAAGTTCCTGCCAGACCCGCTCGGGCACCAGGGCATCCACTTCGCCGTTATCCACCATCCCTCGCATCAAACTCTGCGTTTCGGGTGCAATTGCAAAGCCGAAACGCGCCGAAAACCGCGCCGCACGCAGTATGCGCACCGGATCTTCACTGAAGGCTGAACTCACATGGCGCAGTATGCCCGCGCGCAGATCCTCGCGGCCGCCGTAAGGATCGATCAGTTCGCCATCCTCATCCTGCGCGATCGCATTGACAGTGAAGTCGCGGCGCAACAAATCCTCTTCCAGCGTAACATCCGGCGCGGCGTGAACGACAAAGCCCCGGTAGCCGGGAGCGCTCTTGCGCTCGGTGCGAGCCAGCGCATATTCTTCGCGGGTTTGAGGATGCAAAAACACCGGAAAATCTTTGCCTACCGGCAGATATCCCTGCGCCATCATCTCTTCAGACGTGCTGCCGACCACCACCCAGTCCCGGTCCTTTACCGGCAGATCCAGCAACCGGTCGCGCACCGCGCCGCCCACACAGTAAACTTTCACGGGGCAGCTCCAGGGGAACGGTCGTCAACCATGGAGGCGTCCGCCGGACGTGCGGCGATGATGCCGATACGCTGCTTCAAAGAACGAGGCGGGAAGCCGAATTGCCTTGCGTAATACACCGTATTGCTCATCACCTTCTTGACATAGTCGCGTGTCTCATCGAACTGTATCGTCTCGGCATAGACGGCGCCTTCCAGCGGTATCCTTGCCCGCCAGCGCCGCGCGCGGCCAGGCCCCGCGTTGTAGGCTGCGGATGCCAGAACCGGGCTGTCATCCAAAGATGAGAGCATGTTTTTCATGTAATAGGTTCCCAGCTTCAGATTGGTGTCGAGCTGGTGCAGCATGGATTCGCGATAGCTTTTGAGGCCCAGTTTTTTTGCGATCCAGCGCGCCGTGGTCGGCATCACCTGCATCAGTCCGGATGCGCCCACCCCGGATTTTGCCGAAGTCACAAAACGGCTTTCCTGCCGCATCAGGCCGTAGACCCAGGCCTCGTCCAGGTCGTTTTCCTGTATGTGTTCGCGCATGGCAGCGCGGTAAGGCGCCAGATAGCGCAGGCTGAAGTCATGCACATGCACGGTTTTGTCTGCCGTGTTGATCGCCCTGTCATACATCTCGTTGCGGCGGGCTATTTCTGCCGCCGTGATGAGTTCGCGATCGTTGAAATTACGGGTCACCCAGCTCCACTCTCGCAGCGCATCGGTGCGCATATCCATGCGGTACAGTGCAATCGCACGCCGTATCCCCGGCAGTTGCTCCATATCGGAAATTTCGCGACGGCCGGGCTGATAACCGGGCTGGGCAGCGCTGATCACATCGCCCAGTTCCTCCGCCGCAAGCTGTCCGTAAAAGCTGGTTTCAACACTGAGCGGCGCAAATACAGACTGCGCCTCGCTTCTTCGCCCCAGTGCCTGCAATGCGCGCCCCTTCCAGTATTGCCAGGCGCCTTCGCTCTTTTGCGGTTCGGTCATCGCATTGACGGCATAAAGCACCTCGTTCCAGTCCTGCGCGCGCAAGGCGGCACGCACCCGCCAGGCCAGCTGCTGGGGATTGAGTTGCCCCGACCGGCGGTACCATTGCAAGGCGCGTTCATCGTGCTTGCGCGCTCCCTCAAAAGCCAGCCAGCCCATAAAGTAGCGCTGCTCATGCTCAGAGAAATGCTTCTCCAGATTTCCCCACCGATCATAGGCCAGGTCGGGTGAAATGCGGGCCAGACGCTGCAGCGCGAACATCGCGACCGTATGGCCGCCCGCACTGCTCAGCACGGGTTTGAGCAGATACCTGCCAGGATCCTCGATGGCCTGATTGAATGCATCCATGGAAATAGCGTGACCACCCGACAGTTTCTGGGCCAGCGACTTGGCAAGCGCAACGTTGCCGGCCTCGAATGCCTGCCGCATGCGCTGTCCGATATCCTGCTGACTGACGATGCCCGCCGTGATGGCAGCCTCAAACAGCGCATTGCAGCTCTCCGGCATGTCCTTGGCAGAAAACCAAAGATCGCGGGTCTCGTAGAGCACCGTTTGCTCCTGAGTTCGCATGCGCGATTGCAGTGCATCGCAGTTCAGTTCGGCGTCCGCCGTTATCAGGCGAGGATATTCGCTGTCGAATAAATCCCATTGCTGCTTTTTAGCCAGTGACTTGAGCCATTCGGCGCGCATCCTGTCGATCAGGGGCGTGTCGTCCGGCCGTGCCAGATAGGCCCTGACTTCGGCGGGATCGGTGGTTTCAAGCTTCATTTTCAGCTGATAATAAGCCGTATAGACCTCGAACGGGGTGCGCGACAGCCGCTGTGAAAAGACGGCAAGTTTTGCCGCATCTCCTGCCCGGAAGGCATCTCTGGCCGCCAGAAAATCATCGTCCTGACCCGCATAGACAGGCGTTGCGATCAGCAAAACAAATAACAAGAGGATTTTTAATGAGGACATCAGGAAAGCGTGACAGAATTTACGCTTAGCATACCATAACGAACACGGCGGGGCAGGCCGCTTCGACATCAAAATCGGACGTTAGCAGAAATGTTTTGACGTTCTGTATAATCGCCGGTTTTTGCAGGAGCCCCTCATGTGGTTTAAAAACATCTTCATCTACCGCCTTCCCGAAAACTGCGCCATCACAGCTGAAACCCTGCAGGAAAAGCTGGCTTTAAAACCCCTGCTGCCCTGCAGCGGGCTGGACAAACAAAGCCGTGGCTGGGTCTCCTGCCGTGGCGATGACAGGCTGGTTCATGCAGCAGGCGGACATATCCTGTTTGCACTGGGCGTCGAGCAAAAGCTGCTGCCCGCGACCATCATCAACCGATTTGCCAAGGAGAGAGCCGCCGAGATCGAGGCGCAGCAGGGCTATAAGGTCGGCAGAAAAGAGATGAAGGACATCAAGGAGGCGATGACCGAGGAGCTGCTGCCCCGCGCCTTTGCCCTGTTGCGCACCACTTATGCCTGGATAGATACGGTCAATGGACGGTTGATCATCGATGCCGCCTCGAGCGCGCGCGCCGAGGAACTGCTGGAATTTTTGAACAAGACTCTGGATGAACTGCCGGTCAAACCGCTGCACACCGACATTTCACCGGTCGCCGCGATGACAGACTGGCTGGCAGGAGAAGCTGCGCCTGCCGGATTCACCATCGATCGGGAACTGGAGCTGCGCGCAACCGGCGAGAGCCGCGCCACGGTGCGTTACGCCAATCACGCCCTGGAGGGCGAAGAGATACTCGCGCATATCGCGGCCGGAAAACGCGCCACCCGACTGGGGCTGACCTGGAATGACCGCATCTCCTTCGTGCTGAACGAACAGTTGCAGGTCAAACGGCTCGAATTTCTGGAGATCATCAAGGAAGAATCCACCGCGCTGGCAGATACGGCGGACGAGATGTTCGAACTCGACTTTACCCTGATGACCGGCGAACTTGCCAAAATGCTGACCGATCTGACCGATGCGCTGGGCGGAGAAAAAGTCAGCGCCTAAGCGCTGACTTTTGCGGTTCGGCTGAATTTCACCCGAATTTTTACAAGTAGAGCTGCCGCTCGCGTTCTGCCTCGGTCGGCTCGAACCCTGAAGTTTCATAGTGTTTGAAGATTGCGCTGA
Organism: uncultured Gallionella sp.; assembly: GCA_964410705.1. Lineage (GTDB taxonomy): Bacteria > Pseudomonadota > Gammaproteobacteria > Burkholderiales > Gallionellaceae > Gallionella. The sequence continues at coordinate 10,052 of CAYPIG010000051.1, forward strand.
CCACTTCCTGCGGCTCGTCGATGAGCTGAATCAACTCCATGTCTTCCGGATGTATGACTTTCTCATCGATCAGCGCGGTCTTGAACCATTCGATCATGCCACCCCAGAATTTCGTGCCCACCAGTATGATGGGGATGCGGCGCGTCTTGCCAGTCTGCACCAGCGTTAGCGCTTCCATCAGTTCATCGAGCGTGCCGAATCCGCCGGGCATCACCACGTAGGCATTGGCAAACTTGACAAACATCACCTTGCGCGCGAAAAAATGCTGAAAAGACTGGCTGATGTTCTGATACGGGTTGTTGGACTGCTCGTGGGGCAGCTGAATATTGAGGCCCACGCTGGGCGATTTCCCGTAAAAAGCGCCCTTGTTGGCCGCCTCCATGATGCCGGGACCGCCGCCCGAAATCACCGAAAATCCTGCGTCTGACAAAAGCCTGGCAATCTCTTCGGTCAGCTTGTAGTAGGGATGGTCGGGTTTTGTGCGCGCGCTGCCGAAGATGCTGACCGCCGGGTGGATCTGAGCCAATCGGTCGGTCGCCGAGACAAATTCTGACATAATGCCGAATACGCGCCATGCTTCTTTGGCATCCCATGCCGCAGGAATATCGGATAATGGCAACTTTGGCGTATCGATCATTTCAGTACCTTTAATATTAAAATGCCTACAAAAACATTGCTCCTGGTTGACGGCTCGTCCTTTTTATACCGCGCTTTTCACGCCATACCCGAGATGCGCAACCGGGAAGGTTTTCCGACCAACGCGATTTACGGCGTGCTGAACATGTTGCGCCGCCTGCGACAGGATTTCCCGGCAGATTATAGCCTTTGTGTATTTGACGCAAAAGGAAAAACCTTCCGAGACGACCTGTATCCGCAATATAAGGCCAATCGCCCTTCCATGCCTCCCGATCTTGCGCTGCAAATCGAGCCCTTGCATCAGGCCATAGCCGCCTCGGGATGGAGAATCTCCATGGTGGAAGGCGTGGAGGCGGATGACGTGATCGGCACGCTGGCGCAAAAAGCATCCCGTGACGGGGTGCGCTGCATCATCGCCACCGGAGACAAGGATCTGGCGCAGCTGGTGAACGAGCATGTGACCCTGATCAACACCATGAACAACGAGACGCTGGATGTAGCAGGTGTCAAAACAAAGTTTGGCGTACCGCCCGAGCTGATCGTCGACTATCTGGCGCTGATGGGCGATACGGTGGATAACGTGCCGGGCGTGGAAAAAGTCGGCCCCAAGACAGCGGTCAAATGGCTCACCCAGCATGGCACGCTGGACAATCTGATGCGCAACGCGGATACGGTCAGCGGGGTGGTGGGTGCCAATTTGCGCGCCGCGCTCGAATGGCTGCCGCAGGCCAGACAGCTGGTCACAGTCAAATGCGACGTGCCGGATTTGCCCTCATACAGCGAGCTTGTCGCACCTGAACCTGATCGCGAGACGCTCAGACAGCTTTTCGAGCGGCTGAACTTCAGAAGCTGGTTGCGTGAAATTAACACTCCTTCACCTTCTCAGACGGAACGCGCCTCCTCTCAGGGGGAGCCCGCCGCCCCCTCTCAGGGTGAAGGTGAGGATGGGGGTAAAGTTCAAACCCCCTCCCCGCAAGAACGAGGCGAGGGGATGGCATCGGACGAGGCTACTCGCACCGATGGCGCTCATTACCAGACGATATTGACCTGCGAGCAGCTCGATGTTTGGCTAGAAAAGATGCTGGCCGCCGATCTTGTCTGTATCGACACCGAAACCACCGGGCTGGACGTGATGGAAGCGCAACTGGTCGGCATTTCTATGGCGATTACGCCGCATGAGGCTTTCTATCTGCCGCTGTCTCATGTCTACCCTGGAGCGCCCGACCAGTTGAATCGCGAGACGACGCTGGAAAAACTCAAGCCCTGGCTGGAGAGCGAGCGTCATAAAAAAGTCGGACAGAACCTGAAATACGACAAGCACATCTTCGCCAATCACGACATTCATCTGGCGGGAATCCACGACGACACCCTTCTGGAATCCTACGTGCTGGAAAGCCACAAGCCGCACGACATGGACAATCTCGCGCAGCGCCATCTGGGCGTTACGACCATCAGCTACGAGGAGGTAGCAGGCAAAGGTGCCAAGCAGATCTGTTTCGATCAGGTCGATCTGGATAGCGCCACGCGCTATGCGGCGGAAGACGCGGACATAACACTGCAGCTGCACCGTGACATGGCGCCGCAGATCGAGTCACAAAAAGGCTTGCTGCATGTTTATCGCGAAATCGAGCTGCCCGCCATGCATGTGCTCTATACCATGGAGCGCAACGGCGTGCTGCTCGACTGCAATCTGCTGCATGTTCAAAGCCACGAGCTGGGGGTGAAGCTGATCGAACTGGAGCGGCGCGCCCATGAAGCTGCCGATCAGCCCTTTAACCTGAATTCCCCGAAACAGATACAGGAAATCCTGTTCGAAAAATTAAAGCTCCCAGTGAAGAAGAAGACGCCGAGCGGCGCGCCTTCTACCGACGAAGAGGTGTTGCAGGAACTCTCACTCGACTATCCTCTGCCCAAGATACTGCTCGAATACCGCGGCATGGCGAAACTCAAATCCACCTATACCGACAAGCTGCCGAAAATGCTTAATCGCCGCACGGGCCGGGTGCACACCAGTTATTCGCAGGCGGTGGCGATAACGGGGCGTCTGGCTTCCAGCGATCCGAATCTGCAAAATATCCCGATCAGAAGTCCTGAAGGTCGTCGCATCCGCGAAGCCTTCATCGCCGCCCCCGGCAGCTCTATCGTCGCTGCGGATTATTCGCAGATCGAGTTGCGCATCATGGCGCATCTGTCGAGTGATCACGGGCTGCTTACCTCATTTTCCAACAACGAGGATGTGCACCGCGCCACCGCCGCCGAGATCTTCATGACAACACCGAGCGATGTGACTTCCGAGCAGCGCCGCTATGCGAAGGTGATCAACTTCGGCCTGATCTACGGCATGTCAGCATTTGGCCTAGCCAAACAGCTTGGTATCGAACGAGGCGCGGCACAATCCTACATAGGCCGCTATTTCGAGCGCTATCCGGGCGTGAAGAATTACATGGAAAGCACGCGTGTTCAGGCCAAGGAACAAGGTTATGTCGAGACAGTTTTCGGTCGTCGTCTGTGGCTGCCGGAGATCAACAGCAGCAATGCGATGAAACGTCAGGGTGCGGAACGCGCCGCGATCAACGCCCCGATGCAGGGCACCGCTGCCGATCTGATCAAACTGGCGATGATTGCCGTGCAGCGCTGGCTTGAGACGGAAAACTTAAAAACTCGCCTGATCATGCAGGTACACGACGAACTGGTGCTGGAAGTGCCAAATGACGAGCTGGCGCGGGTGAAAGAGTGCCTGCCGGGACTGATGTGCAATGTCGCAACACTGAACGTGCCGCTCCTAGTCGAAGTGGGACAAGGCAAGAACTGGGATCAGGCGCACTAAAATTTTGCAAGGGAGAAGTTGCTGTGATAGTTAAAGAAAAAGAGTTTAGCAATCCATCAGATTCAAAGTTGCGTGCGGGTGAAGAGGCCGAGAAACAGTTAGCTTTTCGACTTCAAAGAGTGTTTAAAAAGCGTGATGACGTTTTTGTGATCAACGATCTTCGAATTATTTGTGATGGGGATGTTGCGCAGATAGATCACTTGATCGTTTCTTCCTATGGGTTATTCATTATCGAATCAAAAAGTTGCTACGGAACGATCACTGTCAATAAATTTAATGAATGGTCGCGAACCTTTAACGGCAAGCCAGAAGGAATGTCATCTCCGATTCTTCAAGCGGAAGAGCAGGGGCGCGTTTTGAAGGAGTTATTGATTGCAAATAGAGAGGTTTTGCTTGGAAAAATACTGGGCGGGATTGCCCAGCGGGGATTTGCTTATTGCCCTGTACTTGCTTATGTTGCTGTTTCAGATGCTGGCATGATTGATCGTAATGTCATGGTTGACGGCCTGTTCAAAGCAGATGATGCAGTAAAGGCAGTAGCAAACAAGGTTGATGAACTCATGAAAAAATCTGATTTTCTTTCACCAAAATTCTGGTTAACCACCGATACAGGTTGGCGGATGAAGAACGAGGAGGCTAAAGCCATTGCCGAATTTCTGAAAACGCAGCATCAACCGATAACGAGGACGAATTCAGTCACAAAAGCCGAACGGACAGTATTGCCAGAAAGTGCTCTTGTACCAAAGGAGTTTACATTTGTACCAAAAGTTGGCGCGGTATGTCCCAAATGTAATTCAGCTAAACTTATTAGAAAAAGTATCGTACGAACTGACGGGACAGAAACGGATTTTCTTGCGTGTCAAGGTTATCCAGCTGCATGCAAGGCAATTTTTCCTTTAGTTGCGGTTGCGTACCCGGTAGCTGTGAGTGAAGAAGCACAGAATGAACATGTTTCGACTATGAATGCTGAGGGGGCGTTATGTCCGAAATGCGGTATAGGCAAGAAAGTTAGGCGTAAAGGCAAGCCAGGGAAACCTGACTTTTATGGATGCAGTAGCTATGGAAAGACGAAGTGTGGATTTCAGGAGGCAATTCTTTAACCGGTACACGTCTCAAGGATGCCACATATCAAGTGGATGCGGTGCTGGTTATTTTGAAGCACGAGGGCTTGCTATGAAAAACACGATGGAATACAAGGGCTATACGGGCTCGGTCGAGTACAGCTATGAAGATGGTGTATTTTTCGGCAAAGCGCAGTTTATCCGCGCATCGATCAGTTATGAAGGTTGTGATGCGGAGAGTGTGTAACGCGATTTTCACGATGGAATAAATGATTATCTGGCGATGTGCCAGGAAAAGGGGCGCGCCCCTGAGCAACCGTTCATCGGGTTCCATTTTGAAATCATCGTCAGGCTTAGGCTCAAAATGATGGAAACAGCAACCTTTAGCACTGAATGTCAAAGCGCATTGTCACCCAGCTTAAACAGGCATATGATCCAGCGGTCTTGAATTTTCCAATTTCCTTATTGTGGACAAGAATCTTCCGGCTCATCTGCTGAACGCGTTGTCTGATCTGCGTCCGACCAAAAGGCGTTACTCGCTGGAAGTGCGCGTCGCAGCTTTGCTGCTGATTGCGATGTTCCTGCCCGCTTCTGTCATAGGCTGGCTGGCTTATGACGCGATATTTGAAAATCTCAAATCTGAACGAATGAAGGATGTGGGGGAAGTGGCCGTCAGCAAGCACGGCCAGTTGGTGCAGTCGCTTACTCTGAGAAATGCCAGAGCAGGCTCTGTTCTGGACAACCTTCCGTCACAATGCCCCCTCAATGCAGGCCGCTGCATTGAGTCCCGTCTTCAGGATTACATCAAGGTCGAGGGTGCTCTGGGTGCCACGCTCATCGAAAAATCCGGGCAAACATTGAGTGTCGGCTCAATCCCCGCCTTCAAAACTGAAGACTTAGTCATGAACCAGGGGCAACTGGCCAAATTTTACGGAACGGGTGACCCCCTCAACCAGTCCTTTTTCGTCGCTGCGGAACGGGGGGATGAGAGATTGGTGGTGAGTTATCCTTCCAGCCAGCTGCACTCCGTATTTTTTCCCTACCCTGCAGAATTGGGCAATACCGGCGAAACCTTTCTGGCCGACGACGGAGGTTATCTGGTTACCCGGCACAAATCGCATGAAATCCACCATATTTCCGCCCCGCCAATAAAAGCCTGCCTTGCCGGAAAAACCCGCGAGATGTTTGATCAGAACTATCGTGACTCCGAAATAATACACGGGTTCCGCTTCGTTCCGGAGTTGGGCTCGGCCTGCATCATGGCGCACATCACTCAGGCAGAAGCTTTCGCTCCGCTCAGGCAATCTCAGCAGCGCCTGTTCGGTGTCATGCTGGCTTTTGCCCTGCTGCTGATCGTTGCCGCCATTTACCTGGTCAGAAGAGTGATACAGCCGGTCAAGGAACTCACGCGGGTGGCGAGCCTGATCGCGGCGGGCAATTTCCAGCTTCAGGCCGACGAAACCGGCAGCGATGAGCTGTCCCATCTGGCCACATCGTTCAACATCATGACGCGCAGCCTGGTAGATCACGCCTACCAGCACACCCTGAGCGAAGCGCGCAGCCAAGCCATACTGCGCACCATGCGCGAGGGCCTGATCCATATCGATGAGCATGGTGTGATTTTGCTGGTAAACGAAGCAACCGAACAGATTTTCGGTTACAGCGAAGCGGCGCTGGTAGGCCGCAATATCAAGATTCTGATGCCCGAACCGCATAGCAGCGCGCATGACGGCTATCTGGCAAAGTATCTGTCCTCCCGCCAGCCCAACATACTCAGGCGACGCGTCGAAGTGCAGGGACTGCGCAAAGACGGTAGCCTGTTTCCGATGGAACTTGCCGTCAACGAGATGGTGGATGACGCCGGAAGCACCTTCATCGGCACGCTCCGGGATGTCACCGAACAAAGGGCCATGAGTGCGAAACTCGAAGCCGCACTGGCCGAATCGCAGGCAGCGACCCGCGCCAAGGGTGAGTTTCTTGCCAATATGAGCCACGAAATACGCACGCCTATCAACGCGGTGCTGGGTTTTTCACATCTTTGTCTGAATCTCGATCTGCCCGCTCGGGTGCGCGATTATCTCGACAAGATACAGACTTCCGCTCAGTCTTTGCTCGGCATCATCAACGACGTGCTCGATTTTTCCAAAATGGAAGTCGGCAAACTGCAACTGGAAACCATTCCGTTCAGCCTGGGAGACGTGCTCAATCGAACGGGTGCTCTGTTCAGCCTCAAGGCCAGAGAAAAAGGCATAGAGCTGATCATAGGCGCCCATCCCGAGATCAACGACAATCTGACGGGCGATCCGCTGCGACTGGGGCAAGTGCTGACCAATCTGCTCGGCAATGCGCTCAAGTTTACCGAACGAGGCGAAATATCGCTGACCGTCGAACCTGTGGCGAGCAGCGATGACAAGGTTACCTTGCGATTTAAAGTGACAGACACGGGGCTGGGCATGAGCGAAGCGCAGCAGGCCAAGCTGTTTGTCGCCTTTACTCAGGCGGACAGCTCGACCACACGAAAATACGGAGGCACGGGGCTAGGACTGGCCATCAGCAAACAGCTGATTGAAAACATGGGCGGACATATCAGCGTATCGAGCACTCCAGGGCAGGGTTCCTGTTTCAGCTTTGATGCCTGTTTCGGTCTTGCGGAATCGACCTTAGCACCGGAAGAGTTTGCGCTGACAGGGAAAAAAGCAATCGTTGTCGATGACAACCCGACTATGAGGCTGTTGCTGGTTAGGACCGTGGAAAAATTCGGTTGCCGCACTATCGGGGTCGATTCAGGAGCCGCTGCACTTTCAGCGCTTGAGCAAGACCGAGATTACGATTTTATCCTGATGGACTGGCATTTGAAGGACCCGGAATTCGACGGCTTAAAAACGGCTCACCGTATCCGCGAACTGTCCATCAAGACCCCCATCATACTGGTCACAGGAGATGAGCCGGAACTTGCCCGGGCGAAAGCGGGAGAATACGACATTCAGTGTTTTATCACCAAACCGGTCAGCGGGCCAAAACTGCGCTCGGCCATGATGAGCGTGCTGGGTCATGTGCGATCCGATTTCGTCGAAAAAAAATCCGTACCGGATCTGCAGGGAATACGTATCCTGCTAGTGGATGACAACGACTTCAACCGTCAGGTCGGACGTGAACTGATAGAAATATCCGGTGCCGCGGTTGATACGGCCAATGACGGGGAGCAGGCGCTCGCCGCTGTGACCACTGGGCACTACGATCTGGTGCTGATGGATCTGCAGATGCCGGTCATGGACGGCTACACGGCGGCGAAAATACTGCGCCTGGACCACCCAGATATACCGGTGATCGCCCTGACGGCTCACGCGCTGGTCGAAGAGCGCAATCGCGTGCTGGCAAGCGGAATGAACGACATCATCACCAAACCTATAGTTCCCGATGTGCTTTATAAGACCCTCGCAAGCCATCTTAAAGCCGGACACAACCTACAGGAAAACATCGTGCCCTCCACACAACCCGAACAACCCCTTCAGGGTTTTGACCTTGAAGGGGCACTCGCCCGCGTCAACGGCAACCGCAAGATGCTGGACAGATTTTTCAAGCTGTTCCTGGAACGCAACGCCGGAAATTTTGATCAGATCAGCACGGCCATAGCTCAAAACGACGTTGCTGCGGCACAGCGTCTGACCCACGCGCTCAAGGGCGTTGCCGGCACCATAGGAGCGATTGATCTGCAGGCGGCTGCCGCGCAGCTGGAATCTGAACTCACGGGCGGATTGCCTGTGGATTTGACTTTGCTTGAAGCTGCCTGGACGCGTACACTTGTCACACTGAAATCAATTCTGGAACAGGCTGAAAGCTGATCATCAATCATGGAGGCTGGCAATGCAAGAAATGCTCGATAGTTGCGGACGCATACTGATCGTAGACGATGACCCCATCGTGGGCGGTATGCTGGGTGCCTCACTTTCTGCGGCGGGACATGAAGTCATCGAAGCTTATTCGGGCGAGGAAGCGCTGCAGTTGCTTAATCAAACGGCAGAACACTTGCCCGATGTGCTAATCCTCGATATCGAAATGGGAGACGGGATAGACGGGTATGAGACCTGCCGGCGTCTGCGCAAGATGGAAGCGGTCAGAGAGCTTCCTGTCATTTTTCTGTCCGGCCACGACGATCTGAATGACAGGTTGCGCGCCTACGATTCTGGAGGAAGCGACTTCACCCCCAAGCCATTCGATCCTGATGAGATACTGCGCAAAGTCGCCATATCAGTACATCACAAACGACGCCAGGAGAAGAAGGCACTCGAAAACACCTCTTCCTTTAACGCCGCCATGACGGCGATCACCAGCCTGGGGGAATCAGGCGTGACGCTCAATTTCAGCCGTGGTGCGCTGGGTTGTCGCAGCCTGCATGCGCTAGCCATGCTGACGGTGGAATCCATGGCCACTTTCGGCCTCAACTGTCATGTGCAGCTGCGCTCCGCCTCAGGAACGCTGACCCAGACCCCTCAGGGAGCGGCCTCTCCGCTGGAAGTGTCCGTCATAGAGCGCATGCGGGAGATGGATCGTATCTTCAGTTTCGGCAGCCGTATGATAGTCAACTACGACAGCGTCTCGCTGCTGGTACAGAACATGCCGGTTGACAATGCCGACCTGTGCGGCCGCATCCGGGATCATGCGGCGATGATCGTAGAAGCTGCGGAACTTGCCGTTGACAATATCAATCTGCGCATCGAAGCCATCAATCGCGCTCATGAGTTAAGAGAACTGGCTAATTCAGGACGGATGGCGATAGAAGAGCTGCGCTGCAATTATCGAGATCTACAAGTTGGTACACGCCTGGAGCTCGATGCTATGACTCACACCATAGAAGGGATGTACATCCATCTGGGGCTGACCAACAAGCAGGAATTCACCATCAGCGATACCGTGCGCGATGCCGTGGAACGAGTTCTTACGGGATTCGAGAGAGGCATAGAGCTCGACCGGCAGTTTTCCCGTATCGTCGAGAGCCTGACCAAAGCCAGCGAGTGCTGCATCAAACAGGATGACGATGCGCCGCCCGCGATAGAGCTGTGGTGAGACGCTCAGGAGGACGCGCTGCGTTCTATGCGGATCCCCACCATCTTGCAGTTTCGTATCGCCTGCAGTTTCGCGACACTGACACTGACCCAGGGCGCTTTGAAATCCTTGAGGATGATCTGAGCGATGTGTTCGGCGAGCGTTTCGACCAGTGAAAAGTGTCCTTCGCTCAAAACGGTCTGTATGTGCTGAGCAACCGTGGCATAGTCGAGTGCATCGTTGATATCGTCGCTGTAACAGGCCCGGCTGTTAGGCAGTGCTATCTCGAGATCCAGCTGCAGCGTCTGCGGAACATGTTTTTCCCGCTCGTAAATGCCGATCAGCGTAGTGACTTTAAGTTCGCGTATAAAGATGATGTCCATGTATTTCCGATGTTTGGTGGTTGAGGCGCGATTCGCGTAGAATTCGCCACTATTGAATTCTAAGGTATTCGCGATGCTGACCCTAATTTTTGTTGTTTCCGCCTATCTGTTGGGCTCGCTATCTTTTGCTGTGATAACCAGCAAGTGTTACGGTATCGCCGATCCGCGCACCTACGGATCGGGAAATCCGGGGGCAACCAATGTACTGCGCAGCGGAAAAAAATCCGCCGCAGCACTGACTCTGCTGGGTGATGCGGCAAAGGGTTGGCTGGCGGTGTACCTGGCTTTCAGATTTGCTCTGCCGGTAGAGCAGATCGCTCTGGTAGCCCTTGCTGTATTTTTAGGTCACTTATATCCGGTTTTTCTAAAATTCAAAGGCGGCAAGGGGGTCGCAACAGCACTGGGTGTGCTGCTGGCCCTGAACGGATGGCTGGGTCTGGCAGCACTGTTGACCTGGCTTTCCGTTGCCCTGCTGTTCCGTTTGTCTTCCTTGTCCGCCCTGCTCGCAGCAACCGGCGCACCTATCTATGCCTACGCGCTGGGTCTGCCACAGCCGCTGGTCTACGCATCTGTCATCATGTCCGCGCTCTTGATCTGGCGTCACAAGAGCAATATTAAAAATCTGCTGTCCGGGCAGGAAAGCCGCATAGGAAAGAAGGCGGCTTAAGCGTCGGTGATGTCCTCCAGATTCCACCGCGGCCTGACGTTGAACCGGTAATCCTTCACGCCCTGCTGCTCAGCCAGTCGCAGGGCCCCGGCAAAGGCGATCATAGCGCCGTTATCGGTACAGAACTCAAGATCGGGATAGTAGACCTGCCCACCGCGCCTCTTTATCTCTTCACTCAGCCGTTCTCGCAACATCCGGTTAGCGCCTACCCCCCCTGCCACCACCAGTTGGCTCAAGCCTGTCTTAGCCAGCGCGGCACGCGCCTTATGCACCAGCACATCGACTATTGCCTCCTGAGTCGCCAAAGCGATATCTGCACGGACCTGATCATTCATTTCACTGCCTCTAACCAGCGTCAGCACAGCCGTTTTAAGACCACTGAAACTGAAATCCAGATTCCCGCTGTGCAGCATGGGTCTTGGCAGCTTGTATAACCCAGACCGCCCATTTTGGGCTAGCTTTGCCAATGCAGGTCCACCCGGATAACCCAATCCCAGCAGTTTCGCGCTCTTATCGAACGCTTCGCCCGCAGCATCGTCGACCGTTTCCCCCAGCAACTCATAGCGCCCGACGCCATCCACGCGCATCAGTTGCGTATGGCCACCAGATACCAGCAAGGCGACGAAAGGAAATTGCGGTGCAGGGTCGGATAGCAGCGGGGACAGCAGATGACCTTCCAGATGGTGTATGCCGATAACAGGTATATCCAGCGAATACGCGAGCGAATTGGCAACACTCGCACCCACCAGCAGCGCACCGCCCAGCCCCGGCCCTTGCGTATAGGCAATCGCGCTGATCTGGCCTAACGAAATATCCGCCTCACGCATCACCTGACGTATCAGCGGAATGACGCGCTGCACATGATCTCGGGATGCGAGTTCCGGCACCACACCGCCGTATTCGCTGTGCATGGCGATCTGCGTATGCAGGGCGTGAGCGAGCAGGCCATGCCCCTGCTGATAGAGCGCAATGCCGGTTTCATCGCAGGATGATTCGATTCCGAGAGTGATCAACGCCAGCCTTTCTGAAAAAAGCGTATTGTAGTCAACTTTAAGTCATGCAAATAAAAAAGCCCAACACAAGGCTGGGCTTTTTTATTTGTAAGGCGTCTGAC
>CAYPIG010000052.1:0-6613 GCA_964410705.1 uncultured Gallionella sp.
CGATCAGCCTGATCGCAACGCTGTATCCGAGCTGGCGCGCATCCAAGACACAACCTGCGGAGGCGCTAAGATATGAATGAGAAGCAGGATAATAAATTCATGACGCAGGATGCGGTGATCTCCTGCCGAAATTTGAGCAAGATCTTCAGGATGGGCAAGGTCGATGTGCCCGTCTTAAAAGGCGTCAATCTTGAAGTTAAAAAGGGCGAGCGCATCGCCATCGTAGGTTCGTCAGGCTCGGGCAAAAGCACCCTGCTCCACCTGCTGGGCGGCCTGGATAACGCAAGTTCCGGCAGCGTTCAAATCCTGGGGCAGGATGTGCAGTCCATGAATGAAACTCAGCGCGGCGAGATACGCAACCAGTCGTTGGGCTTCGTTTATCAGTTCCACCATCTGCTGCCTGAATTTACCGCGCTGGAGAATGTCGCGATGCCGCTGCTGATACGCGGCATGAAACGCCGTGACACAGAGCCTGTTGCCGCAGCCATGCTGGAAAAAGTAGGACTTGCGCACAGGATAGATCATCTGCCCTCCGAGCTGTCGGGTGGCGAGCGTCAGCGCACGGCGGTTGCGCGCGCCCTGATCACCAGCCCCGCCTGCGTACTGGCCGACGAACCGACCGGAAATCTCGACAGGAACAGCGCAATGGCGCTGTTCGATCTGATGCAGCAACTCAATGAGCAAACGGGAACCAGCTTCATCGTCGTCACCCACGATCTGGAACTGGCAAAACGCATGCAGCGAAATTTGCGTCTGGTGGACGGCATACTCACCTAGCGACAAACCGGCAAAGGGGTGGCCTCGGCTACCAAAGCAACATTCCGTAACGAGACTGCCACATCCTGTTCAGCAGCCAGCACTTCACTTGAATCAACAAAACCTGCCGGTGACGTCCCCGCGTTCGGATCAGAAGTCATCTGTGTGGACTGCATCAGAACCGGTTGAACCAGCGGATTAAATAGAATAACCGGCGAAGGAATCACAATCGCCTGGGTGATCGTCTGCATCACAGGCTGAGGTACTTGTACTGCTGGCACGGGTGCAGCTGGTACGGGTGCAGCTGGTACGGGCACTGCTGGTACGGGTGCAGCTGGCACCGCTGGTGCGGGTACTACGGGTGCAGGTACTACTGCTGGAGCAGCGGGGGTAAGAGGTGCAACAATAGTCGGCAGTTGCATCAAAGCTCCGGCCGGGATGGTGCCTGCCACACTATTTCCAGAAAGCGTCACGCGGCTGCCGGAAACCAAACCATTCAGAGTAATAACATCCGTCGCGACCGGTGATGCGGCGGCACCCGCTGTCAGCGTAACCGCCCCGCCAGCACTTATAGATCCACTGGCGTTAACTGTGATAGGGCTATGTGCGAACAGATCGAATGCTCCCAGTGAATTCATCGCGCCATTCACAACGATACCGCCGGTATTGTCGATCAGTACATTCCCGACACCATTGCTGACCGACCCGATAGTAAGGGGAACTGAAGTATTAAACAGACCGATATTACCCGAAACGGTATTTTGCATTGAAGTCAACGTTGTGATACGGTTCGCTCCGTTCAAACCTATCCCGCCGACAGCGTTAGCAATCAGGCTGGCAGCAGTAATTCCAGCCGGTGCAGTCTGAACGATCGCACCGGCCGTATTGAGCACAACACCGCCCGTAGCACTGAGTGTACCGCCCGTTTGACTAAAGGCATTCGATACATTGACGCTCGCAGCAGACAAGACCCCGCCTGTCTGCGCATACTGCGCTGCATTAAACGCCCCGTTCGCAACCAAGTTACCACCAGTCATCGTAAAATTGCCTATGGAAAGGCTGGAGGTATTAATAGCAAGAGAGCCAGCACTGGTCAGAGTTTGTAAATTAGTCGGAGTTAGCAGATCATAGGTCAGACTGCTGCCAGCCGGAAGATTCACTGCCAGCACGTTGCTTCCATCCGGCAGTGCTCCGCCAGCCCAATTTGCCGAATTAGACCAAAGTCCGTTTGCCCCACCGATCCAAGCTACGCTGGCAAGAGGTGTAATCGTGCCGGTTGCAGTGTTGGTAGTCACGGCGTAATTTCCGCCCATATTTCCATCGTTGACGGTGTAACCGGTGTTGACATTGAGCTGACTTCCGTTAACGCCCATTACGTTCTTGCTCACAAAACTCTGGGTTGCACCCGTGACGCTATCACCACCAATCAGACCTGAAAAGGTGACAACTCCGGCAGAATTCAGGCTGCCGTCATATACGCGGGTATCGGTTGCAGCTTTGATATTCAGATTTGCCGGTGTGATCCTGACCGTACCAAGCAGATTCACTCCCGCTAAAGTGTAGTTGCTGGCCAGGCCAGTACCGTTGGCGATAGACAACGTTCCACCGTTAACCAAATTCGTGTTGCCCACATTTTTGTTCAGGGTGGAGGCGGTTCCAGTCAACGCGAGTGTTTCCGTACCTATGCCGGTTGTCACAAACAAATCTGTTCCACCCGTAAAGACCGCTGTTCCGTCATAGGGCTTGGTACCGCTTAAAGAAACCACTTTTGGCGTGATGGTCAGGTTGCCGCCGATGATGTCGTAGCCTTGCTGATTGGAATAATAACCATTTTTGTAAAAACCTGCGTTGGTGCCAGTTGCGGCAATTCCAAGTATGTTGGGAGTAGCGTAGCTTGCTCCGGTTTGCGCAATCCCGCTGTAAATACCCGTATTATCCGGTAGCGTAAGGGCCGTCATAAAGCTGGTGAGCAAGGGCGCAGTGTTGCCATCATAGATGCGCCAGAGCGCTCCACTGCCCCCCACATTAGAGAGCGTGTTCGGAGTCGTATTCCAGCTTGCGAAGCTGGAGGATTGCATCATCTGGGCGGTGGTAAGGCCGGTGCCACGCGCGCTTGTGGCCAGGCCGGATGTGTTTACATTCCAAAAACTGTTGGTCACCGTATTTGAATAAGCCAAGCCAACCAGTCCCCCCGCGTTGGTTGGTCCTGTCACCACACCTGTGCTATATGAGTTCTTGATTCCACCGTTTGGCACCAGTGCCAGATTGATATTCTCCGTACCTACGAATCCACCTGTCCCACCAAAGCCAGGGACTGTCGCTCCATTTGGCGATGCACCACTGCGCACAGTGCCTGTAGCGTAAGAATTTGAAATGATTCCCGCGTTATAACCAGCAAATCCACCAATGCCCACGTACGATCCACCCAGCAAGCTGGCGGAATCAACATTCACCGTACTGTACGAATTAGCAGCAACACCAGTCACTCCATTCTCACCAATCAAACCGCCTATATACGAAATACCACGCAGGCTGCCCGTTGCATACGAATTTGAAATATTGCCTTGACTTGAGCCTGCTAACGAACCAACGAGGAAATTCCCTGATACATTGGCATTCACAAGCCCCACATTCTGAATTCTTGATGCTGCCGAAACAAGTCCCAATAGCCCCACATAATCCGTCGCTGGACGGTTGACGAACAACGAACTGATGGAATTCCTATTTCCATTTAAACTGCCTGTAAATGGGATAGCAAAATTGCCTATAGGATTGAATCCCGCCCCTGCATTCCATGTTGCAGTGCCTGCGGCATTGATGGCATTCGCCAGCACATAACTGTTGCCCAGCATTCCCGCACTGCCCATGCCTTGCACACCGTAGATGTCAGCGAGTTGGTAGGGAGTGGCGGCTGTACCGTTGCCGCCTAAAGCTCGAATGAATGTACCTCCGCGGATACGGAAATCATTGGCTGAGAATGCCGGCAATACAGTACCGACCTGGCTCCAAGTGCCATTGAGCAGATTGAATGTGCCTGCACTCACCGACCCGCCTGAGGGGGTGATTGCCCCGCCACCTGCCGCATCGAGAGTGAAACTACCCGTGGTGTTGATGTCAGCCCCGCTCAGTGAGATGCCTGATCCGTTCAGGCTTTGAATCAGAATATTGCCGCTGGTGCCGTTGCCGATTTTATTGGTGACAACGGGGGTATCAATCACCACCCCTTTACCGACTCCCGCCACTGCGCTACCTGTAATATTGATCGCACCCGAGGTGGAAGCCACGACCACATCAGTGGATAGAGGAAGCGCTCCGCTTCCGTTGATGTGTACGCCGTACGCGATTGTTCCGATACCCAACCCTGTAGACGTATTGGTTCCGTTCAAGGTAAGCACACCGCTGTTGGTGCGCACCACGCTGTTCTTTTGAATATCTACCCCAAGCGTGCCATTCACCGCAACAACGCCGTTGCCTGCGGTGCCATTGATGGTGATACTCCCAAGTCCGGTAGTCTGAACTGTCGAACCGTTATAAATCAACGCACCCATGGCATTGATTGCACTGCCCCCAGTGCCATCGATCAAGATAGCCCCATCCACAGCACTAACAATCCCAGTACCGGGATTAGAATCTCCAATATCAACCCCCCGCGGATTCATCGTTATTGATCCCGAGTTCATTGATTTTCCGGTCAGGGTAATAGCTCCAGCGCCCATGGTACTAACACTGCCACCCACCATGACACCTGCAGGAGTATTGAGTCCATTCGTCACCGCATCCGCAATCCCGTTAATCACAATGTTGCCGCCCGCCGCTGCCAGATTGCCGTTCACTGTAACGCCGTTGGCATAACCCAGCGCACTGGCTCCCTGTGCAAATCCAACTCCGGCACTGATCGTCCCGGCCCCGCCACCCAGCGTGATGTTGCCGCCGTTGCTGGAAATAGAAGTACCTGTTGCCAGAGAGATCGCGCCACCCAGTCCGGTCGAATTGGAATTCAAAATCACGTTCAATGGTGCTAGCGTAGCGGTCACCGATCCACCAGTGCCAAACACGATGTTGTTTACTGATTGCAGAGTCAGCGCGCCCCCCGCAGTGCTGGTGATCGCGCCGCTGTTTAAAAGATCAGCACCGCTGGATAGGGTGCTCAAACCACTGGTAACGATAGCGCCAGCGTTGGAACTTGCCCCGGAAGAGAGCAGCGAGCCGTTAGTCAGATTCACGCTGCCCGCACTCGTGCCGACGAACTGTCCTGCGTTCAGCGTAGCATTGTTCAGGGTCAGGGTGCCCGCACTGTTGGTGAAGGATGGGCTGTTGATTGTACTGCCAGCTGCCGCATTGAAAATACCGCTGTTGGTGATACCCTGACCGCCACTTGAGCCGCCTACATTCAGTGTGCTGTTGGCATTCAGATTGACGATGCCCGTCGCGCTATTAGTAAAGGCCCGATTGACTTTGGAAACGCCGCTCACATTGAATGCCGCATTATTGATGACATTGCCTGTGATGGTTCCGCTATTCAGCATATTGATCGTGCCATCGTTGGTGACGTTCATTGCGATCAGTGGCGTAGTCACTGTTGTCAATGCTGGATTAACGAATCCATTTTGAGTCAGCGCAGGCAGTACACTTGCTCCATCCACATTGATGATACCTGTTGCTGCATTGGTCATCGAACCGGTGTTGAAATTTCCTAGCACCGTCAGTGTGCTGGCATTCGTAAAGTTGACGTTGGTGAACACCGCACTACCCGAGGCTGGGATGATAAGACTGCCGCCTGCGTTGTTGTTAAAAGCAGCTGCAGCGCCCACACCTTGAGTCAGCGTGGCGTTGTTCATCGTCCAGGAACTGGTGTTGTTGATCGTCGCTCCGTTCTGCATCGTCACCTCAGAGACGGCCCCCGGAGGCAATACACCTTGTGTCACCGTAGTCGCACCGGTCTTGTTCAGAGTGATGTTATCCAGTATCCAAGGCGTCGTATTACTCAGCGTCAGCGCGCCCGTAACATTCACCACAGGTGCCACACCCGCAGCGCCTGTCATTGATCCGCCTGTCAGTGTGGTCGGGCCGGATAACGTCAGTGCGCTACCCGTCGCCAGATTAAATGCGCCTGAACTGGTGTTGCTTCCGCCAAGAGTCAGCGTCCCAGCATTGCCGTTCACCGTGCCGCTGTTGCTAAATCCCACATTGATGCTGCCGCCCTTGGGATTGGCCGTACCCACCGCACTTTGCCATCCCAAGTAGTAGTACCGCGTTAATGATCCGCCGGTTCCAGTGGTGATCGTGCCCAAGTTGCTAAATCCGCCGTTACTCACCGCTCCTGCGTTGATCGCCGCGCCGTTCATGTTCAATGTGCCGCTGTTAACCAGGCTCGCGCCATTCGCCAGCGTGATGAAAGCCGCAGCCGATGCATCGTTCGCTGTCCATGCATTCCCAGCCAGAGTCAGCGTACCGCTGTTGGTCAGAACTTTACCTGCCCCGTCTACCGTTAAGCCGCTTGCAACCGTCAGCGCTTCGGTCGCGGTGATGTTGCTCGCGCCCGTCAGGTTGACTGCGCCGGCTCCACTCAACCTGCCCGTCGCCGCGGCCTGGAAGGGCGAAGTCATATTGAGCGTCGCAATGTCTAACGCCGCCGCGTTGCTCAATGTGCCCCCCGTCATGTTCAACGCGCTCAGCGTGGTCGCCGCCGCTCCGTTCAGGTTCAACGCGCCTGCACTTTGGTTAACTGTCGTCAGACCGGTTGCGCCTGCATTGTTGAAATTGAGTGTACCGCCGCTGACATTGGCAGTAGGCAAGGTAGTCGCGCCTGAAACGGTGGTGACGGCCGTCCCACTGTTCGTGATACTGCCGGTGCTAT
>CAYPIG010000052.1:6713-21478 GCA_964410705.1 uncultured Gallionella sp.
CCCGTCATGTTCAACGCGCTCAGCGTGGTCGCCGCCGCTCCGTTCAGGTTCAACGTGCCTGCGGAAACATTCAGATTAGTCGCTGTAAACGCTCCTGTTACCGTAGTTGCCCCGCCGGTGACGGAGAGCCCCCCCGTACCCGCAACACCACCTTTTTGCACATCCAAACTGCCCAGCGTATTAGTGCCGGCAAACGTCGTTCCCCCTGCGGCATTCGCCACGAGTGAAGCCAGATCCAGACTTGCGGTAGAGGATTCAGAAATTGTCGCCGTCAGTAAACCATTGCCCCCTGCATTCAACACCAGACTACCCGGTGTGGCTGTCATAGGCTGATTGCTAATCGCAAAGTTCAGGTTGATGTTGCCATAGGCATTCAGTGTGAGTGTATTAGGTGCTGCCCATGAAACAACGTCATTCACGGTGATATCGCCCAGCGTGCCGCCGTTCACCGCACCCGCTGTTGCACCTGAAAGCGCTGTGGTAATGGTGACGCTGGACAATCCCAATTGGTTGGAAAGTGCCGAGCCGGTCATGTCGCCGAGTGTAGCCGCAATGATGAAATCAGCCGGATCAAGCAGCAAAGAACCCGTCAGCCCTTTTGCCGCCAGCGTATTGGTCAGCCCGGCATAGCCCAGTTTTTTCTTGCCGGAGACTTCGACCAGGCCACCGTTACCCGAAAGCACACCGCCCTGCGCCGAGATATTGCCGTTAAATTGCGTAGTATTATCCGACCACACCACCACCTTGCCGCCGTTGCCATTCTGCATGGCATCCGCACTGATACTGGCTGTCGGCGCGACATAACTGAACTGTGCATTGGGCACATCGGGGTTCTTGCCCTGATAGTCGCCACCGATGAGGACGCTGCCGCCACCCTGCGTGCCGTTGGCACTGACTTTTGCGCCATCCATCACGCCGACCTGATTGCCAAGTAGCTGTATCGTACCGCCGCTGATACCACTGGCAGTGACCGCACCGCCGATATCGGCACGGGTACTTGCCTTGAATACAATCTTCCCGCCTACACTTACCGCGCTGTCCGCGCTGACCTGGCCGGAATTTCTGACTACCGTGCCGAACAACCCCAGACTACCCGAACTTGCGATCAGCTGGCCGATATTGGTCGCATCCCCGGCAGGCGCTGTGATGTTGACACGAAGATTGGGATTAGTGGTGCTGACAAGATCCACGCTGTGCCCCGCTCCCAGCAATATCTCACCGTTGGGTGCGGTGATCACGCCGGTGTTTTCCACATTAGGCGCAATCAGAAAAACCTGTCCGCCGTTTTGAGCGGCGATACTGCCCGCATTGCTGATGTTTGCCGCACCCGGCACCTGAGTAAATCTATAGCGTCCGGCCAGAAAGTCTGCATTGGACAAATTAAGAGAGGACGCCACTAAGCCTGCCACGTCTACCGTGGAACCCGCGCCGAAGATGATGCCACTCGGATTGATCAGAAACACCCGACCATTGGACTGCAGGCTACCCAGAATGCTGGATGTCACCCCGCCGGTGACCCGGTTGAGCACGGCAGATGCCGCATTTTGCTGTGCGAAGCGGGTGATTTCACCGGAACCGATCGAAAAGCTCTGCCAGTTGATGATCGCACCCGGCGTATTGGTAACGGTGAGCGCGTTGCCTGTCGTGGCGAAGGTTGCCGCGCCATTCACAACAGAGGGATACAGGGGATTAGCCGGCGACCATGGCGAATAAAACCCGCAGACTGCGAGTACCGCTACAATCAGCTTGCGAGCTGAAATCGATTTGCCGCGTGCCTTGACGTTTTCGGCGACAGCTACCCATGTATTGAGGTTCTGGTTCCAGACCAGACGATAGATGTGATTCATCACTATCCCCTTCTACAAAACTCAGTTTTACAGAAAAACACCACCCGACTCACCGGACTTCTTCAAAATTTGCTACTGCACTGCGCAGCCGCCTGAATTCACGCTTGGATTGCCGCTGCTGAGATTTGCACTCTGCGCATTGATCTGCATATCGCGCCCCATAAATGCGGGAGGGGATGCCAGCCTGATCAGCGTATGTTCACCAGCAAATCCGGTTTCGCTGCGTCCAAGATCCAGCATCCTGTCGCCTTGCGACAAAATCACATGCCCCTCCTGAACTGTCACATACAGGCCGGGCTCTCCTGCACTCGCCTGAGAGCCAAACAGTTTTTCCATATCGATATTGAGGCTATCAGGACGCGGCGTGTCGCTGTTGAGTATGCTTTGCGGAATCAGTTTGATCTGAACGGGCTTTCCGGAATCACGCGAGAGGATAGCCGCCTGATTTATGCCGACAATCTGCGTCGGGCAATCGGCTCCCCCGCATATTGAAACCAGCGCCACTTCACCCGACCAGACGAATACACCCGCGCCATCGAGCGGTTTATCCTCACTTGCCCCCGGATTTTCAGATCCGCTGGCACAGGGGCCGTGACACCAGCTGTCAAAACCGGTGCCCCGTATGCCTATGGTCGAATTCGCGACCTGGAACTTGTAATTTTCATGTGTAATTCTACCTATTAAACCTGTAACGACGCGCACTCCGCCCTTGACTAGACGCAACACGGCACTCTCCTGAGAAGCGGCCTTGTCGTACTTGAACTTCTCAATTTGAAATACCGTGTTTTCCTGAAGAGTAACCCTGCTTTCATCGCGAAATGCCACCACGGCGACAGACTTACTGCCCGTTATTATTTGCTCCGCTTCATATACGGCCCCTCCCAGCGACAGCTTGCGTATTTTCCCGGAAGCATCACGGGCGGATAACTCCCCCTCTGCCAGCATCACCCGTCCGATGACCTGTGATGTGACCTTATTGACTACCCTTGTTTCAGACTCTTCATCCTTGCAGTCGGTTGTGGCACACAGGCGCGAAGTAAAATCGGTGCCGCGTATTCCTATGGTCGCCGATGCCGCATGTACCTTGTAGGAATCAGGATTTCCCCGTTTCCCTATCAGTCCGGTGACGGTCCTAAATCCCCCCTTGAGCAGATGAAAGACGGCATTGTCGGCCTTAGGATCCCCAGCTTTGAAACCATACGCCTTTATGTGCAAATTTGAGTTAGGTCGCAGTGTCAGTCTGCTACCGTCGTTCATCTGGATCTGCGCGTAACTATCCTTGGCCGTAATCAACATGTCACCTGCCAGCACCTCCGATTTCATTCCCAGAACCTGCACGACTCCATTCGAACGCTGTGCTACCAGCGCCCCGCTCATGTAGCCAACCTTGCCCGCCACCTCGGCTGCCTGTACGCCGACTGCGAGGAGCAAAAAATACGCTATTGTTATGAATCTCTTGTATTCAAACATCAGAAACTCGCCGCCAGTCCAAGATGAAAGCGCCAGTTACCCACCCGCTGCACCGGATCATTTCCGGCATTGACGATCCGCCCTGCATCCAGCTTAAGATTAAACTGCTCATTGTATCCAACCCGAATACCCAGCCCGGCGCTACAAATCGACGAATAAGCACGCCCTGCCTCATTGCTCCTGGCCTGCCCTCCGTCGATAAAACCAAGCGCACGAACTTTGGTATCTCCCTTGCCAAAATCAGGTGTATAGCCTTCCAGATTCCATCGCATGCCTATCTCGCCCCCCTCACTGCCCTCTGAAAACCCGCGCACCGCATCCACCCCGCCCAGACGCATCTGTTCACCCTGGATCAGCACATCGGGACTCCACTGTCCGTTCAAAGCCGCTCTGAGCTGCCAGTCATCCGCGATCATCTTTGAATAATTGGCGCCATAGCGAAGCAGCTTGTAACTGGCATTAGGCCTAGTTAAACCCACCTGATCATAGACTGCAAAATCACCTGCATGTCCCTTACCCGCCCCGGGCAGATTGGCAAAAAAGGACACATTAAAACCAAGATCGCTGCTGGCAAACTTACCCTGCGCCACATAGGAAACACTCAACGGCATCACCACAATTTCCTTGTAAAGCACCGCAGGCGGAATGCCGCTCATCTCGACGCGCCGGTAATCACGCCAGTCCAGACCAAAAGAGATTCGAGGATCAAAAATTCCCGCACGTTCGAGAGGATGGTTATAGCGCGCACTGAAAAGCAAACCGCCACCCTGAAAATTGGCGGTGCCGCCCACCACAGAATTGACATTCGAATAACCTCCGAAAAATTCGACGCTGTCACCCGACTGATAGAGCGGAATCTTGTAGCTTCCGCCCAAAACGGTCAGTCGGCTCGGGCGTTCAGGCGACATCAGATATTGCACACTTGCGACATGGTCCATATCGAACAGATTGGCATGGCGAAAAGATAAACCCAGACGGGTGCGGCCCGTTTCCGGCGTTCCGGTATTGTCGCTCGTCACGCCCCATGCCGTAGGCTTGCTGTCGGTGACTATCACCTTTGCATCAACCTCATCTTCTTTTTCGCCCGCCTTCAGCACCACATTCAACTGACGTGCAGGATTTTCGTTGGCTAATTTCAGTTCGCGCGCCAATAGCGAAGTTTGTGGAAAAACACCACTGCGCACCGAAGGCAACGCACTCAATGCGTTAGAACTGCTTATAAACTGGTTATCCTGTACCGTCACTCGTCCGATGTGGCTTTCAACCACACGAAAATGCACGACCCCCTTTTCCAGTTCCTGCTCCGGCAATAAAATCCGTACGGCTGAAAAACCGCGCTTCGCATAAACATTTTCAATCGCCTCCAGGGCGCGCTGCACATCGGAAAAATCCCTGCCCGGCCCGACAAACGACGCAACAGCGGCGTCAATCTCGGGTTGACTGAGCAAAGTGGCACCTTCAACAATGTATTGATCGATCGTAAAGCGCAGCACGGAAACCTCAGCCGAGGTAGCTCCGCTTTGCTGCGGCTCACTCGACTCAACTGCATCACTCGCCTGAGAGAATGGCGATGCAACTAAAGAAACGCACCACAGAAAAATGTATAACAGCCTATGCTTCATCTCGCACACCTCTGCCATCTATAAATTCTAACTTAGCGTAGGTATTTTCCCACAAGTTGTAGGGAATTGAAAACAGGGAATAGACAAAAATACCAGAAAGCCTATATATTGAATCACCCTGCAATAGACATCCTGATATCAGCATGGGCAACTTGATACGCTCAACATCGCAACTAACAGGGTTTTATCCAAAAACGATATATTCCGATGTTTAATTTCAGTCGGTTTAAGGGGGCGTCGTGAAAAAAAATGCGATTCTGATCGGCATGGGCCTGCTGGTTGTGCTGATCTTCGTCGGCAATGCGGCCAACCTCTACAGGCTGACACTTATCGACCAGCTGTCCGCAGTTCTATACGACTACCGCTTGCAGCTGACCATACCAAATACGCTGGATGATCGCATCGTCATTCTCGATATCGATGAAAAAAGTCTCAAAGAGGAGGGCCGCTGGCCGTGGAGCCGCGACAAACTGGGCCTTCTGCTGGACAAGCTGTTCGATAAATACGCAATATCAGTGGCAGGCTTCGACGTAGTTTTTGCCGAGAAAGACGACAGTTCCGGACTCGGAATATTGCAAAAGCTCGGGAATAATCAGCTCAAGGACGATGATCGTTTCCAGACCGTGCTGGCAAATATCCGACATCAACTCGAATACGACACGCTTCTTGCCGAAAAAATTAAAAATCGCAAGGTCGTGCTGGGCTACTATTTCACCAGTCAGAAGGAGATAAGCACGACAGGAACCCTGCCGGATCCGGTATTTAGTGCAGATGCCTTCAAGGATAGACCCATCGCTTTCACCTCGTGGAACGGCTATGGTGCAAATCTTGCCGGATTGCAGCAGGCAGCCGCCAGCGCGGGACACTTTAACCCAATGGTCGATGCAGACGGAGTGGTCAGGCGTGTGCCTATGCTGGCAGAAT
Source organism: uncultured Gallionella sp. (assembly GCA_964410705.1). Classification (GTDB taxonomy): domain Bacteria; phylum Pseudomonadota; class Gammaproteobacteria; order Burkholderiales; family Gallionellaceae; genus Gallionella. Next base: position 12,577 of record CAYPIG010000052.1, read on the forward strand.
ACAACGGCGCCTATTATGAATCCCTGTCCATCGCGATGGTTCGCACCTTGCTTGGAAAATCGACCGTACTCCCCGGTTTCGCCGAGGGCGGCGACAACATGGGTCTGGAATGGATTGAGGTGGACGCCGATGGCATCAACCTGAACATTCCAGTGGATAAAAATGTCGCGGCATTTGTTCCCTATCGCGGTAAAAAGGGAAGCTTTCGTTATATTTCCGTCACAGATGTACTACACGAACGGATCAAACCCGAACAACTCAAGGACAAAATCGTGCTGATAGGCACCACCGCACTGGGTCTGCTGGACAATCGCGCCACACCCGTTTCGGAAACTTTTCCGGGGGTGGAAATACATGCCAACATGATCGCCGGAATACTCGACCAGAGTCTGAAGCAGCATCCCGCCTACACGACCGGGGCCGAAGTACTCTGGCTGCTTCTGATCGGCATTACCCTGAGCATACTGGTGCCTCACTTGAGTCCCTCCCATACGGTGCTGGCCACCCTGTTCACGTTCTCCCTCACGATAGGCGCCAGCATTGCCTGCTGGGAATACGCAAATCTGTTCATACCCGTCGCCAACAGCCTGGTGATGATCGCACTGCTGTTTGCCCTCGATATGTCCTACGGCTACTTTGTCGAATCGCGAACCAAACGACAGATCACCGGCCTGTTCGGCCAATATGTGCCAAGCGAAGTGGTCGAAGAGATGAGCCATCACCCCGAAAGCGTTTCCATGGAGAGTGAAAGCCGCGAAATGACGGTGCTATTTTCGGATGTGCGCGGTTTTACTACTATATCCGAGGGGCTCGATCCCAAGGAGCTGACCGAGCTGATGAATGAATTTCTGACGCCCTTGTCCCGCATCATCTACAAACACCACGGCACGATAGACAAATATATGGGGGACTGCATCATGGCCTTCTGGGGCGCGCCTCTGCCGAATGCAAATCACGCGCGCGATGCTCTGCTGGCAGCAATCGAAATGCTCTACACTCTGGAATCACTGCAATCCCATTTTAAAGAACGCGGCTGGCCTGAAATTCGCGTGGGCGTGGGCATCAACACCGGTCACGTCAGTGTCGGCAATATGGGCTCTGAGGTGCGTGTCGCCTACACGGTGATGGGCGACGAGGTGAATCTCGCCTCTCGTCTGGAAGGCATCACCAAGCAATACGGCGTTAGCGTCATCGTAGGAGAACGCACCAAAAATGCCGTGACAGACTTCATCTATCGCGAACTCGACTATGTTCGGGTCAAGGGCAAGGACAAACCTGTGGCGATTTTTGAACCGATCGCTTTGATCTGCGAAACCACTCAGGCGATTAAGGAAGAGATCGACCTGTTCCACGAAGTGCGCAGACTTTATCTTGAAAAGGATTGGGACAGTGCCGCGCAGATATTGCAAAAACTGCAACAGAGCTCACCCGGCACAAAACTGTACGATATTTACACCGAGCGCATTGAACACTTCCGAGGAAATCCGCCGCCGGACAACTGGGACGGCGTATACGTCTTTCAGACCAAGTAACTATACGCGTTTTCGCCACTTCCAGACTACCAGCAGTCGCCAGATCAGCCTCACCAGCAGATAGCCCGATACCGACAATACGACTGCCAGCACAGGCAATCCGATCAGCAAGGGCTTGCCCAGCTGCATCAGCCAGTCCAGCAGATCGCCCCATTGCAGGCCCAATTCGGGCGCACTCCTCCAGGCGCTTGGCACACCGCTGATCAGACAGCCCAGTTCATAGGCCGTCAAATAAAGCGGCACGATGGTAAAGGGATTGGTATAAAGCGTGGTAAACAGTGCGACCGGCAGGTTGACTCTGAACAGCACCGCAACGATTGCGGCCCCTATCATCTGCAATGGCCCGGGGATCAGACCGCAGAATAGTCCGGCCGCCACCCCGCCTGCCACCGAACGGCGGTGCAGATGCCACAAGCCCGGATGATGCAGCCAGCTGCCGAACGGCTTTAGCCAGCGGTTGTTTTTAACCGATTCCCGATGCGGCAGATAACGGCGCAATATTTTTCGCATGACGCCATTCTACGCAGATTGCAAAGCGATGCGAACTTTGCCTGCTATGCAGAATCAGCATTCCCCTATTACCGAAGCGCAAATTCGGCGCTACGCTGCCTGCCATGATCCTGTTCACGGTATTTTTTACGCTGGGAGTTTGGCTGTTGCAGCAGCAGGCAGACCTGCCGCCGCTGTCATACGCCTGGCTGCTGGCCTTATTCCCTGTGGCTCGCCGCATACCGGAAAACACCCTTAGCCGCCGTCTGCTTAGAGGATGCCTGATCGCGTTCCTTTGCTGCGCCAGCGGTTTTTTATACGCCGCCTGGCAAGCCAAAATGAGGCTTGCCCCAACCCTGCCCGACCAGCTGCAGGGGCAGGACATTGTCATCACCGGCGTAGTGGCGACACTGCCGCGCATGACTGAACATGGACAGCGCTTTGCCTTTGATGTGGAAAAAAGTCCAAGCGGGAGCATTCCAGCACATGTATACCTTGCCAGCTATACTCAAGCCCCGCTGTTTCGCGCCGCCGAACGCTGGCAACTCACGGTAAGGCTCAAGCAGGTACACGGCAGCAGCAACCCTCACGGTTTCGATTTCGAGCGCTGGGCGCTGCAAAACAATATACGCGCGACGGGTTATGTCTCTGCCGCACCTCTCATGATCGATCGTCAAGCCACAGGATACCGGATCGCAGCATGGCGGGAGGCGATAAGAGACAAATTCATCGAAACTTTAGGCCTCTCCCCTTATACCGGCGTATTGACCGCGCTGGCCATAGGCGATCAGGACAGCATTCCGGAGCAGCAATGGCAGATTTTCAGACGCACCGGAATCATCCATCTGATGAGCATATCCGGACTGCATATCACCATGCTGGCCGGCCTGAGCTTTGCCGCCACACACTGGCTGTGGCGGCGTAGCGTTCAACTGACCTTGAGGCTGCCCGCCCGCAAGGCCGCCTCGGCGGCTGCAATGCTGGTCGCCACCGGCTACAGCCTGCTGGCAGGATTTGGCGTGCCGGCCCAGCGCACGTTGTACATGGCGCTGGCGGTGAGCTGCGCGCTGTGGTTGAACCGCAATTTCTCCCCCGGGCAAATCCTCAGCATCGCCATGCTGAGCGTACTGATCCCCGATCCTTGGGCCGTGCTCTCACCCGGATTTTGCCTGTCGTTCGGTGCGGTGGCACTGATACTCTATACCGTCAACAACCGGATCGGAAAATTTAACTGGTGGCGCGAATCTTTGACGGTGCAGTGGGCGATGAGCATAGGGCTGATTCCTTTGCTGCTGGCCTATTTCGGACAACTCTCTTTAGTCTCGCCGCTGGCTAACGCATTCGCCATTCCTCTGGTGAGTCTGCTGATCGTGCCGCTCACGCTGCTCGCAGCCTTCTTGCCGTCAGAAGTGCCGCTGTGGCTTGCGCATATCGCCATCGATCTTGCCATGATGCCGTTGCAGGCTTTGAGCAACTGGCCGGTATGGCAGCAGCATTCCCCTCCGCCGTGGACGGTTGCGATCGGCATGACAGGCGTGCTCTGGCTGCTCTCGCCGCGCGGCATGCCCGCGCGCTATCTTGGTTTGATACTGATGCTGCCGGTGTTTCTGAACAAACCCCAAGCCCCTGAATCCGGCAGTCTGCGCATGATCATTTTCGATGTCGGTCAGGGCTTGTCGGTGGCGGTGCAGACCTCAAATCACACCCTGCTCTACGATAGCGGGCCGCAATATTGGGGCGATGAACTTCACGCCTCTTTGCATCTGGCGGGCATACACAGCCTGGATGGCGTGATTTTAAGCCATGAGGACAAGGATCATTCAGGCGGCACAGCGGCGCTGCTTGAAAACATGCAGACAGGCTGGGTCATGTCTTCAAAAAAATCGTCTCTCAACCCCTGTCGTGACGGAATGAACTGGAACTGGGACGGCATCTCATTCGAGATCCTCAATCCGGATCAGAATAAACGCCTGCCCGGTGCACAGGACAACAGCTGCGTGCTGCGCATCGGCAGCGGAGCACACCATATCCTGCTGAGCGGCGATATCGAAAAACGCGGCGAGGCGCGGCTGCTGAATAGTCATGCAGAAAAGCTGGACTCCGACTTGCTGATCGTGCCGCATCACGGCAGTTCCAGCTCTTCCGGCATAGAATTTGTCGCAGCGGTATTGCCCGACTATGCGGTATTCACCTCAGGCTACCGCAACCGTTTCGGCCACCCCAAAGCGGAAATCTTACAGCGCTATCAGGACAGCGGCGCCCTTTTGCTGCGCTCCGACCGGGACGGTGCCATTCTGATCCAGATGGATGCGGCAGGCATCAGGGTGGAAGCTTACCGGAGAAGCCGACGGCATTACTGGACCGCAGCCTGATTACCTAGGCCTTCAGGCATATTGTTCCCTGCCCCCTGATCTGAAAAACTGCGCCCACCCTACCATGTTACGGAGCGCGCCATGCAAGAGATACTTTATCTGTTGATGACTCTGTCCATGGCGGCGGCGCCACCGCCTTCCATCCCCGATAAGCCGCGTACGGAAAAAACCGACTGCGACCGCAAGGATGTCGCAAAGCCCTTGTGCAAACCTGCCAAAAGTATATGAAAAAGGAACATGTCATGCGAGTTTTGCTATTCATCGCCATCGCCGCCCTGTCCGGCTGCGCAACGCTGCCCGATGTCAGAAGTTTTTCTGCACACACCGTCCAACTGGCCGATGCAGTCGATCTGATCGAAACTTTCGTCAACCGTGCCTATCTGCCGATACTTGCCAATGAACAGAGCAATCTGGAAGGAATGGCGGAAATCCTCAACGACAGATATAGGGAGCGCGAGCCGCTGCGCGCCCGCGAATTGCTCGAAATCATCAAACAGCAGAACGCCAATCTGGCCGAGCGCAGGACTGCCGCAGCAGAACTGCTCAAAGCCGTCATCGCGATGGTAGAGGCGCACGCATCGTTGCTGCACGAGCAAAAGATGCAGCTTGCGCTGATCAAAGATTACGGCCGCCGGATCAATGCGGTCAGAAAAAAACTCCATGCCACCTTCTAGTCTGAAAGAGTGTACACCATGCTAACCAACAAAAAACTCACCCGTGATCAGGTCTTCGATGTCGCCGATGCCATGCAGGCCGCCGCCTCTGCCGCGCTGTTGCTGCGCAGGTCGCTCAAAACCAGCCTATCCGATGCCGAATATCAGATGCTGATCGAAAAAGAGACGGCATTGCGCTACGACGCGGACCGCTACCGTGCGGTCGGCATCACCCTGCTGGCGAGCAACGGTTCACTCACCGCCAAAGAGCTGGCAGACGCCATAGAAGGCGCGACCGCCGCCCTCGAAAAAATCCGCGATGTGAGCCGAGTGCTCAACATCATGAGCCGCATCGTCACGCTGGGCGTCACCGTATCCGGCGGAAACACCCAGGCCATACTGACTCAGTTGTCGGAACTCAAGGCGACGGTAAAGGCCAATAGTTAACAGAAAGGGGCATCATGCACTATCTGGACAGCGAAAATTACCCCTGCAAAGACCGGCAGCAGGCCCGTGAACTGGATAACCGTCTGGCCGATTTGCTCGCCTGCGATTACCGGGGCGATTTTTATGATCAGCTGGCACGCTATCAACGCATACTGGCAGACAACCGGCGGAAAAACGAGTGGCCTGCCATGCACGAAAAGCTGCATACGCTGTTCCTGTGCGGGCGAGCCATGCCGCTGGACGGTCCGATGATAGGCATATCGCTGAGCCTCAGGGACAGCGATTTTTTCGGGGAAATCTCAAAAAATTTCAACGGGGTTCGCACGGCTATTGCAGGTATGGAAATCCTTGCGACTTTATGGAACAGCACGCTGGCCGACACCGGAATATGGATGGGCAAGACTTTCGAGCCGGTATCGCACGAGATGTGGGCGCAAAAATGCAGCCATCACCCCGCCGCAACGGCAGCCTACGATAGCGCCACCTGCCGCCTTGGCAGAAATTTTTTCCGCGACACGCCAGATTCCCGGTTTCAGGCGCTGCCGCTGATCACTCAGGCATGGCATCTTAAAGACCGCCCCGACAGTTCAAATAGCGTTGGGTTCGAAGCTGCGCTGCTGGCGGAAAACATCGAAAAGGAAGCGGTCATCCCCTACAGCAAGACCGGCGGCTACTATCTGGCAGCACTTTATCCTTCCGTGCTGGATGAGGGTAAAACAGTCTATGCGCTCAATTACCGCTGGCCGGCTCTGAATCCTGCTTTTCCGATGAGCTGTCTGATCGACGAAGTCGTGCAGATACACGAAGGCATCTATCTGGGCCAGCTGATCTACGCAACCCGGCACTACAGCACAGGCAAGTCCGAACTGCCCTTTATTCCGGTTGAACTAGGTGAGCCTTATAGTCCGGATGGTCAGGATTACGGATATCAGAACAACGGCTATTTTCTGATGATGGATCCTGTTTATGCCAGCCGGATTTATGCGGCTTTTCCGCAGTTACGCCCGCGGGAATTTGAGGCAGGATATACCGGTGACTCTCCCGCCGGGCAGGAAAATCCTGCGCCCGCACCCAAGCGCTCCTCGTTTGAAAAAAAATTTACCACTCTGTTTACCCCCACTGCCGCGCAACTGCAACAGGATGAGTCGGTGCTGCAGATGCTGCAGCGCACAAGCCGCGACATTCTGGCGCAATCTGATTCTTCGCCGGTATGCTTTGATCCGCTGCACAGGCTGTTTCTCACCGGTATCGCACCTGTAGTCAACCACGGACTGTTTCAGGGGCGCGGCGCAAAAGGCTACAACATCCGCCTCGAAGGTCAGGAGTATCAGGACTGGTACGGGGAGGCTGAGGTCGCTCACGGCTTTGATTATTACCACGGTATCGCGCTCAACCTGCGCTCGGGGTTCGATCGTCATGAGGCCGAGATCCTGCCGGGCTTGCTCGCCCTGCGCCTTACCAACGGTGAATTATCCAGCCCCAATCTGCCTGATCTGGTCTGGCACAATCTGGCCCAATACATCTTTCCCTGGGCTGGCAAATGTTTCGAAAAAATCCCGCCCCGCAAGCTGTCCATGCTGGTCGATGAAAGCGCCAATCTTGCCTACCGCTATCCTGCCAGAGCCTCGCAGCTGAAGTTTCACTTAGCCAGTGCCCCGCATTATTTTGCGCTGAGTCAGAACGCAGCTCACCCCCGCGCGGGACGCTACGCCGCGCATCTTGCCCATGCCTGGGATCAGGGGATGAGCGATGAGGATAAACAGTTCTGGGCCAAGGAGGCGGATGAGCGCTATGTGATGGGCTATAACCTGCAGGATAAACGCATCCTGAGCGTCGATGCACTGATGAGCATCAGCGATCTGAATTACCGAACGCCGGATGCGGTCTTGCAACGCGCCTCTGTCGTTTCAGGCTCCCCGTTCAGCCGCCAGGGATATGCTTTTCTGGGGGTTGCCGACCAGACCTCCATCCTGCCCATCAACCGCGGGCGGCGGGTGTTTCAGTTCAACTACCGTTATCCGATGATAGGCGGACCGGCGCCTATCGGATACTGCCTGGACGAACTGGTTGAAATTGCCGACGGCCTTTTTTTAGGTCAGCTGATCTACGCCACGGCGCTGGCACTGCCCTACCATTCCGCGACTGATCCTGCCCGCTACGACTACCGTCTGTTCGGCTATTTCCTGCTGATGGATGATGAATGGGAAAAACACCGTCAGGCGATCGGATTCGATTAATTCAAACAGGAGGCTGATCATGCAAATCGATTTTCACCACACGGCGACCTATGTCGTGGCGCGCGACGCAGGCTTCGATCACCGCGATTCCGGCATCATCGCCTACGCCTCGCAATATGTGGACGATGCCACCAGCAGCGGCACCGTTTATTTCGACAACCGCGCGGTATACAACCGCATCAGTTCGGCGCACAAGATGCTCGACAAACGCAACACCGAAGAGCTGGCCAATCACTGCGTGTGGATGCCTTTTCATTTTCTCCCCGGCAACGCGGGAATGCCTGCCGCACAAAATCCCGACGGCCACTTCATAGACAAGATCATCTGCACGCCGAACAGCCCGATCTCGCAGGAAATGGTGCGCGATGCGATCATCGAGCAGCATCGTCCCTATGCCCTGCACCGGCTGGGGATAAGCCTGCACGTATATGCCGATACCTGGGCGCATCAGGGATTTGCCGGGGTGCTGCATAAAGTCAACGAGGTCGAACACGCGGTGGAAACCGACCATTGCGGCATCTTTTCCGACGGGCTGGCAGGCGCGCTCAGGAACATACTGGACGACACCATTCCGCCGCTGGGCCATGCCCGAGCGCTGGGTTTTCCGGATCTGCCCTTTCTCAAGTGGCAATACAAAAACGGCCGGGGGGAGCTGATCCAGCGGGACAATACTCTGGACTTCATGCAAGCCTGCGAACACATGTGCATCGCCATGCGCCGTTACCGTCTGAAGGATCCAGTAGCTTCGGTCAAAGGGCTGACGGATGCGACCCGTTTGCAGTTGCAGAACATGTTCAGCAATCTCCAACTGGAATCCGGCGATGAACGCCACCAGAAATGGCTCAAGGCCATCAGCATAGGCGCATTCACCGTTTGCGGCCCGGTCGACATCAACGACTATTTCGCGCGCGGCAACGACTCCTGGAAAGCGGCGGCTCTTGGCAGCAGTTTCGATCTGCCGGTATTTCCCTATCGGGATAATTTCCTGAAAAGCGACTGGAAGCTATTTCACGATGCCATACAGGCTCACCGTTTCAATGTGGTATACAACATCCTGCCCAGATACGGAATTTGCGCGGCGTAATGAAAAAAGCCGTTGATTTCTCAACGGCTTTTTATGTTGGCGGAGTGGACGGGACTCGAACCCGCGACCCCCGGCGTGACAGGCCGGT
>CAYPIG010000053.1:0-21097 GCA_964410705.1 uncultured Gallionella sp.
CGCTGGCCTCAAACCCCACGCTACGCTGCTGGCCGCTGCGCTGGCCTCAAACCCCTCAACCCCAACCCCCTCCGCTTCGCTGCGCGCTCCGCTCCGCTTGCCAGAGGCCGGGCATTCGCCCGGTTGGTGCGCTGCGCGCGGCTTGTTATTTTGGCCTCTCGTGGCAGCACTTCGCAAAATGCTTCTCCCCTAATCCCCCCGCCTAAAACGCCGAACGTCCCTACCGAATTTCAAAAATCAAACACGCGTCGCGCCCTTCGGGTGCCCCTGCAATCGTTCGCGGCCTGCGGCCTTGCGCTGCGATTTTGGCTGCATATCTGATTTTTGAAATTCTATCGGGAAGTTGCGGCAAGGCGACGGGATGAGGGGAGAAGCAAAGTTTTATCGCGGGAATACCTGCCCCGCAAGGAAATCAAAATCAGGCTCAAGATTCAGGAAGATGCTTTAAAAAACAAAGGACAAAATCATGAAAACGAATGACATTTACCAGCAAATCACAGACAAGATCATCGCTGCGCTTGAAGCAGGTTCAGCCCCTTGGGTTAAACCTTGGTCGAGCCTGGGGGCACCGCGCAATGCAGTGACAGGTCGCGAGTACAGCGGTATCAATACCGTTTTGCTAGCAATGAGCGAATTTTCAAGCAATCAATGGCTTACCTACCAGCAAGCCAAAACAGCAGGCGGCAATGTGCGCAAGGGCGAGAAGGGCACAACGGTTGTGTTTTTCAAGCCGCTGACCATTCAAGAAAAACAGGACGCACAGGGCGACGACAAAGAAAAGGTAATACCTTTATTGCGCACATTTACCGTATTCAATACGCAACAGATCGAAGGCTTGCCGGAAAAATTCACTCAAGCAGCACAGCCACAAATTAGCGAGTTTGAAGATAACGCCGCCGCTGAAATCCTGCTAGGCCAAGCGGAAATTCAATACGGCATGAACCGCGCTTGCTTTATCCCGTCGCTCGACAAAATCCACCTGCCTAACAAAACAGAATTCAAGTCTATTCCTGATTTTTACGCGACTGCCCTGCACGAGTTAACCCACTGGACCGGCCATAAAAGCCGCTTGGCGCGTGATTTCAGCGGTCGTTTTGGTGATGCGTCTTATGCCTTCGAAGAGCTGGTTGCCGAGCTTGGCGCGGCCTTCCTGTGCGCTTCAACTGGCGTTGATGGGCAGTTGCAGCATGATTCCTATATCGCTTCATGGTTGAAGGTGCTGAAGAACGATAAAAAGGTCATCTTCACGGCAGCGGCAGCTGCAAGGAAGGCCGCTGAATTTGTGACGGTCACGGAAGAAGCCGAAGAAGACCAAGACCAGGCGGCAGCGTAAACAAGGGCAGGGGGTAGGGAAATGCAAAAAACTATTCTGCAAATCACAGTTTTTTTTCAGACGGTGAACGACCTGTCCGACAAGTGGGCAGGCGCGCAGATCGTCAAAGAAATCGCCGAACAAGTTTTTGCATTTTTCGCGTCCTGACACCTTGTATATATCAACCGGACAGGAGAATTTAAGCATGGAAATCACACAGAAAACACCAGCAGTCCAAACCCCGAACGCGCGGGCGATGGACTATCTGCAAAGCCAAGTGAATTTGTACCTTTCCAATAAAAATTCATTTTTTCACGGTCAGATTCTCGGCGGGGCGCAGGCTTTTTGCATGGCCGGAATTATCACCGCCGACCAATCGCGGCAGATCGAAGATCAGACCTGGTAACACCCAAAAAAAACCGCGCCGGGCGGCTCCCGGCATTAAAAAAAGGAGTTTTAAATGTATTTCTATCCTAAACCCAAAGAATGTTTATTCGCACACATTGATATTGCCACTGGTGAAGTTAGCTGGTATGCAAAAGAATTTTGCACGGGAGTTCTTGTTCAAACCAACATTGTTGTAACACCTGAGCAAGTCGTCAAGCTTAATGAAGGCAAGCCAGTGATTGAACACGATGGCTGGCAATCAGCGAGAACCTATGAATACCGCGAAAAAATACTCGAAACCGCCGTTGCTTCGTCTGTCACCGCTGCGCTGGGCGATAAACACGTAGATGTAAACGGTTTTGATGTGAACGGGACGGCGGAGCTGTCGAAGTACGTGGAGCGGCTCAACCCGAGCAGGAGTAGAGAAATGAACAATACCAGCACACCAGCCTTGCAAACAGCGTCTGAAATCGTCCAGGAGCTGCACAACTGCGCCGCTGATGGCCTGTCCGATCTGAGCCCTCAACAGCAGACCGAAGCCATGAAAGCGGCTGCGGCGGGCGGCACTGAGGCTTTTGTCAGTACCCTGATTTTTCTGCTGCCGGGGGATTTGCGGGCTGCGGCGGCAGATGCATGGTTGGCCTGTCAGTAAATTTCGCATCTTCTTCCCTTACACTATCACCAACCACGCTGGGCAGCACCCGGCAACAACTAAACTAAAAGGAACTGAAAATGAATGTAGTTAGTTTTGTGGGCATCATCACCCGTGAAAATGAATATCCGACGGATCACACGCCAGAGGCACATGCGCGAGCTAGACTTGCTGGGTGCATCGGTGGGCATGACGATGAAAAAGAAAATATCGCGGAATACCTTCGTAACGGATTGAGTATGTTGGAAAATTTTGGTGCAATGGCCGACAGCGAGATTGAGTCAATAAAATATTCGGCGTGCCAAGACCGTCTGAACGAACACGCGAGGGAAACGATAAATGAAATAAAGGAGTGGAAAAAGGCGTCAAGGAAGGTAAACAGAGAAGAGTTTCTGATCGCGCTGGCTGAGGAATGGGTTGCCTGCTACGCAGAACAGTAATTCATAACCTGTGCTGGGCCACTCCCGGCAACTAATAAAAAAGGAAATTTACACAATGAACACCAATTCTCAGACTGAATGCCTGTTTGCGCATCTTGATATTGACTCAGGAAAAGTCGGCTGGCTGTCTGCGCCATCCAATTCCGTGTTTTTCAATGTGGGCATTCCGGTTACCCCGGAACAGGTTTCCCTGCTGAACGCGGCGGCGAACGGTGGTGGCGGCATGTTTTCGGCGCTTCGCTCTGCTAAAACAACAAGGGCACGCGAAAAAATTATGACAGATGCGGTCGCGACTGCTTTTATATCTGGTCTGGGGCACAGTTTGCCGCTGCCAGATGTGAACGGCGATGAAGTTGGCGGGGTAGCAGACCTGTACATTGAGCGTTGCTGATCGACGAAGCAATGCGCGGCACAATTTTACGCGCGCCGCGCATACCACATTTTTTCGTTTTGCGCACCTATCAGGGTTGATAGGTGACAAAACCCGCTGTTTTTGCTTAAATCGTTCAAAAAAGTTCAACAAAATTTTTTTAAGGGATGGTCGTATGAAAAAAATCACATTTGCATTAATTGCGGCACTCTCAATCGGGCAGGCTCACGCATTGGGTAGCAATGACCTGATCGGGGCGGGCTTCAGTTTGCTCGGCCAAATTGGCGGCGCAGTCGTGGATAAGGCACTGGCCGACAGCCCAGAGGAAATTGAAGCCAAGCGCCTGAAGGAAAAAGCGGCGCTGGACGCCAAGTTCAAAGAAGCGGTCGCCAAGATTGATTCAAACAAAGGCCTCAGCCCCCTGCAAAAAGAAAAAATGGTACGCATCACCGCCAAACAGTTCGGCATGATGGACACCGCGAACAACCTGAGCGCGCAGCAAGAGATTGAAAAGAACAAGCAGAACGACCAGATGTTTACCGCCAACGGCTTGATGGGCGCAGTCGGTAATGCGGCGCTCAGCACCCCGTCAGCCGCGATTGCCCGCGCTGATGCGGCGGTGGCCATGGGGCAGCCTCAATCTCAGTCGCGCGCTGTGCTTGCCCGTTATGACGCGGCGCAAGGGACGCAAAACACAAACCCAACCCCAACCCCGGCTCAAGCAGCGCAGGCGGTGCAGGCAACAGATAAAGCGCCGAAGCCATTTTTAAGCACGCCCTGGTTCAATATCGTTATTGGTAGCGCGCCACAAGCTCAGCCTCAGCCAGAGCCTGCGAATGTTGCGAATCAATTGCAGGGAGGGTTGGACAAAAACAAGGCGAAATTTAGCGCCGAGCTGGAAGCGGCCAAGTCCAAAGAGGATTTTGCGGTTGAACAAGCCGTAGGTCTGGCTCAACAGGACAAGGAGCGCAAGCTGTTCGTTGAGTTCGTCAACGGCAAGACGCTCACCGAAAAACTGCGCGCCGCCTTCAAGGGCGCTGGGTTTATATTGATCGACGACAAAGCAGCGGCTGAAGTTGTTTATCAATTCGATGGTGAATACAACGTCGCGGCAGAACCGAATCGTGATGGTGTCACAGAGCCTTTGGGGGTATTCCTTGATGCGCCACATGTGATTGAAGCGCCACAGGTTAAGAGCGGTATGCTGAAGAGCGCGGCGGGTGGTTTGCTGGCTGTCTTTAGCGGTGGTCAACTCAAACCGCAGGCCACCCCCTCGACTTACCGGCAGCAAGTGCTGATCGTTGCCAACCGTCACTTCGATGGTAAGGATGCCCGCGTTTCCGTCATGTCAGATAAAGACTCTGCAACTCTGATGCCAGATGCCATGATAGACGAAGCGATGCGCGGTATTACAGGCGCGATCGGAGTTTGATCTTGACCTTGGGCTGGTCTGCCGTCGATCCGATCCTGCTGCTGCCTATGCTCTTTAAATAGCAGCAGCACAGGTATGTCACAACTTGATAAAAGTTTATTGATGCAATTCACTAGGGGATAAAAGTGCTTCAACTTCAACGATTAACACGATTAACGATGTTTATTTTTGCAATATTTTTATCACTATCAGCTTCTGCTGGTGTTGATGAGGGTGTTACTGCCTATAACAATGGGGACTATGCCGCTGCGATAAAGGAGTGGCAGCCGCTTGCTAAGAGCGGGGATGCAAACGCTCAGCACAATCTTGGACTGATATATCAATATGGATACGGGGTAAAAAAAGATTTGGTAAAGGCTGCTGTTTTATATCGTAAAGCAGCAGAGCAAGGTGACACTTCGTCTCAGATAAAAATTGGATTAGCGTATGAAGAAGGTTTAGGAGTAAAAAAAGATGCATCAAAAGCGGTAGAGTGGTACCGCAAAGCTGCTGAACAAGGGGATGCAAAAGGGCAGCTTTTTCTTGGTATTGCCTACGAGGTGGGGCAAAGTGTCCCGAAAGATGCTGCTGAAGCTGTTAGCTGGTATCGAAAAGCTGCTGAGCAAGGAGATGCACAAGCGCAAACTAATTTGGGGGCGATGTACTATTCAGGTCGAGGTATTGAAAAAGATTTTTTAGAGGCTACGAATTGGATTCGTAAAGCAGCAGAGCAAGGGTACGCACGCGCAGAAGATTTTCTTGGTGATGCCTATTACTTCGGCAATGGAGTGTCAAAAAATTTCGCGGAGGCTGTGAAATGGTATCGGAAGGCGGCTGAACAAGGTTACGCAGGTGCACAGTACAGTCTAGGGTTTATGTATGCAAGGGGGCAAGGTGTTTACAAAGACGAAAATGAGGCCATGAATTGGCTTCGCAAGTCGGCTAACCAGGGCAATGGATCAGCAAAAGAAGAGTTGGTGAGTATTGAAACCAAACGCTTACAAGCCGAACAAGAAATAGCCGCCAAGAGACAGAGAGTGACTCAGGTCGGTCAAAAAATTTGCGCAACGTTAAATAACACGGCAATGTCAATGTCAACTGGTTGGCAAGTAATGGGGCAGGAAGTATTTCAAAAATACAATGGTAGAACTGATCTTGTCGGATTCGTAGAGGGTTCTTCCGGCAATAAAATCCAAATCAGAATTTCTGGAATGACATTTTCAGGATCAATTAATAACGAGCAAAGAATGGGAAATAGAATGCCTGAAAATATTCGAGAGTCCATGTCGAGTTTTAGTGGTTACAAAGGCTCCAATCTTAATACTGGGGGTATTATTTGGGACGATTATCAAGATTGGTCACCATGCTATTAAATGTGGTTATATCGTGACGCTGCAATGGGTGTAGTGTTTAGTTCGGTACGATCACACAGCAAATAAACTGCTGCCATTGGCAATGCGGCAAGCACGCGAGTGAATTTCAGTATCTAGAGTTTAATGATGCTACTGCTGACCAGTCAGCAGGGCATCGATACATACGATATTGAACAAATTCATTTGATGTTAAATCTCTACGAGCATACGCATCATCGACTACTGTTTTCATAAAACTTTTCATTAAACGGTTTGATTGCCCACCAATAAAATGATCGTATATCACGTTGGAGTCGACGTTTTCATGAATAGCTTCCATTATGTTAAAAGTATTCCCTGCTAAAACTTTACACCATTGTTCTTGTTGCATATCTGCACTTGCAGAGGAGATTGTGAGGCATAGTGTCACGCCAAATAAAAATCGTTTCAGTCTTTCGCTCATAAATGCTCCATATTACGAATTGATTTGGATACGCTACGAAAGTTAGCATAACCGATTAAGCGTATTTTTGGAACGGCAGGATAGCCGCGCCGGTGCGCAGGCTATCCAGATAATCCGCCCAATGCTGCATCATCTTTTTGCGCTCTTCCAAGCGCAGCAGGTGAGTTTCGCGCTTATATGCCGCGCGCACTTCGTCCTGGTCTGCGTGCGCGAGCTGTACCTCGATAAGCCGCACATCGTAACCAAGCTGCTCAAGGTTTGTGCTTGCCATCGCCCGGAAGCCGTGCGCCGTCATTTCTCCCTTTTCATATCCCATCCGACGAATACCGTTCAGTATAGTCATGTCGCTGATACATCTGGTTCTAGATTGAGGTGATGGAAAAAGAAGCTCGCTACCGTTACATGCCAATTTCAGTTCGTTCAGCAACCCCAAAACTTGCTTTGACAACGGCACGACGTGAGGTTTGCGCATTTTCATGCGCTCGGCTGGGATTACCCAAAGATTTTTTTCAAAATCAAATTCAATCCATTTTGCTTGCCGAAGTTCCCCCGGTCTTACAAATACAAGCGGAGCTAGCTGCAACGCAAGCCTAACTACATACGAACCCTTGTAATCATCTATGTTGCGCAACAGCTCGCCAACCTCGGAAGGCTCAACAATCGCTCCTAAATGCGTTTCGGTCGCAGGGGGTAATGCTCCCCTCAAATCGCCTGTAATATCGCGTTCCGCGCGGCCTGTGGCCACTGCGTACCGCCATATCTGACCGCAGGTCTGGTGCAAGCGGTGGGCGGTATCCAACGCACCGCGCGCCTCGACACGTCGAAGTACAGCAAGCAATCCCGCTGGTGTGATAGCCTTGATTTCTTCCTTGCCAATCCACGGAAACAGGTTGTTTTCCAGTGATCGTGTCAGCTTTGATAAATGCCCGTCGCTCCACCTATTGCTAAACTTATCCAGCCATTCACGGCTTATTTCCTCGACTGTATCAACCGGCTGGGCTGGTGGTGCGGCAATGACGGCGGCAGCTGCGACTTGAGCGGCTTTCACGTCGCTCTTGACCTGGCCGGGGTCGATACCCCCAGCCAGTAGTTTGCGTGCGTCTAATGCCCATTCGCGGGCTTGCTTGAGGCTTACGGTGGGGTACTGGCCGATGCTTAAAAGTTTTTCCTTCCCGCCGAACCTGTACTTTAACCGCCACAGTTTTGAACCGTTTGTCTTGACCAGCATAAACAATCCGTCGCCGTCGCTTACTTTAAAATCTTTTTCGGCGGCTTTTAACGCTGCCGCAGCTTTATCGTTTAATTTTCCCACGATACCCCCATATTGTTCATCGATACCCCCAAAAGAGACTGAACGATACCCCCATACCCCCAAGAATTCAAGAAATACCCCCAGCGATACCCCCAGAAGCGCGGGACACAGTGAGGCTAACTGAAACCTTTTGAATCGGCATGAGACAACAGGGAAAAATGGTGATGCTTTGATTTTATTGGGGTTTATGGTGTTTTTTCGGAAAAAAGGCAATAAAAAAGCCACTTGGGAAAGTGGCTAATTTATCAATGTGGTGCCGGGGGGGGGAATCGAACCCCCACGCCCTTTCGGGCACCGGATTTTGAGTCCGGCACGTCTACCAGTTCCATCACCCCGGCAAGGAATTTGCGCATTATCCATGAAACAGTTTTCAAGATCAACTACAATCTCGCCTTTGTGTCTGGACGGGTGTTTGATGCGTACCGATGAATTTGATTTTTCTCTGCCGGAAGGGCTGATTGCACAGCACCCGCCCGAAATACGCGGCGCGAGCCGATTGTTGTGTGTTCACGACGGGGTGTTCGAAGATCGCAAGTTTTCCGATTTGTTGGAGAAGATACGCGCAAACGATGTGCTGGTGCTCAACGACACGCGCGTGATACGAGCTCGTCTGTATGGCGTCAAGCGCAGCGGCGGCAAGATTGAGGTGATGGTTGAGCGTGTGCTGAGCGACCATGAAGTGCTGGCGCAAGTACGCGCCAGCAAGTCGCCGACGGCTGGCAGTTACTTGTTGCTCGCGGGTGAACTGGATGTCGAAGTGCTGGGGCGCAGAGGTGAGTTCTATCATCTGCGCTTTTGCTCTAAAGAGCCCGTGCTGGAGTTGCTGGAGCGTTGCGGCAATCTGCCGCTGCCTCCTTATATTACGCATGCGGCAGAAGATGAGGACGAAGCGCGTTATCAGACTGTCTTTGCGCGTCAGGCGGGTGCGGTGGCGGCGCCAACGGCAGGATTGCATTTCGATGTAGCCATGCTGGATGCTCTGCGCGCAAAAGGTGTGCAAATCGTCTGTGTG
Organism: uncultured Gallionella sp.; assembly: GCA_964410705.1. Classification (GTDB taxonomy): domain Bacteria; phylum Pseudomonadota; class Gammaproteobacteria; order Burkholderiales; family Gallionellaceae; genus Gallionella. The sequence goes on from CAYPIG010000053.1 coordinate 8,712, forward strand.
ACCTTGCATGTGGGAGCCGGCACGTTTCAGCCTGTGCGCGCGGAATATATCGCGCAGCACGCCATGCACAGCGAATGTTATGAAATTCCGCAGGCGACGGTTGATGCGATAAACCGGGCCCGGCTGGCGGGCGGCCGCGTGGTTGCGGTGGGAACCACCAGCCTGCGTGCGCTGGAGAGCGCATCTGGCGATGGAATATTGCAGCCGGGGCTGGGAGAGACGCGAATTTTCATCACGCCCGGTTATCGTTTTCGCATGGTGGATGTGCTGCTCACCAATTTTCATCTGCCTAAATCCACGCTGCTGATGCTGGTCAGCGCATTCGGCGGTATGGCCGAGATCAGGCAGGCTTACCGGCATGCCGTCGAGCAGCAGTACCGCTTTTTCAGCTACGGGGATGCCATGCTGATCGAAAAACAGCGAGTAGCGAGTAGCGAGCAGCGAGTAGTGTAGGTCGGGATTCATCCTGACTGTTAATTTTTTTAAGGTTGCAAATGAAATTCGATTTATACAAGACTTCAGGCAAGGCGCGACGCGGGCAGTTGACACTGGCTCACGGAACCGTACAGACCCCCGCTTTCATGCCGGTCGGCACTTACGGAACGGTGAAGGCGATGAGCCCGGCCGAATTGCGCGACATCAATGCGCATATCGTGCTGGGCAATACTTTTCATCTATGGCTGCGCCCTGGACTGGATGTCATCGCCGCGCACGGCGGACTGCATGATTTCATGGGCTGGGATGGTCCGATACTGACCGATTCGGGCGGTTTTCAGGTGTTTAGTCTCGGGGCGTTGCGCAGGATCAGCGAGGAGGGGGTGAGGTTCCAGTCTCCGGTGAACGGTGACAAATTGTTTTTAACGCCGGAAGAGTCGATGCGCATCCAGCGCGTGTTAAATTCCGACATCGCGATGATCTTCGATGAATGCACCCCTTATCCTGCGACTGAACGCGAGGCGGCCGATTCGATGCGTCTGTCCTTGCGCTGGGCGGCGCGCTCTAAATCGGCCCACCTTGGTAACCCGAACGCGCTGTTCGGCATCGTGCAGGGCGGCATGTATGAGAATCTGCGCGATGAGTCGCTGGACGGGCTGGTTGCGATCGGCTTCGACGGCTATGCGATCGGCGGGCTTTCGGTAGGTGAACCCAAGGAGGATATGCGTCGTATCCTGGAGCACACCGCGCCGAGGTTGCCGCAGGACAAGCCCCGCTACCTGATGGGGGTGGGGACACCTGAAGATCTGGTGGCATCGGTCGCCCAGGGGGTCGACATGTTCGATTGCGTGATGCCGACCCGCAATGCCCGCAACGGCATGCTGTTTACGCAAAATGGCGATATCAAGATCAAAAATGCCCAATATCGTCTGGACACGCGTCCGCTGGACGAGGAGTGCGGCTGCTATACCTGTCAGAATTTCAGCCGCGCCTATCTGCATCATCTGTACCGGCTCAAGGAAATATTGAGTGCAAGACTCAACACGATACACAACCTGCACTATTACCAGCAGCTGATGGGGCAGATGCGGGCGGCGATCGAAGACGACAGCTTTGCCGAATTTGCCGAGGATTTCGCCCGCCGTCGTGCAGGCATGAAGTTGACATCGTGCTAGAATGCGCGCCTTTTGAATGATTCATGGAGCAGAGTATGTTTATCAGTAACGCATATGCACAGGCCGCAGGCGCGGCACCAGGTGGTTTTATGGAGTACTTGCCGCTGATCGCACTGATTGCGGTGTTTTATTTTCTGGTGTTGCGTCCGCAGCAGACGCGGGCCAAAGAGCACAAGGCCATGGTTGAAGCCCTGCAGCGCGGCGATGAAGTCGTGACGATAGGCGGCGAGCTGGGGCGCGTCACCAAGGTTTATGATGACTATGTGGGCGTTGAACTGGCCGAAAATCTGGAAGTGACTGTGCAGAAAATTGCGATTCAGGCGGTCATGCCCAAGGGTACGATCAAGTCTATCAAGTAAGCCGCAAATTCTCGAACGCCGTATCGCACGCAATACATTGAGGTTGTTATGAATCAATACCCGCTGTGGAAGTATCTGCTGATTCTGGTCGTGTTGCTGACCGGTCTGATCTACACCTTGCCGAATTTTTACGGTGAATCCCCCGCCGTACAAATCCTGCCGCTGCGTGCCAGCATGAAAGCGGACAGCGCGTTATTGGACCGGGTGGATACGGCGCTCAAGTCCGCTAAGCTGAACGCGGAAATGGTCGCGCTGGACGGCAACAGCATCAAGGCGCGTTTTGCCGATACGGATTTGCAGTTAAAGGCCAAGGATATGCTCAAGGCTCAGCTGGGCGAAGATTATGTGGTTGCCTTGAATCTGTTGCCGCGTTCGCCCGCCTGGCTGACCAGTCTGCATGCGCTGCCGATGTATCTGGGGCTGGATTTGCGGGGCGGCGTGCATTTTCTGCTGCAGGTTGACATGAAGGCGGCCCTGGACAAGGCGCTGGAAGCGGCGACCGGGGATATACGCACCGCGCTGCGCGAAGAGAATGTCGCTTATTCCGGCGTGAGCCGTGAGGGGAATCTGTTGCTGGTCAAATTCCGCGATGCGGACGCCAGAGCGCGCGGATTGGATCAATTAAAACAGCGGTTTACCGACTATACCTTGATCGAGAAAGAGCTGAACGGCGAATTTTTGTTGCAGGCGGCGTTAAAGCCCGAAGCGGAACGTCGCATACAGGAATCCGCGGTGCAGCAGAATTTGCTGACCCTGCGCAACCGCGTCAACGAGTTGGGGGTGGCAGAACCTGTGATTCAGCAGCAAGGGATAGATCGCGTAGTGGTTCAGCTGCCGGGTGTGCAGGATACGGCACGCGCCAAGGATATTCTGGGTCGCACGGCGACACTGGAGGTGCGCATGGTGGATGATGAACATCAGATAGGCGCAGGCGGTGCGGCACCTTTCGGCACCGAGATGTTCAAGGACCGGGAAGGCGCGAGCATACTGGTCAAAAAGCAGGTGATGCTCACCGGTGAACGCATCAACGATGCACAGCCCGGTTTTGACAATCAGAATAACGAAGCTGCAGTCCACATCAATCTGGATGGGGTGGGCGCGCGCAAATTCAAGGATGCGACGCGCGAAAACGTAGGAAAACGCATGGCGATCATCCTGTTTGAAAAGGGGCATGGTGAAATTGTCACCGCGCCGGTAATCCGCGAAGAAATCGGCGGCGGCAGGGTTCAGATCAGCGGCAGGATGACCACCGAAGAAGCTCAGGATACGGCGCTGCTGTTGCGTGCGGGTGCGCTGGCCGCTCCCATGGAGATCGTCGAAGAGCGCACCGTGGGCCCGAGTCTGGGCGCCGATAACATCGCGCGCGGTTTCAATTCCACCAAGATAGGATTCATGCTGATCGCGGTGTTTATGGTGGCTTATTACCTGATGTTCGGCACGATCTCGGTAGTGGCGCTGGCGGCGAATTTGCTGCTGCTGGTGGCGCTGTTGTCCATGCTGCAGGCGACGCTGACCCTGCCGGGTATGGCGGGTATTGCGCTCACCCTCGGTATGGCGATCGACTCTAACGTGCTGATCAATGAACGCATACGCGAAGAGCTGCGCAATGGCGTCACGCCGCAGGCGGCGATCCACGCGGGTTATGACAACGCGTTTGCGACTATCGTTGACTCGAACATCACCAATCTGATCGCCGGTATCGCACTGTTTTTGTTCGGTTCGGGTCCTATCAAGGGTTTCGCGGTGGTGCTCTGTCTGGGAATACTGACCTCGATGTTCAGTTCGGTGCTGGTGTCGCGCGCCATCGTCAACCTGCTTTACGGTCGCCGCGCCCGTTTGGCTAACGTCTCCATCGGCTGAGGAATAACATGGAACTCTTCAAGATCAAGCAGGATATCCCGTTCATGAGTTATGGCCGTTACACTACGGCGATCTCTCTGGTAACCTTTTTATTCGCCGTATTCTTTCTGGCGACCAAAGGCCTGAACTTCGGCGTCGATTTTACCGGCGGTACGGTGATGGAGGTGCATTATGCACAGCCTGCCGACCTGACCATTGTTCGCGAACAGCTGGCCAAGGCCAGTCTGCCAGATGCGCTGGTGCAGAACTTCGGCTCCAGCCGCGATGTGCTGATACAGATTCCTTTGAAAGCAAACCTTGCCGGTGCCAAACTCTCCGAACAGGTGATGGAAACGCTTAAAAAACAGGATGCGAGCGTGCAGGTTCGCCGCGTTGAGTTCGTGGGGCCTCAGGTAGGAAAAGATCTGATCGAGAATGGTGCGATGGCGCTATTGCTGGTTTCTCTTGGCATCGTAGCTTATCTTTGGCTGCGCTTCGAATGGAAGTTCGGCCTGTCGGCGATCATCGCCAATTTGCACGATGTGGTGATCATACTGGGATTTTTCGCCTTCTTTCAGTGGGAATTCTCGCTGTCGGTGCTGGCGGCCGTGCTGGCCGTGCTGGGTTATTCGGTGAACGAATCGGTGGTGGTGTTCGACCGTATCCGGGAAAACTTCCGCAAGATGCGCCGCGCCGAAGTCGCCGAGATCATCGACAACGCCATCACCCGCACCATGTCACGCACCATCATCACCCACGGCTGCACGCAGATGATGGTCGGTGCGATGCTGTTTTTGGGGGGCGAGACGCTGCACTATTTTGCGATGGCGCTGACCATAGGCATCCTGTTCAGTATCTACTCATCCGTGCTGGTCGCAAGCCCTATTCTGATGTGGCTGGGGGTGTCCCGCGAAGACTTTATCAAGACCGAGGTTATCGTCTCCGAAGAAGCTTTGCCGTGAAAGCCGATTAACGGTTTTCCGTTAAGTAGTAAACCCTGGAGCTTTGATTTGGAACTGCCGACTTGTTAACTACCCTGATTGATTTAGTACTGCATCTAGACACGCATTTAATGGCCCTGGTGCAGGATTACGGGGTATGGGTGTATGCGATACTGTTTGCCATTATTTTTGCCGAAACAGGGCTGGTGTTCGCGCCTTTTCTGCCGGGAGATTCGCTGTTGTTCGTCGCCGGGGCTTTGTGTGGACTGGGTGCGCTGCAACTGCACTGGTTGATCCCGCTGCTGATCATCGCGGCGTTCAGCGGGGATAATACCAACTACTGGGTAGGTAGACTGATCGGCATGCGCCTGTTTTATCGTCTGGAGGGTCGGCTGCTAAAACGCGCCCATCTGGATAAGACACATGCTTTTTACGAAAAACATGGCGGCAAAACCATAATATTCGCTCGCTTCATGCCGATTATCCGCACCTTCGCCCCGTTCGTTGCAGGCTTAGGCCAGATGCGTTACCGCCTGTTCGTGTTTTTCAGCGCGGTAGGCAGTCTCGCGTGGATAGGCAGTCTGACCCTGGCGGGCTATTTTTTCGGCAATATTCCCGTCGTTAAAAGCAATCTGACTCTGATTATTCTGGGTGTTATTCTTCTGTCCTTCCTCCCCGCGCTGATCCAGTTTGTACGTCAGTCTATCCGCTAACACGCTGTGACTTTTGCATAGCAAAACTTCTCCATATAAATTACTATATCCAAGTGCGCGCCTGTTTGTTATCGGCTCGGTTTGTCATAGATGGAAGGTTTTGAAATGAAATTGAACGTTATTGTGATCGACGACACGCCTATCAACGTAACTCTGATCTCTCATCTGATACGTCGTCATGCCGATTGTGTGCCGGTCGAATTTACCGATCCGGTGAAGGCCTTGGCGTGGTGTACCGAACAGGTGCCGGATCTGATCATCGTCGATTACATGATGCCTGAACTTGACGGCATAGAATTCGTACGTCGGTTCAGGATGAGTCCGGGGCGAGAAGATATCCCGGTGCTGATGGTCACGGCAAACGACCAGATCGAAGTTCGCCATCATGCGCTCGAAGCGGGGGCGAATGACTTTCTCACCAAACCTATCGACAAGGCCGAATTCATGGCCCGTACGCGCAACATGCTGTCTTTGCGTCGCAGCCAGCGTAAGCTGGAGGACAGAGCCGCCTGGCTGGATATGGAGGTTCAGAAGGCAACCGCAGAAATTCTGGCCCGCGAGCGCGAGACGGTGATCCGCCTGTCCAAGGCGGCAGACTCGCGCGACCCTGAAACGGGTGCGCATATCCTGCGCATGTCCCATTTTGCCAAACTCATCGCCGCCAATATGGGCCTGCCGGTGGCTGAACAGGAGATGCTGCTCGAAGCCGCACCCATGCATGACATCGGCAAGGTCGGTATTCCCGACCATATTCTGCTCAAACCCGGGAGGCTCGATGTGGCCGAATTTGAGATCATGAAGCGCCATGCCATACTGGGTTATGAAATACTCAATGGCAGTCAGTCGGCCATGTTGCAGGCGGCAGCTCAGATTGCCCTTGCCCACCATGAAAAATACGATGGTTCAGGCTACCCGAACGGACTTGCCGGTGAGGCTATCCCGCTTTTTGCCAGAATATGTGCGGTCGGCGATGTGTTCGATGCGCTGACCTCTGAACGTCCTTACAAAAAGGCCTGGGAAGATAGCCGGGCCATCGCGATGTTGCGTGACGGAAGTGGAACCCATTTCGATCCAGCCTGCGTGGAGGCCTTTTTGCGGGACTGGGAGGCTGTTGTGGCCATACGGGATCGTTATAAAGACGATGAGGCCGAAAAGGAAGATCATAAACTCGGTGGTTATTAAAAAGAGGACGCATGAATAAAAAATATGTGTACCTGTTGCCCGTAGTTGCTGCTCTGGCGTTTTATTACGTCACGCAAGGCATTCAACGCGAAAGGGTGGCAGAAGTATGGTCTTTTTCCGCCGATTCTGCCGATGAGCCGATTTCCCCTCTCCCTCAAAAAATGAATCTCGATCCTGGCAAGGTTGAACTGGGTCGCCGTCTGTTCGATGAAAAAAGATTGTCGCGGGACAATACGATTTCCTGCGCCAGTTGCCACGATCTGGCGCGTGGCGGGGTGGATGGCTTACCGCATTCGATCGGCATCAACGGCACCGAAGGGCCTATCAATGCCCCTACCGTTTTAAACAGCGCATTCAATTTCAGGCAGTTCTGGGACGGGCGAGCCGCAACTCTGGAAGATCAGGTGGACGGTCCGGTGCAACATCCGGGCGAGATGGGGATGGACTGGACTCAGGTAGTCGCCAAGCTTGAACAAGATGAGCGTTACCGGCGTGATTTTTCAGCGCTATACACGGGCGGGATCACTAGAGAAGCGATTAAAAATGCCATCGCTACTTTCGAGCGCTCTCTCGTTACCCCGGACGGGAAGTTTGACCGATATCTGCGCGGTGAGAAAAATGCCCTGAATCAGGACGAGCTGGAAGGCTATCAGCTGTTCAAGGATCTTGGCTGTGTCAGTTGCCATCAGGGCATGAACGTCGGCGGAAATATGTATGAAAAGCTGGGCTTGATCGAAAATTATTTTGAAAAGCGGGGAAATATTCAACCCGTCGATCTGGGAAGATACAATCTGACCAAAAAAGAAGAGCACCGCTATGAGTTCCGTGTGCCTTCGCTGCGCAACGTTGAACTGACTGCGCCTTACTTTCACGATGCCTCGGCAAAGACTCTGGAGCAGGCGGTTTCCATCATGGCGCGCTATCAGCTGGGCATACAGCTGCCGGATGAAAAGATAGACAGGATCGTCAGCTTCCTCAAGACGCTGACGGGGAAACAGCCGGTAACCGGGGAGGGTTCTCCATGAGAGCGACTCTGAAACAGCATCGCTGGCAGGCAGCTCTGGCACTGGCGCTGGCAGGGGGGTTGCTGCTGCTGTTCATCAAGGCGCAGCCGGTTGACCCTGTCAGTCACAATCAGGTAGTGGGCGATATCGCCGAGCTGCAAAAGCGCGATACTGAGCTCGGTGAGGCGGTGTTGCAGCTGCATTACCGTCTGGCGAATAATTACGATTATGCCACTGCGCTGATGTTGCGGATCGAGTCCTTGCAAGTCGCGCTGGAGCAGCATCACCACGACGGCTTGCTGCCGGATACGCCCGAGGTGCGCAGCGAATTGAATGATTTGCGCCGGCAGGTTGAATCCCGGGCAGAATTGCTTAATGACTTCAAGTCAGGCAATGCGGTGATGAAGAATTCCCTGATTTATCTGCCCAGCATGATCGCGCAAGTTTTGGCGCTGTTGCCAAAAGGGGATGAGCCGCTGCTTGAGAAATTTGAATTTCTGCTCCGCGATGCGCTGCTGGTCAGCGTGAAGGGCGATAAGGCTTCGATCGCCGTACTGGAAGAGGATATCGAAGAGGTCAAGCAGGTCATCCCCGTTTTGCCTGTGCGGGCGCAGTCCCTGGCGGGTTACGCGGTGAGCCATGCGCAGTCCCTGCTGCAAGTGGATAAGGACATGCCGGAGCTGCTGGTTGAACTGAGTTCACGCAAAGCGCAGCATCTGGGCGGTGTACTGGATGGCCTGTACCAGAGTTATTATCAGCAAAGCCAGCGCACTTCGGGAATTTACCGTCTGTTCCTGTTGCTGGCGGCGATGCTGATGCTGGGCTATTCGATCTACGTCTATTTGAGACTGAAGATACAAAGTCATGAGTTGCAACGCGCGCTCAATGAAGTTTCCAATCAGCAGGATGCGCTGAACGAACACGCCATCGTCAGCATCACCGATGTGAAGGGCGATATCACCTATGTGAACGACAAGTTCATCGAAATCAGCGGCTATAGCGAGGCTGAGCTGCTGGGGCAGAATCACCGCCTGGTGCAGTCGGGTTATCATGATAAGGAATTCTTCCGTGAACTGTGGCATACCGTCGCGAACGGACGGGTGTGGCACGGTCAGGTAAAAAATCGCGCCAAAGACGGACACTGCTACTGGGTTGAGGCGACGGTCGTGCCTTTCATGGATAAAGCGGGTAAGCCTTATCAGTATGTTTCGATGCGTACCGATATTACGGCGCAAAAGGCGATGGAACTGCAGGTGCAAAGCGACCGCAGACTGCTGCAAAACGTGATGGATACGCTGGGAGAAGGCGTATATATGCTCGACATCAACGGTAATTGCACCTATCTGAATCACGAAGCCGAAGCGATCATAGGCTGGACCAGCGAAGAGATATGCGGACGGAATTTGCATGAGCTGATCCACGCGCACGATGGCAGCAGTGTACAGGATTGCCCTGCACATCTATGCATGCAGACACGCAAGATATATCGCTCCGAATCCGATTATTTCAAGCACAAAAATGGCACTCTGTTCCCTATTTCCATCGTCGCATCCCCCATGCTGGACGGAGATGCGATCGTAGGTTCGGTGGCCGCATTTCAGGACATCTCTGAGCGTAAATTTGCCGAGCGGGAGTTGTTGCGCGCCAAAGAGGCCGCCGAGAGCGCCAGCCGCGCCAAAGGCGACTTCCTGGCCACGATGAGCCATGAGATACGTACGCCGATGAACGGTATTATCGGCATGACCGAACTTGCACTGGATACCTCTTTGAATACAGAGCAGCGCGAATATCTGTCCATGGTCAAGAATTCGGCGGATGCTTTGCTGACCATCATCAACGATATCCTGGATTTTTCCAAGATCGAGTCCGGAAAAATGGACATGGAAATGGTCGAATTCGATGTCGCCGCACTTTTTTCTTCGACCGAAAAGACGCTGGCGATGCGCGCCGCGCAAAAGGGACTGGAGCTGGTTTATGAGATAGACAGCCGCATCCCCGATGTGCTGATTGCCGATCCTGGCAGGCTGCGTCAGATTCTGGTCAATCTGCTGGGTAATGCGATCAAATTCAGCGAACAGGGCGTGGTGTCCTTGAGCATGAAATGGCTGGGACAGCTCGGCAACAACGTGCGGCTACGCATTGAGGTGGCGGATCAGGGGATCGGCATTCCTCAGGAAATGCAGGCGCATATTTTCGAGAAGTTTACCCAGGCAGATACCTCGACGACACGGAAATACGGCGGAACTGGTCTTGGGCTGGCTATCTCCAGCAAGCTGGTGGCAGCGATGGGCGGGGAACTGGGCGTGGTGAGTGAAGTCGGTTCGGGCAGCGTGTTCGGATTTACCGTCACTCTGCCGGTCGGCGGTGCGATAGCCTCGCTGCAGCCGGAATTGTCCGGATTGCAGGCGTTGATCGTGGACGATCAGCCCTCGAACCGTCAGGTGTTGACGAATTATCTCAAGAAGTGGGGCATGGCGCCGGTCGTTGCATCCAGCGCCTCTGACGCTCAGTTTATGTTAAATGAGAGCGCGCTTGAAGGAAAAGGCTTCGATTTGCTGCTGATCGATTCGATGATGCCGGAAACGGACGGTTTTGCACTGGCAAAGACGATTTCCTGCCCGCAAAAGATCGTAATGATGCTCTCGCCGGATGAGCTGCGTGCGGAGGTGGATCGCTGTCGCCTGTTGGGAATAGCAGGATATGTTACCCGTCCTGTTGATACGCAGGAATTGCTCGGTGTGATCCATAAAACGCTCGGTCTCAAATCGGACGAAGCGCCGGTCGTACAAAAACAGGTAAAGAAGCAGCAAAATCTGCACATATTGTTGACCGAAGACAACCGCGTGAATCAGAAGCTCGCCACCACGCTGCTGGAAAAGTGGGGGCATACCGTAACACTGGCCAACAACGGTGCCGAGGCGGTGGAGATGTCTGCAGCTCAATCCTTCGATCTGATTCTGATGGATTTGCAGATGCCGGTGATGGGGGGCCTGGAAGCGACGCGGCTCATCAGGGAGCGAGAGTCTGGCGAAGGGAAGCACACGCCTATCATCGCGATGACGGCCAATGCCATGTCTGAAGACAGGCAACTCTGTCTGGATGCAGGTATGGATGATTATATCGCCAAGCCTTTCAATGCGGAGAAGCTGCGCAGCCTGCTGCAGGGGATTTCGGGAGAGCCTCCTTTTGACTATGAGGCGGCGCTTATGCGATCGGAGGAGTGGGTGATCGAGACCATAGGCCAGGCCTTTCTCGATGAGAGCGATTCGCAATTGGCGGACATCGAATCGGCCATGCTGTTGAATGATATGGCACTGCTGATGCGCTGTGCGCATACCCTGCGCGGACTGGTGGGGAATTTTCAGGCCAGCCAGATCGAAGCGATCACCCGCAGCATGGAAGAGCTGGCAGGCTTGGATGACAGATCCGAACTGCAGGCGTTGTACGAACGTCTGGCGGCAGAAATGGCATCGCTCAAATCCGCGCTGAAGAGCTATCTGGCTAAGCGGTCGCATTAAATACTGAACCATACGCCGCACGATGAGTCATAGAGCCGTCGTAAACTTAAGGAGCATGCAAAATGAATAAGAATCTGTTTGTGTTAGGTCTGGTGCCTTTGCTCTCTTCTGCTTATGCGGCTGATCTATACGATAGCGCAAAAGTGGTTTCAAGTACGCCGATATATGAACGGATCAACGAGCCTCGCCGCGAGTGCTGGAGCGAAACGGTGCAGACTGCACCTAAAGAACGCTCTATGGGCGGTGCTATCGTCGGAGGAATTGCAGGCGGGTTGCTGGGCAGTCAGGTCGGCGGCGGGCAGGGGCGCACGGTTGCGACCGGTGCGGGGGCGGTGGCGGGCGCGGTGGCAGGAGATCGCGTGGCTAACCCCGACAGCAATCACTCGGCCGGCGGCAGTATCGTCGGTGGTGTAGTAGGTGGATTGCTGGGCAGTCAGATAGGTGGCGGCTCCGGTAATAAGGCGGCAACTGCGGCGGGTGCCGTGGCAGGCGTTCTGATAGGAGATCGCATCGCTAATCCGGATCAGCCGCGCAGCGAACAGATCGAACGCTGCCGCGATGTGGAAAACTATCGCGATGTCATCAAGGGCTACACGGTGACTTACCGCTACAACGGCCAGGAGGCGACAACAACCTTGCCCTATGATCCGGGCGCAACGGTCAGGGTGGGCGTAAGTTTAATACAGGATCAGACCAGATCGAACCGCAATCAGGATTACCGGCAAGAAGACCGGCGCTATAAGGCCGGTGAGAGCAATTAAAAAAAGCCCGGCATGCCGGACTTTTTTTCAGGCAGAGTCTGCGTAACCGAAGCGGCCGGTGATGTAGTCTTCGGTTTCTTTGGATTTCGGATTGGTGAACACGGTGCTGGTGTCGCCGAATTCGATCAGATCGCCCAGATACATGTAAGCGGTGTAATCGGACACGCGTGCGGCCTGCTGCATGTTGTGGGTGACAATCACGATGGTGAAGTCTTCCTTTAACTCGTCGATCAGCTTTTCGATATGTGCGGTGGAAATCGGATCCAGCGCCGAGGTGGGTTCGTCCAGCAGCAGCACTTCCGGCTTGACCGCGATGGCGCGGGCGATGCAAAGGCGCTGCTGCTGGCCGCCAGACAGTCCCATCCCGCTCTGTTTTAGCTTGTCTTTGACTTCTACCCAGCGCGCCGCCTTCTTCAATGCCCATTCGACCCGTTCCTCCATCTCGTTTTTGGACAGGTT
>CAYPIG010000054.1:0-20619 GCA_964410705.1 uncultured Gallionella sp.
CTTCGTCATCCCAGCCGTCGGTGCGAACATAAGGATTCATGCGCGGCGAATTGACCATCGCCGGATCAACGTCGACCTCTAACGCATCGAGGTAATTGGCCAAGCCGATGCGCTAGATCATTTCGCCGGTGCGCTCGTGCTCCAACGCGTTTTCGGCGAAAAAGTCGATATGGCGTTGGCTGAAGTCAACCAGCTTCTCGACATCCTCTTCGGTATCCAGCTTCATGAACGGAATGACCACGGTGCCCATCAGGCCACCGATCTTCAGATGGCTCTTGCCGCCGACCAGCACGGTTGCGCCCTTGTCGGTGCCCGTTGCCAATGCGCCGGTCATCACGTTGAGGCAGTGCATGCAGCGCACGCAGTCCTGATTGTTGATCTCGATGCCGTGCGTGTCGCTGACCGCTACGCTTGAGATATGCTCACCGGACTTGATCTTGCCGATCTCCTTGACCTGGAAGGTGCGGGTCGGGCAACGTGCCACCACGTCGTTGACCAGCTCATCCATGCCGTGCTTGGCGAACCATTTTTTAGCGAGCGCCTCATCGGTGCGCATGTTGTCGCGCCAGGTGCCGATCACCGCCATGTCCGCGCGCTGAACCGAGTTCATGCAGTCATTGGGGCAGCCGGAGAACTTGAACTTGAATTTGTAAGGCAAAGACGGACGATGAATGTCGTCGAGGAAGGTGTTGATCACCGCGCGGTGTGCGCGCGCCTCGTCGTAGCAGGACTGCTCGCAGCGCGCAGCGCCCACGCAGGACATCGAAGTGCGCACAGCAGGACCTGCGCCGCCCAGATCGAAACCCAGTTCATTGAGCTCGTCGAATGCCTTTTGCACGTTTTCGGTGGTCGAACCCTGGAACATGATATCGCCCGACTGACCGTGAAAGGCGATCAGGCCGGAGCCGTGCTTTTCCCAGATGTCGCAGAATTGACGCAGGATATCGGTGTCGTAGTGCATGCCAGCAGGAGGCATGATGCGCAGAGTGTGAAATTCTGCCGCATCCTTGAACTTAGGCTGACCGTTTTCATCCTTGAGTTCGGTAAAACGCGGAATCACACCGCCGCCGTAACCGAACACGCCTACCGTGCCGCCCTTCCAGTAACCCTTGCGAGTCTCATACGATGTTTCCAGCTGACCCAACAGATCGACCACATAGTCCTTGTCGCGGGCCAGATCTTTAAGGCCGGTAACGAAACTGGGCCACGGGCCGGATTCGAGCTGGTCGAGATTGGGAGTATCGTGCATCTTCTTTGCCATAATTTTTCCTTTCAGTTAGCGTCCAGGCACCTTAAACCGGCACTGCAGATCACCCGGCAATCCGGGGGCATATATTCGAACATCAGATCAGACTTCAGCCTTAATCCGGCGCACTTTTAGTCCGGACATGATACGGGGCGCCCGGATAGCCAGCCATCACCCGTAGCGGGTATTTTTTATAACCCTTACGGGTTGCATCCCCCTTCCCGCAGTAGCATTTGAATTCGCAACTTTCACGGCTATACTCAGCACTCGCGCAAACCTACCCTATCCGACATGCCCAAAATTGACAGCCTGGCAAAATTCAAAGTTCCGCTGGGAAACCAGGAGATCGAGTTGCAACAGATAGACCATGTCGAAGGCGGCATGAGCATGATGCGCATCCGCATCCGCGAAGCCCGTCGCTTCACCATCTTCGATATCGATCAGGAGACGGCAAAGCTGTGGGCCAAAACCATGAATGACTGGGCCGATAGCCAATGATCCACAGCGAAATGATCGATGCGCTATTCGATCTGGACGGGGAATATCTCCCCGCAGATTATCCCGCCCTGCTCTGGGACGAACTGGTGCGCCACTTTCCGGCTCTTGGCGAGCATGAATCGGTCGGCGTCATCCCGCTGCGCACCTCGATAAGCGCCGAAGGCCTCTTGCTGCCGCGCCGCAGCAAGCTGGCGCTGCGCCTACCCCCTATGCTTGCTGAGCAACTGGATTTGCTGTCGGGCAAGCTGCTTGACATCGGCAGCTGCCAACTGAAACTGGGCGCCGGAAAACTCAGGCAGATACAGCACTATCCCACGCTGCACGCGCAGACCGTCACCGGAGCGGGCGACGAAGTTCAGTTCTTGCAGGAGGTTGAAGACAGCCTTGCAAAATACGGCATAAAAGGCCACCTGCTTTGCGGCATGAAAAATACTTTGGCGGCACAGGGTCGCACCATCAGCGGTTACAGCCTGGTGATACACGATCTTAAAGCCGACGATTCCAGGCGATTGCAGTACACAGGTTTGGGCGCCGACCGCCGTTACGGCTGCGGCATTTTTGTACCCTACAAGGTCATCACCGATTTGACCGGATGACCGCGTGGGATTTTCATTAAAGGAAGAAGACGATGGGATACACAGTAGCAGGCAACGAACTTGAAACCGACAATGACGGCTATCTGCTGGAAGCGGATTACAGCGAAGAAGTCGTCGAGGTGATCGCCGCATCCGAGGGCATAGAACTGACCCCTAAACACTGGGAGATCATCAATTTCATGCGCGAAGAATACCGCGAACACGGCCACACCCCCAATTTCCGCAACATGCTCAAGGCAGTCAACGAATTCTGGCCGGAAGCGGACAGCAAAGCGCTGTACGACTTGTTCCCGGTAGGACCTGCCAAGCAGGCGGCCAAGGTTGCCGGATTGCCCCAGCCCCTGGGCAAGGGCGGCTACTGATTCCATGCGCATAAAAAGCAAATGGTTTAAAGCGGACCGCAAGCACACCCCGGAGGAACTGGCCGGGGCAGCGGCTTTCAACATCTCGAGAATTGCCGAAAATGCGCTGAAGAACATGCGCAAGGCCAGATTCGAGGTGGCGGTCGGCGAGCAGTATTTCGCCTTTCTGGCCGAATTTCTCGTCTATATGATACAGGTGGCCGACCGGCTGGCTTACCGCAACTTTAGCGCCAGCGACCGCCAGATTTACACCAGCCATCTGGCCAATCACGTCGCTCTGACCTTTGCCGAGAATCAGAGCCGTCTGATCGGCGGCGAAATGAGTGCGCGCAAGCAGCACTTCATCGATCATCTCAACCTGCGCTCGGGAGAGTATGCCGATTTTTCCTACGACGAAAACGGTCCTGAATTTGCCTTCAACCGCTATCTGGCTTACTGCCTTGAGCAGATCGTCGATGAAAGTTTCTGGATCACAGACCAGATCATGGGCATAGAAGCGCCTGCCGCAGTCGAAATGCTGGAAAAGCACTTTCGCACGCTGTTGCAGGAGAGGCCTGCCGCATGAGCGGCCCTTTCGATCTGCAAGACGCCTCATCCTACAATCTTTGGCGGACGGAAAAACTCGAGCGCGCCATCACCGCCTCCGACGATCTGATCGTCGAAATAAAAGATCCGCTCAATCTGACTCCCGCCGAAAAAACGGCACTGAAAGAGCGCTGCGCACGCAGCAATATGGCGATCTATGCCACGCAATCGGACATGGATGAATCGGCCGTGCAGCAGCTGGGGATGCAGTTCGGATTATCCAGGCTGGATGCCAACTGGCTGGCGGACGAACAGGGAATATCGCGCATCGCTGTCAGGCACGATCTGCGGCAGTCCTATATCCCCTACACCGACCGCGCGATCAAATGGCACACCGACGGCTATTACAATCCGCCCGAGCGCCAGATACGCGCCATGATCCTGCACTGCGCCCAAAATGCCGGAGCCGGCGGCGAAAATCACCTTATGGATCACGAAATCGCCTATATACTGCTGCGAGATGCCAATCCCGAACATATCCGCGCGCTATCCATGACCGACGCCATGACGATACCCGAACGCACCGATGAACACGGGGTTGCGCGCGCGGCTCAGGGCGGGCCGGTGTACAGCGTCAGCGCAGGCTGTCTGCACATGCGCTATACCGCTCGCACCCGCAGCATAGAGTGGAAGCAGGATGAACGGACAAAAGCTGCCGTCAAAGCGCTCGAATCTCTGCTGTCTACCGCCTCGCCTCATATACACAGCCTGCGGCTGGAACCCGGCATGGGGCTGCTTTGCAACAATGTGCTGCACGACCGCGCCGCCTTTAGCGACGATCAGACACGCCCGCGCCTGCTCTACCGCGCGCGCTATCTGGACCGTATAAACTGATCAGGATCCATCATGCAAACAGATTCCATACTGGGCAAACTCCGCATTTCCTTTCTGGGCTTTGGCCTCACCATGGGGCTGGTGTTTCCTTTTTACGCCAGCTTCTTCGTCACCTGGAAAGAGGGCATGCTGCTGTGGTTCTGCATAGGCTGCATCGTAGCGGGGCTTACCATAGGCATCGTCAATTACCGGCTGATCGAATGGCAGCTGGTCAGCCAGCTCAGGCGCGTCGCAGTCGCATCCGGCCGCATCAGCCAGGGCGATCTCAGGGAAGGCTGCGGGGTGCGCAGCCGCGACACGATAGGAGAGATCACCGAAGGGTTCGACCACATGACCACCAGCTTGCGCGAGACGATACGAGACATGGCCGCGTCTGCCGTCACCGTCGACAGCACCGCCTGCGAAATCAGCGCCGCGATGAATGCGCTGGGCGGCAGCATGCTTGAATACCGGCAAAATGCTGCCGAGATCATCAAGGTGGTGAACGGCATGGCAGATGAAGCGGCCACCATTCTGAACCTTTCCGATCAAGCGGGCCATAGCGCGGCCTCGGCCGATGAGCTGGTGAGAAACGGCGTGCTGCATGTCAAGGCGACCGAACAGGCCATCTCGGATCTGGAATCTGCCAGCGGCAAAATTTCCTCCAATGCCACAAGCCTCAAGGCCAGCGCCGCCGAAGTCGAAGCGGCCATAGCCGTGATACGCGCCATCGCCGATCAGACCAATCTGCTTGCGCTCAACGCCGCCATCGAAGCCGCCCGTGCAGGAGAACAGGGACGGGGATTTGCCGTGGTGGCCGACGAAGTCAGAAAGCTGTCCGAGCAGGCCGCCCAGGCGACCCGCCGCATCGATACCGTGCTGCTGCGGGTCAATTCCGATGTCGCCTCCACCGTGCTGCTGTCGGATGAAAACGCCACTGCGGTGCGCATCGGTCTGGAAGCTTCCCGCCACTCCTCCGACACTTTCGTGCAGATAGAGCGCGCCACCTCGGCGATGAAATCCTCCGTCGAAGCCGTTCGGGAAGCGGCAGACGATCAGCAGATGCTGGTCGGCATCGTGCTCTCGCGCATGGCCGACAACGAGACTCATACCGACAGCGTATCGCACTATACCGATGCCTGCATCGCCGATGCCGCCCGCATGACTCAGGCGGCGGGCGGCCTCAACACCATCACCCGAAAATTCACCGTCTGATGCGGCTGCTCTGCCTTCTGCTGCTGTGCTGGCAGGCTTATGCTCTGGAGCAGCCCGCACCCGGCGTCTATGTACACTACGGCGAACACAAGGATCTGAATACGGGTTACGGCGGCGATATCTGCAATTCCGGATTTATCGTGGGCAGCAAAGGCGTGGCTGTCATCGACCCGGGCGGGTCGATCGCAACCGGCAGGCGCTTGAGAGAGGAAATAGCCAAAGTCACCCGCCTGTATCCCCTGCTTGAATGGGAATAATTTCAAGATAGCGGCATAGCGAGTTATTGACAACTTTTCCCATGATAATTATCACCTGTGAACTCCAGAATCCGGTGCATTATAAAAAATTTGATCGCAGTCTGCTGAATGGCAACTCTGGTTTCCTTATCATCTTCATTGGCTGCGACCAGACGCGCGAAGGCTGGCGCTGCATCGCATAGCTTTGAAAAGAATTTGATTCTGTGGTGATCATGCACCTCATCCAGTATTCCGACAAAAGGTAAATAATCGTTGCGCTCGGCTTCTATGGCCGCCCTCACCTCTTCAGTCCATTCGCGCTGATCGGGCATCATCTGGTGATCGGCGATAAAGGTTCTGATATCTATCATTTTATCGGAGGCGCAATATTCACCCAGAAACAGGCCGTTTTCCGACACGAACGGGACCGCGAGATTTTTTATCGGGATATTCTGTGCCGCCAGCCGTTCGGACAAGTGAAAGAAAAAGAAGCTCATCGACAGCCCCAGATACCCTATCGCATTAAATTCGGATACCACTCTGAACACATCAAAATCCGAACTGTTTTCATCGTAAATATCCGAGCGCCGCTGAAATACCCGCATCATTGCATGCTCGCCGATTTTGACAGCGGAACTGAAATTTTGCATACGACCATATGAATCGATGGATACATACGCCACCTTGAACACTTTCTCCGCCCATTTCTCTCGGTTCTCGTATTTGCCACGGCCCAGCAGCGCATAGAACATGACGGGGCTGGCCCGCGTGCCGCTTCTGACCGAAGCCAATAGTTTCTGGCGCGTACCTTTTCTGAACATCTCGTCGATTTTGACGAAGGCGGTGCGGCTGCCGTATTTGGTTTTATGCGTCCTGAGATATTCGTTGAACTGACTTTTCATGCCGGAATCTATGTCCTTGCATTCCGACCACATCCTTTCTTTCAAGCCATTGGCTAGCGATTCATTGATATACATGTCCGACATCCTGAGAAGAGCTGGGATTCCAGTTTAATCAAACATATCGTTCAGAAACATATACCGGATGGCCTAGCCTTGCCGGAAGTTGATTAAGACAACGTCATGACTTTCGCATTAGAGGGTATTGAATAAGCAGCTGACCCTGTTCGAGTAAACGTTCAGGATTGAATCGTTATTTAGTCAGGAGGATGATGTCACCATCGTTTCGATTCGTCGTCCGGATTGCGTGCATTTCATCTGCCGCCACAGGCGGTTGATAGATATCCTGGTTTGTTGCAAATATTCCTGAGTGATATGCCCCATCGTGTTTCGCATATGTTTTTCAGTTTGTTTCGGCCAGAAGCAAAAAACCCGCATTGCTGCGGGAATTTTTATCGATTTCTGAAATTAAAAACGATGTGTATACATCAATTGCCAGTTCATCTGGCTGTGACTGATATTGTATCCTGGCGATACACCGGCAACTCCGGCTGTATTTGTTGTCACCGTAGGCACATATACCATCGATGCATTGACCTCGTTCGTCTTGCTATAGACGTAGCCTGCGCCAAGAGTGTAGTGATTTTTTACGATAGCAGGGAACAGCGGATTGACGGTATTTTCAGGAACCGGATTGTTCGCAAGATTAGCACCGGCGCGCAACGTCAGAGCCTCGCTTGCCTTATAGGCAAAACCCAGATTGAACACGTCCTGATCAGCCCAGTTTTGCGGCATTTTCATATCCATCGCTATGCCACCCATGTCCGTGCTGGTGAAGGTCATGTGAAAGTTCTTCATGACCTTAGCCCACGCGATGCGCTTGTAGTCGGCAACCAGCATCAGATCATCTGTAGCCTGATAAGCCATGCCGAATCCATAGGTTTCGGGGAACTGAAAATCAACAATGGAAACATTTCCAGTCAAAGTATATCTTGTCCCAGCCGCTCCGCCCATCGTACCAGCATTATCGATCATTGACATCTGAGCACCGCCTGCAGTCATGTTCCCCAGGCTGGTTTTCGAGTGATAAGTTGCACCCAGAGTCAGTTGTTTATTGACCTTGTAAGTCACGCCCAGCTTGCCCGCATAGCCGGTGGAATTGGCCTTCCCGGTAAACTTGCTGCCATCCGAAAAGTTAAAATATCCGACGTTTGTTGCACCCCCTAAAAAAGCTGGCAATGCTGCGGCACCCGCACCCGTTGCTGTCATATTTCCTGCGGCTGCCAATGCTCCCATCTGCCCGGCACCCATTGCCATCTGCAAATCCATACCACCCCAGACCAAGTCCAGAGAGCCGCCAATGTTAAGATCCGGCGAGACACTATAGACAAGCGGCACAATCACATTTCCCACACCGACTTCTGAACGAGAAGGACCCGCACCAGCGCTAACCCAATCTGCAGCCGTATATTCGGTACCCATACCGCCCTGCGCGAATACGCCAAAACCATAGGCCAGCGATCCCTCTTTCTTAATCCAGCCGCCTGCCGGCATGAAATACGACTTACCGCCGGAGTTGGCCGTGGCGCTGCCGCCTGCAGGATTACAACCTGCCGGACAAGTTGCAGATACGGTAGGATGCAACCCCCCCACCGCCAGGTCCAGACGACTAGCACCATCTTCCATCAAACCCAGCGTTGCGGGATTATTAGCCATCGCCGCATTACCGTTGTCGTATGCCATTGAAGCGCCGCCCATCCCTGCCGCGATCGGTCCGTAACCTTCCATCAGCATTCCGTTGGTGGCATACGCCAAAGGCGATGCCATAACCCCTGCGGCAAACATCGATACCACTATCTTCTTCAACTGCATGCGACTCTCCCTGAGTTTTATTTGGTACAGCTTATGGTTGTTGTAAGACTGCTGCGATTATACGAACAGACAGATGTCGGTGTCACCTGCAAAACCGAAGAAGGCGGAAGCCCCTGCATATTCGACGTTATCGATGAATTCAGCCTTGTCGAATTCAAACAGATCCACGGTCATCTGGCAGGCGACGAATTTCACATCCATATCCTGACACATTTCGCGCAGCTCTTCGAGCGATGCGACGCCGTGCTTCTTGAGTTTATTCTTCATCATCATGGTCGCCATCGATTCCATACCGGGCAGCATCTGCACCATCACCGGCATGGGGATAGGCATAGGCATGGCGGGATTAGCCAGAGGGCTGATCATCACATCGGACAGATCCTTGCGCAGCAGCTGCAGGCCGTAGAAAGTGAAGAATATCTGAACTTCGTAACCCAAAGCCGCAGCCGTTGAGGCGAGAATGAAAGGCGGATACGCCATATCCAGCGTGCCCTTGGTGGCGATGATCGCCATTTTTTTGGTAGTCATATTTACCCCTTTGAAATTGCCGTCGCTTATTTTTTCTGCATGAAGAATATGTATTTTCCGCCGACTTCCGTGTTGGACAGCAGCTTATTGCCGGTCTGATCGGCAAAAGCCTGCATGTCCTTGACCGCACCGCAGTCGGTTGCGATCACTTTCAAAATCTGGCCGGATTCCATGTCGGCAAGCGCCTTTTTGGTCTTGACGATAGGCAAAGGGCAGGACATACCGCTGGCATCAAATTCTTTATTGAAATTCATTTTTCATCTCCGACAAGTTAATAAATTACCGCTTAATACTGGATCTTTCAGCATGTGCTATTAGGAACGAGCCAGCCTGCCGCGTCCATAACCACGATGTGAAATGCGCATAACCCGTAAGGGCTATCTATCACCGATTGCTTATGCAGGCACTACCAGGGTCGATACTTCCATGTTGCCCGCGATCTGCTGCATGTGTCCTTTGCTGCCGAATGGCGCAAGATGGTAGCGCTGCCTTCCGATCACGACCAGATCCGAACCCGACTGCTGCACCGCCGCCAGAGTTTGCTCGACCAGCTTGCCGACGCGCACGTCCGGGCTGACCTTATCGGTCGCGGCGGAAGCCATGGCGATGGTATTGAAACTCTGCATCTTGGGCAGTCCGGCCTGATCGGGTGACACGCTCAGCACCGTCAGCGGCAAATCGCACACCTGGGCGATCTGCCCCGCCGTCTTGGCTATGACCGTGGCATTGGGCGTATCGCCCACCGCGACGAGCACACCGCACTTCCAGAATTCAGCCTTGCGCGGCACCATCAGCACCGCACAAGTCGCGTCGTGGATCACGCGGCTGACCATGTCGCCCACCAGCATGCGCGCAAAAAAGCCGGGCTTGCCTCTGCGGCGTATCACGATCAGATCGCTACCCGACTCATTTGCCTCATTGACGATTTCGCTGTGCCGCTCGGAGCCGCGCCTAACCTGAACATCCAGTTCTAACCCTGCCTGCTCCGCCTGCAAGGTTAGCTGTTCGATCTTTGCCGCGACCTCTTGTTCTGCCCGCAACGCATGCTCCGGCATTTCGGATTCATATTCTGGATTGCTCAGCAGCGGAAAAACCACCCGCAGCGGCAGCCCGCAGCGCTTGGCCATCGCAAAGGCCAGCCTCTCTGCACCTACGTCGAATTCGGTGTGTTCCGTCGCCAGCAGGATGCGGCTAAATGGTGTATTGTTCATGTCGATACCCTTAATGTCCGGCAGTCAGTATGCCCGATGCGGCCAACAGTTGCACCAGCAATGCGACGATGCACAGTATCACATACACCCAGTCTCCCCTCCTGGCATACACAGGCATGACAGAGATCAGACACAGCAGCGAACAGCCGGAAAGCCAGGCGATCCCCAACAGACCTGCGAATTCGCCCTGAGCGATCAGGGTAATCCAGCCCCAGCCGGTCGGCGCCCCTGTCTGCTGCAGATAATCGTGCGAGGACAGATTCCACACGCTGGGCATCTGATCGAGCGGGATTCTGACCGGCATCAGGCTGAACACGTAGGCTAAAAAAGTTACGATCAGTATCGCCAGCCCCGAGCGGGAACCCCAGCTCAGCCAGGTTGCATAGCGCTGCTGTTCGTTCGAAATATGTGAAGTATTCATACCCAGATCCCCAGTCCCTTGAGCAGGGCGCGCACCCCTGCGAATAACAGCAAGGTGATCACCATCTTGCGCACCACCGAAGCCTTGAGCACATGCAAAAGACGCGCGCCTATCATCGCCCCCAGCATCATGCCGATCACCGAAGGCACTGCGATGATCGCCAGCACCGCCCCCTTGTTGAGATAAATCCAGGCAGCCGAAGAATCCACCAGCGTCAAAATGAAGCTGGAAGTACCCGCAGAAACTTTAAGCGGCGCCCCCATCAGAAGGTTCAACACCGGCACATTGGCCCAGCCCGCGCCCATGCCGAACAGACCGGCCAGAAAACCGATGCCGACGAACAGCGTCAAACCCAGCGGCGTGCGATGCACCTGCCAGTTGATCTTCTGGTTGCGCGCTGCATCGTGATAGATGCCGTTCATGGCCAGCGCGCTGGACAGACGATCTGGACTTGCCACCTCGGGAAACTCGGATTTCTTGGCCAGCGACATCAGCACCACGATGCCCAGTATGGTCAGTCCCAGCGCGATCTGTACCACCGAGGCCGGGATCGCCAGACCTATCATGGCCCCTGCGATGGAACTGGCCGAAGCCAGCACCGCCAGCGGCAGCGCCAGCCTCAGATCCGCCAGCCCGCCCCGCAGCAAAGAGGGACCGGCGGCCAGCGCGGAGGCCAATGCGACCAGCAGCCCCGCACCCCGCACAAAATCCAGATGAAACGGGAAAAATCCGCCGACTATGGGCACAAACAGCACCCCGCCGCCCACCCCGGAAGGCACAGCCACGATGCCGAGAAAGAAGCAGGTAACGAACAGGGCCAACGCCCAGCCCCACCAGGGCATGGTGCTGACGGTGGCGGGCAGGCTCTCAGCCGCAAAAGCGCCTGCGGCGAACAGAGTCAGCGCAACCGCCAGCATCATGGAATTGGCTTTTAGCAATCCGCCCAGCCCCTGCACTCTGGAAATGATAGCTGACATCATGAATTACCCTGATAGTAGAGATTTTGCGGATGTTTCGCCTCGGCGAAGAAATACCAGCGTTCGGCCAGCAGACCGACATACTGCGCAACAAAAGCCAGCAGAGGGACGGTGAGCAACACCACCGGCAGGACAAACACCCCGGCGATCATGGTCACGAGTACGCCGCGCACGAATGCTATGCTCTTGCCGTGAAAATATTCACGCGTGTTGTAGGAGCCGCCCATGCCGCCCTGAGTCTTCTGCACGATGCGCGGATGACGGATGCCGATCGCGCTCTGCAAGGTGCTCGCGGGCGTTAACCTGGCATTGCGCAGCAGCGATGCACCGCGCGTGAACATGGCCAGTATGGTCAGCACAAGCACGGCAAGGGTTAATTGCGGCACCAGTTCCGGCGCAAAAATTTCAGCATAGGCTGCGGCTAAGGTCACCCCCGAAGTGCAGCCTAATACGATGAAATTGATCACGGTCAAAGGATGCGCCCACTCTTTCAAGACCTTGATCGCGGCGTAGATCATGCCGGTGCAGACAAACAGAACCATCGCCATTACCACACCGACGGCACCGATCAGCAGGGTATGACCATAGCCCATCCAGTGCGCCACTCCGTAGCAGAACACCAGCGCCATGAAGGCTGGCAGCGCGATCACTTCACGCGACAGCCACGAGGTGCGCCACATCATCATGGAGCGCCAGGCGCGCTCGGGATGCCCAAGATGAAAGAAAGAGGCGATCAGCCCCATCGATGCCAACACCAGCGCAATTGCGCTGCCGCCTGCCAGAAAGCCGGAGGAGACCGGTGCCAGCAGTTCGCAAAGAAACAGCGTGATGAATAAACCCTGAGCCGCGCCGATCAGCGTGGTCAGGAAAAGCACGGAAAAAGCAGGACGCATTGAATAATTCCTCAGTTAAGCTCTTCGTTGGTCGGCGGCAGATCGCGGTCGAACGGCGCACCATCGATTTTGTGCGGATTGTCGGAACGATACAGCTGATCGTCCTTGACTGGAATCACCGTCTTGCGGCGCGGCAAATAATGGTTGGACGGCTGAGTGCCGTGCTCTGGCATCAACGCATAGCCGCCCCGCTCGCGGATCGCCACCGATACCTCGGATTCCGGATCGTGCACATCGCCGAACAGTCGCGCCCCAGGCGGACAGGCACGCACGCAGGAAGGCTTGCGCTCGGCTTCCGGCAGCTTCTCATCGTAGATGCGGTCCACGCACAAAGTGCACTTGGTCATCACTTTGCGCTCTTCGTCGAACTCGCGCACGCCGTAAGGACAGGCCCAAGAGCAGTACTTGCAGCCTATGCACTTGTCGTAATCGACCAGCACGATGCCGTCGGACTTGCGCTTGTAAGAAGCCCCGGTAGGACAAACCGGCACGCAGGGCGGATCTTCGCAGTGCAGACAGGACTTGGGAAAATGCACCGTCTCGGTCTTGGGATAAGAGCCCACCTCAAAAGTCTGCACCCGGTTGAAAAAAGTGCCGTTAGGCTGAGATTCATACGGGTTCAGATCGGTCAGCGCACCCGCCGCCCCCGAAGTGTTCCACTGCTTGCAGTTGGTCACGCAGGCATGACAGCCCACGCAGACGTTCAGATCGATCACTAATGCCAGTTGTGTCATTTGTTACCCTTCCTGCCGGCAAACCAGGCCTGCCAGCCCATCTTTCGTTGTTTCATGCCAGGCACCGGTTTCATCGGCGGGAATTGCGGAAAACTCTCCTGCGGCTCACCCTCTGCAGCCGGATAGATGCGCACCCGCACGTCATACCAGGCCGCCTGACCCGTGATCGGATCGGAATTGGAATGACGCTGCCCGTTCGCTCTCGGGCTAAGCTCCTCCGAGATCAGGTGATTGAGCAGGAATCCCTGTTTGGATTCATTGGCATCGGCGGTCAGATTCCAGGCACCGGACGCCTTGCCGATGGCATTCCAGGTCCAGATGGTTCCGGGCTCGACCGCCTCGGAATAACGGCAGATACAGCGCACCTTGCCCCATTTGGATTCCGCCCACATCCAGCCGCCGTCTTTGATACCGGCGGCCTCTGCGGTGGCGGCATTGACATACATCAGGTTGTAGGCGTGTATCTGGCGCAGCCAGGCATTCTGCGAATCCCAGGAGTGGTACATCGCCATCGGGCGCTGAGTCAGCGCGTTGAGCGGATATTTAACCAGATCCGTTTCCGCATCTTCCAGTTGCGGACTCCAGAACGGCAGTGGATCGAAGTGGGTGGCAACCCGCTGGCGCAACTCATCCGGCGGCTGCTTGCCTGCCCGCTTGCCTTGTGCTGCCAGACGGAATCCCTGCAACAGTTCCGAATAGATGTGTATCACGATAGGATCGTTGTCGCGGCGCAACCCGGCCTGCTGCGCCCACTCCATGTAATCCTTGTTCCAGTTGCGCATGTACTGGCTGGAAGGCGGCAGATGGTACTGGAAGAAGCAGCCGTTTTTCTCGTACATCTCCCACTGATTTGGGTTGGGCTCGCCGCGCATCGCCTTGTCGCCGTCCTTGCCGCGCCAGCCTGCCAGAAAACCGATGCCGGAACCCGGCGCCGTTTCGTAGTTGACCACAAAATCAGGATAACCTTTGTATTTTCTGCCGCCCTCAGGGGTAGTGAAGGCCGGCAGTTTCAGGCGACCTGCAAGCTCTACGATCACCTCCTGGAACGGTTTGCATTCACCCTTGGGCGGCACCACCGGAATGCGCACGGCATCCACCGGACCGTCGAACTCCGATATCGGACGATCCAGCATGGACATGCAGTCGTGACGCTCAAGATAGGTGGTATCCGGCAAAATCAGATCGGCAAATGCGGTAGTCTCGGACTGGAACGCATCGCACACCACGATGAAAGGAATCTTGTAATTGCCGTCGGCATGCTTGTCGACCAGCATGTCGCGCACCTGCGAGGTGTTCATGCTCGAATTCCACGCCATATTGGCCATGAACAGCAGCAGCGTGTCGATGGGGTATGGGTCGCCGCGCCACGCGTTGGTGATGACGTTGTGCATCCGGCCGTGTGGGGACAGAGGATGCTCCCAGGAGAATCCCTTGTCCAGACGCACCGGCTGCCCCTTATCGTCGACGAACAGATCATCCGGCGTCTCAGGCCAGCCCAGCGGCGCCCCGCCTAACGGAGTATTGGGCTGCACCCCTTCCGGCCCCTTGGCAGGGCGGGCATTGGGCGGTATGGCGCGAGGATACGGCGCCTTGTGGCGAAAGCCCCCAGGGCGGTCTATGGTACCCAGCAGCGACATCAGTATCGCCAGCGACCTGATGGTCTGAAAACCGTTGGAATGCGCGGCAAGTCCGCGCATCGCATGGAAGGCGACCGGATTGCCGGTCACCGTCTCATGCTCCTCCCCCCACCAGTCGGTCCAGGGTATAGGCAGTTCGATCTTCTGATCGCGCGCGGTAATCCCCATCTCGTGGGCGATGCGCCTGATGGTTGTCGCATCTATGCCGGTGATGCCCGCCGCCCACTCGGGCGTGCAGTCGGCCACGCGCTCCTTGAGCAACTGAAACGCCGGTTTGACCGGCGTGCCGTCCGGCATGGTAAAGCTGCCGTACAGCGCAGGATCCGCCCCCTTGGTGTGATCCGCAACCGGCTGATCGCTTAAGCGATCCCACCACAGAAAATTGTGCGGGCGCAGCGGATTGACGATATCGCCCTCTGGATTGCGCAGCATCATGCCGTATTCGTTGCTGGCCTGATCCTGATTCACCAGCTGCCCCGAATTGGTGTAGCGCGCCAGAAAATCGCGGTCGTACAGCCCCAGCGCGATGATCTCGCGGATGATCGCCAGGATCAGCGCCCCGTCCGTACCCGGCTTGATCGGTATCCATTCGTCCGCAATCGCGGCATAGCCGCTGCGCACCGGATTGATCGCGACGAAGCGGCCGCCGTTGCGCTTGAAATCCCCCAGCGCGCTCTTCAAAGGATTGGAGTGATGATCCTCGGCCGTGCCTATCATGTAAAAAACCTTGGCGCGCTCCAGATCCGGCCCGCCGAATTCCCAGAACGAACCGCCTATGGTGTAGATCATGCCGGCGGCCATGTTGACCGAGCAGAATCCACCGTGCGCCGCGTAATTGGGCGTGCCGAACTGGCGCGCAAACAACCCGGTGAGCGCCTGCATCTGATCGCGGCCGGTGAACAGCGCAAATTTCTTGGGATCGGTGGCGCGCAGATGGGAAAGACGCTTCTCGAGAATATCGAAAGTCTCATCCCAGCTGATCTCCTCAAACTCGCCCGCGCCGCGCTCACTCCCCGCCTTGCGCCGCAATGGCTTGGTCAGTCTGGCGGGGGAATACTGCTTCATGATCCCCGAGCCGCCCTTGGCACAGATCACCCCCTTGTTCAGCGGATGATCGGGGTTGCCCTCTATGTAGCGCACCTCGCCGTCCCGCAGATGAACGCGGATACCGCACCGGCAGGCGCACATGTAACAGGTGGTGGTACGCATCTCGGTGGATGCGTCCGGACTGGGATCTGCAATGGGGTCGTGTATGGGTGAGGACATGTCAATTTTTTGTGTGGTTTTGCTGCCTGGAATTTATAATCCGTGCGCAGGATGCACGTACACTGCTATTAGGCGCAATTGT
Source organism: uncultured Gallionella sp. (assembly GCA_964410705.1). GTDB lineage: Bacteria > Pseudomonadota > Gammaproteobacteria > Burkholderiales > Gallionellaceae > Gallionella. The sequence continues at coordinate 16,072 of CAYPIG010000054.1, forward strand.
GCAACTGTGTGTCTATAACCACATCGGGTGGTCAGGCCAGTAACCCCGATGGGTAAAAAACCATTTAATTTATTTAGTTTGTTGATATTTTTGACAATTCAACATAACCTGTCGGATGTTTTACTGCGATGTTAATAAATTCCCATGACTGATACCCGCGTTTTCTCCTGGGGAGGTGAGCCTGAATTCACGCCGCCCGGCAAAGACGGCGGCCTGTCTGCCTGCGCAACCCATGAATTTACTTCCGCCCGCATCAGCGAGCTCAAGACGCTGCTGGAAATTTTCCTCAACAACATCCTCGCTACCACCTCCGCATCGGCCGGTATCGTGCGCCTCATCGCGCCGGACGGACTGACCTTCCCCGTCATCAGCGCGGTCGGCTTTTCAGCTCGCGCGCTCGATGAAGCCGAAAGGCTGATCGATTGCGAAGTGGGCGATCCTGCAAATTGCATGCAACAGGTCAGCGACATCAGAAACTGCAAAACGAGGCAGAGCTGCCAGCACCACCCTTGCGTGTTTCAGTCTATGATCAGCACTCCTTTAGAGTCTGCCCATGCCCCGCATTCTCCCCCTGGCATACTGACCCTGTTCTTCAACACGCCCAGCGAAGAAGCAGGACTTGTGCGCGATACCGTTGCAGCTTACGCCGAGATGATGAGCGCTTCGATCGAACACACCAATGCGATCCGCGAAGCACAGCGTATCGACCGGCTGGCCGCCCGCATGGTCATCGCCAATGAAATTCACGACTCGCTGGCCCAGACCCTCACCTATGCGCGCATGCGCGTGAGCCTGCTGCTCGAAGCGATACGCAGCGAAAATTCTCAGATGTCGCATAAATACGCGAGCGATCTGGACGAGGCGCTGGAAATCGCGCAAAAGAGTGCGCGCGAACTGGTGGCTAATTTTCGCTGCGAGATCAATCACGGTGGCCTGTCCGCCGCGCTGCACGATCTTGCCTGCGAATTTCGCCGACGTTGCGCTATCGAACTCGAATACCACAACCGGCTGGTCGATCTGGAACTGCCTCTGGAATTCGAGATTCAGATATACAACATCGTGCGCGAGGCGCTGAGCAATATCTCTCGCCATTCGGGTGCAACCCACGCGCGCATCTATGTCGACGCACGCTTCGGCTATTACATTTTCACGATAGAGGATAACGGCAGAGGCGCTGGCACCTTCACGCCGGTAGAAGGTCATTACGGCATGCTGATCATGAAGGAGCGTGCACACCGGATAGGCGGCACCATCCGGGTAGACAGCAAACCGGGATCGGGTACCCGTTTGCAATTATTTTTTCTCGAACCCCCCCTGGACTGGAGAGCAACAAATGAGTGAAAAACTCAAGGTAGTGCTGGTAGATGATCAGAGCCTGTGTCGACGTGGTTTAAGTGAATTGCTGTCGAATTGCTTCGATTTTGACGTTCTGGGTTCAACCGGAAACATCGTTGAACTGCGCACCCTGCTGGACGGCAAACCCGATCTGCTGATCATAGACCTGCGCATGAAGCCGCTGGACGGCATTTCCGTGATCACCCAGCTGCGCAGCGAAGGCTATCTGACTCCGGCGGTCATGCTGACCATGAGCGACTCAGAAGCCGACCTCAAGAGCGCCATCCGCGCCGGGGTACGCGGCTATCTGCTCAAGGACATGGCCCCCGAAGAAGTCGTCGATGCCATCCGCCGCGTAGCCGCCGGAGAACTGGTGGTTGCCCCGACCATGACCGTCAAGCTGATCGAGATGCTGCGGGATGAACAGCCGGAACAGGAAGCGAAAAATTCCTTCAAGCTGCTGACCGAACGCGAACGCGAGATACTGCAGCTGCTCGCGCGCGGCGAGAGCAACAAGGCGATCGCGCTCAACCTCAAGATCAGTTACGACACGGTAAAGCAGCATGTACGCCACATCTTGAACAAGCTGAACCTGTCCTCCCGCGTCAAGGCGGCGGTGCTGTTTGCCACCGAACAGGACAAGGCCAACAACGACGATCAAACACCGCGCTGCTAAAGGAATACTGACCCTATACCCCCCTTCGGGATTACACCGCCCCCCCAATATGGTTATAGACACTTATCTGCGCGATTTGGCCTAATACTCTGCGGCATAAAACACTATATCATCAATAGCTTATATATGCGCAACCACCAACCAAACTGACCGGGGAGAAAAATAAATGGCACATATCGTCATCATGGGAGCGGGTATCGGCGGCATGCCGGCAGCGTATGAAATGCAGGAACTGATCCGTAAAGGAGACAAGGTCACCGTGATCTCCAACAGCGAAAATTTTCACTTTGTTCCGTCCAATCCCTGGGTCGCCGTAAAATGGCGCGAGCGCGGACAAATCGAATTTTCCGTGCGCAAATATCTGGAGCGCAAGAAGATCGACTTCATCTCGGTCGGTGTCAAGCGGGTGCACCCGGAAAAAAACCAGCTCGAACTCAATGACGGCAATCTGGTCGACTACGACTATCTGATCATCGCCACCGGCCCTAGGCTGGCCTTCGAGGAAGTCGAGGGACTGGGCCCGCACGACGGTCATACCCATTCGGTCTGCCACATCGATCACGCGATGAAATCCCATGAAGTATGGGAGAATTTCTGTCAGGATCCCGGCCCCATCGTGGTCGGTGCGGTGCAAGGCGCGTCCTGTTTCGGGCCCGCCTACGAATATGCCTTCATCATGGAAACCGATCTGCGCCGCCGCAAACTGCGCAACAAGGTGCCGATGACTTTTGTCACCTCCGAACCCTATATCGGTCATCTGGGTCTGGGCGGCGTGGGCGACTCCAAGGGCATACTGGAGTCAGGGATGCGCGACAAGCACATTAAGTGGATCTGCAACGCCAAGGTCACCAAGGTCGAAGCCGGGAAAATGTATGTCACCGAGCACGACGACATGGGACAGGAAAAACAGAAGCACGAACTGCCCTTCAAATACAGCATGATGCTGCCCGCTTTCAAGGGGGTGGATGCGGTATTCGGCCTCGAAGGTCTGGTGCAGGCGCGCGGCTTTGTCGTGGTCGACAAGCATCAACGCAATCCGAAATACAAAAATGTCTTCGCGGTAGGCGTATGCGTGGCCATCCCTCCGGTTGAACCCACTCCGGTTCCGGTCGGCACGCCCAAGACTGGCTACATGATCGAATCCATGGTCACCGCCGCCGTACACAACATCCATGCCGATCTGACCGGCAAACCTGCCGACTGGGAGGCAACCTGGAACGCAGTCTGTCTTGCCGACTTCGGCGACAGCGGCGTGGCCTTCGTCGCCATCCCGCAGATTCCGCCCCGCAACGTCAACTGGTTTTCAGAAGGCAAGTGGGTGCATCTGGCCAAGGTGGCATTCGAGAAGTACTTTATCCGCAAGATGAAGAAAGGTTCTTCCGAACCCTTCTACGAGGGCAGCATACTCAAGATGATGGGGATCGAAAAACTCAAGTAATTCTCCAGCCCCCGTTACGGGGGCTTTTTAATTTCAGGGCCGCTATCATGCAACTCGACGAACAAAGTTTAAATCAGCTTTTTAACCATGCCCGCACCCACAGCGTGTGGCAGGACAAGCCCGTAAGCGACGATCTGCTGCGTCAGCTTTACGATCTGATGAAATGGGCACCCACTGCGGCAAACTCGAATCCGGCCCGCATCGTTTTCATCAAAAGCGAACAGGCCAAACAGCGTCTGCTGCCGGCCATGATGCCGGGCAACGAGGAAAAGACCCGCAGCGCGCCAGTCACCGCCATCATCGCTCAGGACCACGAGTTTTTTGAAAAACTGCCGCAACTCTTCCCCCACGCCGATGCCAGATCCTGGTTTGCCGAAAATCAGAGCCTGATAGACACTACCGCGCTGCGCAATTCCTCACTGCAAGGCGCTTATCTGATACTCGCCGCGCGCGCACTGGGCCTCGATACCGGGCCCATGTCGGGCTTTGATCAGGAAAAAATAGATCAGGAATTCTTCAAAGGCACCGCGATCCGGTCGAATTTTCTGATCAATCTGGGATACGGGGTAGGCAGCGCCTTGCATCCGCGCAGTCCGCGCCTGTCATTCGAGGAGGCCGTTCAAATCCTGTAACCCGTTAGAGTAATTGACTACATCGCTCAGGTATAGTGCAATGCGCCTTTTATACAGAAAGGTCAGACATGCAACTTCCAAATCGTGACGGTGACGGCTATTTAGTCGACATGGGGGACTGGACCGAAGAGATCGGTCAGGCGATGGCGGCAGCGGATGAATTCGAGCTGAATCAACAGCAGTGGCAGCAGATCCTCTTGGCGCGCGAATTTTACGAGCAGTTTGGCTCGGTTCCGCCGATCCGTAAATTTGCCAAACACATAGGGCTGGACCAGAAGGAAATCTTCGAGCTATGGATGACCGGCCCGATGAAGCCGATCACCAAATACGGCGGCATGCCCAAACCGACCGGCTGCGTTTAACCCTGTGCGTGCTGCTCGATCAGACGTTCGATGAACTCGCGCAGAAAACCTTCAGTCTGCGCGCTGTGAAAGCGTGAAACTTCCACACCGCGACTGTAGGCGACC
>CAYPIG010000055.1:0-20532 GCA_964410705.1 uncultured Gallionella sp.
GCGCCTGTTCGGCGGCCAGCGCATCGAAATCAGCCTCAGGATCGGCATAGGCGGCATAAACCTCGTCGAGTTTGGCCTTCGCCTGCATCACTTCGCCCAAAGCCTCTTCGACTTCCTGACGCACGGTGTTTTCAGGATTTAACTGCGGTTCCTGAGGCAGATAGCCGATGCGGATGTTGGGAAGGTGTTGAACCTCACCATCGTATTCCTTGTCCACGCCCGCCATGATGCGCAGCACGGTGGATTTACCCGAGCCGTTCAAGCCCAAGAGGCCGATCTTGGCACCCGGGAAGAAAGACAGCGAAATATCCTTGATGATCTGACGTTTGGGAGGAACGATTTTGCTGACGCGCAGCATAGACATTACATATTGAGCCATGATTATTCTTTTTAGATTTTGGAAAACGCGTAGCTTACCGCAATCGGACCACTAAAAACTACTGGGCATGCGATCTTGTTTGCGGCTGCGTTCTATTTTTCGCACCACCCATTTTCGCGCCTCCTCGATCAGCAGCATGGCAGGCATGAAGGCGATGATATAAAGCCAGGCATCCGACTCGAGCGGGGCAGTGCCAAACAGCGCATTGCCCCAGGACGTATAGACGATCAACAGCAGCAGCGACAGTTCAAACACGATTCCATAGGCGATCAGGCGGTTTTTCCGGTGAGCGCGACTGAACACCGACAAACTGGGATGGCGGCACAGAAACACATTGACCACCTGCATCGCAATGATCGCAGACAGGCAGGCGGTAGTGGCACGCAGGTAGAGCGCAACGTCCGGACTCGCACCGAACTGCCATCCTCCGCCGTGCAGTACGAAGAAGAAAGCCGCCATAGCCGCGGCGGCCTCCAGCACACCGAGAAAGAGATAAGCTCGCAGCAAAATTTTCCAGTTGAGCAGGCGCTCACGGCGCGAGCGGGGCGGGCGCGTCATGGTATCGACATCCGGCCTCTCGGTACCCAGCGCGAGCGCCGGCAGCATGTCGGTTCCCAGATCCACCGCGAGAATTTGAATGATGGTCAGCGGCAGCGGGATCTTGAACAGCACGAAGGCCAGATAAGGCACCAGTTCCGGTATGTTCGACGTGAGGATATAGGTGAGAAACTTGCGCAGATTTTCGTAAACCGCGCGCCCCTCCTCGATCGCCGCGACGATGGAGGCGAAATTGTCGTCCAGCAGGATGATGTCGGCCGACTCCTTGGCGACATCGGTGCCGGAAAGCCCCATCGCGATGCCGACATCGGCACACTTTAACGCCGGAGCATCATTCACTCCGTCACCGGTCACCGCGACCACCTCGCCGCGGCGCTGCAAGGCCAGCACGATGCGCATCTTCTGATCGGCCGAGGTGCGCGCAAAAATCAACTCGGGCTCATGCAGCAGCGACAGCAGCTCGGCATCCGACATCTGTCGCAGCCGCTCCCCGGTCACGGCCACCGGCTCCTCGGCCAGGCCGATTTCCCGCGCCAGCGCACAGGCAGTCTGAGGATGATCGCCGGTGATCATGATCACGCGTATCCCTGCCTCATGACAAACCTTGATCGCCGCAGGAACCGCCTCGCGCGGCGGATCGATGAGGCCAGTCATCCCTGCGAAAATCAGCTGTTCTTCACGCTCGACCGCATCCGCTGGCAGGTCCCGGTACGCCATCGCCAGTACGCGCAAGCCCTTCTCGGCCATCTGTTCCTGAACGGATAACAGATGGCTTCTGCCCGGCTCATCGAGCGCAACGACCTCCCCGTTTATCCACATAAAATCGCACAAGGGCAGCACGGATTCTGGCGCACCCTTGCAGTACAGACGCGCACCGCCGGGTGCATCGCAGATCACCGACATGCGCTTGCGCTCGGTATCGAACGGTATTTCGTCGATGCGCTTAAATTGTGCAGCTGAGCTGGCCGCCTCTCGCAAAGCCATCTCCATCGCATCGCCCTGCCATACCGATTTTCCCTGCTGATCTATGCAGCGCAAATCGTGACAGTTTTGCATCACATCGTGCAGCGGTGAGTTTTGCCAAAATTCGGCGGGTGCGAGCAGCTCGCCCGAAAGGTACACCTGCCTCAAGCTCATGCTGTTCTGAGTCAGCGTACCGGTCTTATCGGAGCAGATCACGCTGGCGGCCCCCAGCGTCTCTACCGCAGGCAGATGGCGCACCAGCGCATTTTTCTTCGCCATGCGCTGGGTTGCCAGTGCCAGCGACAACGTCACGGTAGGCAGCAGACCTTCGGGTACATTGGCAACGATGATGCCGATGGCGAACACCAGATTTTCCCAGAAAGACAGGCCGATGAACTGACCGATCAGGAAAAAACACGCGCCCAGCAGCGTGGCAAACAGCGCAATCAGACGTGACAGATGCAAAATCTCTCTTTGCAACGGAGACAACGGCTCAGAGGCTGTCTGTGTCAGACGGGCGATATTGCCAAACTCCGTGTGCATGCCGGTGGCATACACGATGGCCCTGGCCTCCCCCGAGATCAGCGAAGTTCCGGCATGCAATATGTCGCGCCCGACCGATTTGGCATCGCGGGACTGCGGACGCGATTCTCCGGTCAGATTCGCCGTGTTGACGCGCACCCCGAACGACTCGATCAGACGACAGTCGGCCGGCACATCGTCTCCTGCCGCCAGCAACACGACGTCGCCCTGTACCAGATCGCACACCGGCAATAGCACAGCGCGCCCGTCGCGCAGAGCCGTGGTGTGATGAGGCAACAGATTGTTCAACGCTGCCAGCGCTTTTTCAGCCCGGTACTCCTGCCAGAACGAAAAAACCCCGTTGATCAGGATGACGCCCAGCACGGCATATCCCAACGTTGCCATTCCCTGACCCGGATCGCGCCATTCGGCAAAAAAAGCCAGCAAAACCGCAAGCCAGAGTATCAGCGCAAAAAAATGGGTAAATTCGCGGAAAAATTTCGCCAGCAGGGGCACCGTTGCGATCTTTTCCAGCTGGTTGGCTCCGTGCCTTTTTAGCCTGCGCAGCGCTTCGGACTGCGACAAGCCGTCAGCACCGCTGTGCAGATGGGCATAAAGCTTTTCAACGGCACGCAGGTTCACGATATACTGCCTCCACAATGCCTGACATTATCGACCCGCTTTGCTGCGGGTTCAATACACTGAACGGAATATAGACCACATGCCGGAATCCAATACCCGCATTCTGATCGCGGACGACGATCACCTCACCCTGTCCCTGCTGGCAACTACGGTCAAACGGGAAGGTTACCCGCTGGTCGAAATCGCCAAGAACGGGCATGAAGCGCTGAAAAAATTCCTGGTCTTCAAGCCCCACATCGTATTTCTGGACATCGAAATGCCCGAACTGGACGGCATAGAAACCCTGTGCGCCATCAAGGAATTCGGCATCACAACTCAGGTCGTCATGGTCAGCGCCGCGCTGTCGGCCGACCGCGTCAAGGCGGCAAGAGAGGGAGGGGCGGCCGGATTTATCGTCAAACCTGCAACCCAGAAAAGGCTGGGGGATGCGATTGAGTCCTGCCTGAAAATTGCCGTGAAAACCGAGGGCGACATCGAACTGTTCGTCCTCTCATAGGGCGCCGCTGTCGTTGAGCAGGGCATCGAACTCTTCTATAGGCACCGGCTTTCCGAATAAATACCCCTGATAGTGGCTGCAACCATTGTCCAGTATGATCTGCCTCTGCTGGCGGGTCTCCACCCCTTCGGCGATGATGTCCATGTTGAGGCTTTTGGCCATTTCTATGATGGTATGCACGATGGCGCTGTCGTTGCTGTCGGTCGCGATGTCGCGCACGAACGACTGATCTATCTTGATCTGGTCTAGCGGCAATCGTTTCAGGTACTGCAAGGACGAATAACCGGTGCCGAAATCGTCCATCGAAAACAGGATGCCGATTTTTTTCAGGATGTGCATGTTGGCGATAGTCTCTTCGATATTGTCCAGCAGCAGGCTTTCGGTCAGTTCCAGCTTGAGGCGGGACGGATCGATGCCGTAACGAGCCACGACAGACAATACGCTTTCGACAAAGTCCGGCTGGCGAAATTGCTGTGAACTGACATTGACCGACAGCACCAGCCCCCGGGTAAACTCGGCTTTCTGCCAATGTGAAAGTTGGGCACAGGATGTCTCCAGCACCCAGCGCCCGATAGGCACGATCATTCCGGTTTCTTCTGCCAGCTGGATAAACTCCGCCGGGAACAGCAGTCCTCTTTCGGGATGCTCCCAGCGTATCAGCGCCTCCGCACCCAGTGGGTGACGCGAGCTGTCCATCTGAACCTGGTAATACAGCCGGAACTGCCCAAGCTCCAGCGCAAGACTCAACTCCCTCTCCAGAGCGGCGCGCGCATTGACCGCATCCTGCATCTGCGGGTCGAAGAAGCGCAAGTTGTTGCGCCCGTTCTGCTTGGCCTGATACATGGCGATATCGGCCTGTTTCATCAATTCGTCCATATTCTGCTTGTCGAACAGCACCGCTCCTATGCTGGGCGTGCTGCGGCACACATGCTGGGCAAGCGAATAATTGGCGCTCAGGGCAGCGATGATTTTATCGCCCACCAGCCTGGTCTGCGCCGCCGCCTCTAGGGGAACCGAACTCAATCCTTCCAGCATCACCAGAAACTCGTCTCCGCCCAGCCTTGCGACGGTATCGCTCTTGCGAATACAGCCCTCCAGCCGTTTTGCCGCCTGTTGCAGCAGCAGATCGCCGATGTTATGGCCCATCGTCTCGTTGAGCGTTCTGAAGTTGTCCAGATCGATGAACAGCAGCGCACCCTCCGTTCCGCTGCGGGCGCCGTATGCGAGCGCATGAGCCAGTCTGTCCATCAGCAGCCGCCTGTTGGGCAAACCGGTGAGCTGATCGAAATACGCCAGGTGCTTTATTTCCTCCTCCGCCGCCTTGCGATCGGAAATATCGATGTGCGTACCCACGTAATGGGTGACGACTCCTTCCGGCGTCTTGACGGCTGAAATGGTGAGTAGCTTGGGGTAAATGGCGCCGTTCTTGCGCCTGTCCCAGATTTCGCCCCGCCAGGACCCGGTAAGCTCGATGGATTCCCACATTTTTTTATAAAAAGCCGCGTCGTGACGCCCAGACTTGAGCAGCCGCGGCGTCTGCCCCAGCAGCTCTTCACGGCTGTAACCGGTAGTCTGGCTAAAGGCCTGATTCACCCGCAGGATCACCGTATCCGCATCGGTGATCACCGTGCTCTCCTGCGCCTCCACCGCTGCCGCTATGCGCAGCTCCTGCCCGGACCACACCGTTGCCGTCATATCGCGCACTATCCCCATCAGAACGGTGCCGGTCGTCTCAGACAGCGGAATGACCCTCAAATCGAACCAGCTTGCTCCGACCTGCAGCAGCTCGCGAACCTCCATCCCCTCAGACAGCGCACGCTCCTCCAGCCGATAGCGCGCATCGGCCTGCTCTTCGGGAAAAATATCGTAGTCCGTTTTTCCGCACAACGAGTCACAGTCCAGCAAAGCCGACAGCGCACTGCCAGCCTGAATATAGACATGGGTGGAGTTCTTGAAATAGATGCCTTCTTCGCTGTGTTTCAGGAGGGCGGCAAGATGAGCGCACGACTCAACGGTCGCAAGGCTTTGTTCCAGCCGCAGCTCTATGATGTCGCCGATGCGGTAATGGCAGAAAAAGCAGCGTATGCGGCCATCGGCATGCCTTAACCTGATGTTGCACGAGCCGGAAGCTTCTGTAAACAGCTTCTGATCCTGCGCGTGAATCAGCCTCTCAAACGGTACCCGCTCATCCGGCTTGTAACCTAACAAATCCGTCTCGCCGCTGACCGTCTGCATAGCTTCATTTAGTGACAGATATATACAGGGCATGAATTCACTCCAGTTTGAATGAACACTACTGCGATGGCATGCTGTTTAACAGGTTCTCGAATTCCTCTATCGGCACCGGCTTGCCGAACAGATAACCCTGAAAATGGCTGCAGCCCTTGCTTTGCAACAGCGACTGCTGATCTCTTGTTTCAACGCCTTCTGCGATGACATCCAGATTCATGCTCTTCGCCATCGCGATGATGGTTCGAACTATGGCCTTGTCGCTGTTGTCCGTAATGAGTCCGCGCACGAAGGATTGATCGATCTTGAGCTGATCCAGCGGCAGGCGCTTGAGATATTGCAACGAAGAATAGCCGGTTCCGAAATCATCCAGTGAAAACTGGATCCCATAGGCTTTTAGCGCATTCATGGTCGCGATGATACTCTCGATATTCTCCGCCAGCATGCTCTCGGTCAATTCCAGCTTGAGCAGCCTGGGATCGATCGCATGATTTTGTATCGCACGATGCACCTGAAAGACAAAATCCGGATCAAAAAACTGTTTGGCGCTGACATTGACGGCCAGCACCAGATTGCGGTCAGATTGCTGCCACCTTGCGATCTGAGCACAGGCCGTCTCCAGCACCCAAAGTCCGATCGGCAGTATGAGCCCCGTTTCCTCGGCAAGCGAAATGAACTTGTCCGGGGCGATCATCCCCCGTTGAGGATGTATCCAGCGCAGCAACACCTCGGCTCCCAGCGGCCTATTTGAACTGTCCACCTGTATCTGATAGTAAAGATGCAGCTGCTGCATCTTGAGCGCGTGGCGCAACTCGTTTTCCAGCGCCGCGCGGGTATTGATCGCCTCCTGCATCTTGGGATCGAAAAACCGTATGGTGTTGCGACCGGCTTTTTTGGCCTGATACATGGCGATATCGGCCTGTTTGAGCAGTTCTTCCATGGACTGGTGCTGTTCACAAAACAGCGTGGCACCTATGCTGGGAGTATTCCGGTACTCGCTGCCGGACAGCAAATAGGGGCGATTTAGCAAGCTCAGAATTTTTTCAGCTGCCGCTTCAGCCTGCGCCACAGCCGCAGCAGTATCCCCGCTCATATCCTCCAGTATCACGACGAACTCATCACCACCCAGACGCGCCACCGTATCGCCCTCGCGCACGCCTTCCTTCAAGCGGAGCGCGACCTGTTGCAGCAGCAGATCTCCGACATCGTGCCCCATGGTATCGTTGAGCGTCTTGAAGTTGTCCAGATCGATAAACAGTAAGGCGCCCTGCCGGTCGTTCCGGTGCGCCGAAGCGAGCGAGCGCTGCAGGCGGTCTAGCAACAGTCTCCGGTTGGGCAAACCGGTCAGAGGGTCGTAAAAAGCCAGATTCCTGATTTTCTCTTCGGCCACTTTGCGCTCGGTAATGTCTTCAAACGCAGCCACATAATTGGCAACCTTGCCGTTTTCATCGGTCACTGCGGTAACGGTGAGATACTCAGGATAGATCTCGCCGTTTTTTCTGCGATTCCAGATTTCTCCTTCCCACCCGCCCGTCAGGCTGATGCTCTCCCACATCGCATTGTAGAATTTCGCATCGTGGCGACCCGAGCTTAGCATGGAGGAATTTTTGCCGACCGCATCCTGATTCGAATAGCCGGTAATCGCTGAAAATGCGCGGTTAACCCGCAGTATTTTGCCATCGGCATCGGTGATGATCATCCCTTCCTGAGACTCGAAGGCGGTCGCTGCAATTTTCAGATCCGCCTCGGACATCTTGCGCCCGGTGATATCTCGCGACAGCACGATGAATCTAGGTATTGCTCCCTGATCACCGGATTTTCTGGCGATAGACAGCTCGAACCACAAACTGCCTTGCGGCAATTTAAGTTCGAACTGTTTACCATTTGAGTGTCCGTCCTGATGCGCCTCATGCAGCGCATCCATCACGACCTTAGCCGCATCGGGCGGCAGCATCTGGGCAACCGTTTTCCCCTGCAATTTTTCGCGAGGAACGGCCAGCAACTGAGGCGAATGAACAGAATAATAACGACCTTCCAGGTCTACATCGAATAACAGATCGGGAATCGCATCCAGAGTCGCTTTTAAATGATCCGCCATCGCATTGAACTCGCGGGAAGTCTTGGCGATCTCGTCATCTCCGGTAATACTCGAACGCGCATTGAGTTCGCCCTGACCGTAGCGGCGCACCGCAGCGGCCAGCGTTTGCAGCCGCAGGATGATATTGCGCTTGACCGCCGTCTCAATCGACAGACCTATCATCAGACCTATCGCCAGCACCATCAGGATCAGCAGAATAAACAACTCGCGCAGCGGCTCCATGATCTCATCGACCGGCAGCAACCTGAAATAGCGCCATCCCACCGGCTGCATGATCATGCCTACCGCCAGATATTTTTTATTCTGCAAAGTAACGTTGTAACTACGCGGCATTCTGTCGAGCTTTTTCAAGAGCAGCGCAGACAACGAGGGTTCATTCTTCAGATCGGGCTTATAACCTTCAGGCCGGGATTCCAGCTCCTTTTGCCAGGGGCCCGCCTGTATGTAATTTCCGCGGGCATCGAGCAAAAAGTGCAGCTCACCCTGATAGCGCTGCGCACGCTCGAACAGAGCGGGAAACACGTTATTGAGATACATATCGTGCCCTATGGTGCCGACCCAGCGACCGTTCACGTCCAGCGGCATTACGGCGCTCACCATCCAGCTCTTAGGCACCGGGTCGAACATCGGCGGCGTCCAGCGCAGGCCGCGGCCCGGATTCTGGGCAGGATCCCCTAGACGCAACCAGTCTGTTGCGGTGTAGTCCGTGTCCGCGGCCATGATCAGGGCAAAGTCAGGCACACCGTGATCGAAGATGATCTCGGTCTTGCCGTGGGTGAGCAGCCACACATTGCTGAAAGGAGCGATCACCGAACCACCGAACACATCCATCACACGCTTGCTGCGCAGGTGCAGTTTTTTCTGTTCGGCATCGAGCGGTGCATCCGGCGGCAAAAACAGACCCGCTTCATGCCTGCCGTCGAACCCGTCTCTGCGGCTGCGCCACGCGCCATCGGGATCGTGCTGGACCAGCCTGTCGAATGCGGCCACTTCCCCCGGCTGAACCGGAGAGAGCAGCGTTTTTTCCAGCTGGTAGGACATGGCCTTAAGGCTGGGCTCGGCCTCTTCCAGATTGCGCGACTGAGATGCGACCAGCACCCGCGTCTCGGCAACCAGAGTGGCCGCCTCATTGGATAGCACGCGGTCCTTGGTAAAGCGATAAATCACGGCGGCCGCAGGGATCGTCACCAGCACCACGCTGGTGACGACGATCAGCATCAACTTGCGTCCGACGTTCATTGCATATTCTGCCTGAGATTAGAAATTTCGAGCAACAGACAGCAACACTTTTGTTTTGGCCAGACTATACGCCGAGCCGTTATTGGTCAGACCGAGGAAGTTTTTATAGGCGGCAGGTTCGCTGCTCGCCGTGCAGGCAACGCTAGCCACCCATTTATCAACCGTTTTGGAAATGCCGATCTTGTAATAGCTCCAGTTAAGTCCTCGGCTGTTTCGGATGGTCTGATGGCCGAACTGTCCGATTGCATTCCAACCTTCGGCAATTTCCTGACTTGCATTAGCCTCAATAAAATACGAGCCGTTGGTGTCTCCCGTCACACCGGCATTCGCATCTCCGGCAAATCCGCCGGGGCCGGAATTGACCGTATTCCAGCCGTAGAACTTGCTCAGCACCCGCCCGGTCTTAAGCGTCAGCCAGCGGTAATTGATCGCCGCATAAACTTCTGCCGTATTGGGCGATGAAGAAGGCAGATTAAAACCGGTCCTGTTGAAGTTTCCCCCCGGGAAATACGCATACTGGAAATTCAGATCGTAGCCGACTTCGGAGTCCTTAAATTTGTTGCGGTAGCCCGCATACCAGTCCGTCTCGAGCTGAGCGCCCGGAACCCATTGCGGCGAGACATTTGATGTCCAGACGCCGGCATAAGCGCCGGAATGGTGAGCTGCCTCAACACCAACCTGCAATGCAGGTTTACCCCAGGTCTGACTCTGCCCCCGCCAGATGTAATCGCTAACCAGCGTTACCGTCGCCGATAGCTCCGGTGCAGTCGGCTCTTCAGCCACCGCGGCATTGGCCGCAAACAATGCCAGCAAACATAAATTGCGCACTCTAGTCATTCCACACCCCGTCTGATCCTGCAGATAAGCAAAAGTATATACGCGATTCAAAAAAAAAGCTCCCGAGGTTTCCCAGGGGAGCTTTTTTCAGAGCGGATGGTTTTAGTGTACCGAAGCCTGTTCTGAGTTGATGCCGGTATTCTGGCGTACATACAACTCATCCCACATGTCTTCGGCGCGCTTGTCGCGTGTGAAGACAGAACCCAGTATCACCAGCAAGAAGCCCAGCGGAATCGAGAGCAAACCCGGATTCTTCAACAGGAAGAAAGGTTTTTCCAGACCCATGATACTGGTCGTCTGACCTTCAAACTTCTTGGTGTCTTCTTCGGCTTTAGCCTTGGCCTTTTCGGTCGCGGCGATGTCCTTCTTCACCTTGGCCAGATCGTCCTGAGCCTTTTTCAGCGCAACCGGATCGGCAGCGGAAGCGGCAATCAGCGCCTCTATCGCAGGGATCTTCTCACCCAGCTTGGCGAGCTTCTCAGCCGCACCCGGTTTGGCCGGTTTCTCAGGAGACGCCGCCTTAGCCGCTTCAGACTTCACGCATCCTTCGAGCGCAAACAGCTCGCAGGTAAAGCTCGAAGCCTTCACCGCAGGAACCGCAGGTTTTGCCGGCTGAGCCGGTTCGCCTTCCAGAACCTTTTTAGCGGAAGCCAGAACGGCTTTCGGATAAGTCATGTTAGGCGATACCATCACCAGACCGATCGCAGTCAAAGAGCCCACCACCATACCGAGGATGATGCCGGTGGTGTTGCACTTCTTCCAGTACAGCGTCAAAAATACCGCAGGCAGATTGGATGAGGCGGCAACGGCAAAAGCCAGTGCGACCAGATGAGCCACGTTCTGACCCTTGGCCAGGATACCGACGGTGATCGCGATCACGCCGACCAGTACCGAAGAGACGCGCGCTGCAACGACCTGCTCTTTCGGTGTCGCTTTTTCACCGCGGATCACGCCGACGTAGATGTCGTGCGCCATCGCGGAAGCTGCCGCCAGAACCAGACCCGCCACCACTGCGACGATGGTCGCAAAGGCTACCGCTGCCACAAATGCTAGGAAGAAGTTGCCCAGCATGGAGTTTTCACCGCCGCCCAGATATTGAGCCAGCAGAGGGCCGGCCATGTTGCCGCCCGCATCAACCGAAGCGATCTTGGCAGAACCTACCAGCATCGCAGCGCCGGTGCCCAAGAACAGGGTCAGCACATAGAAGCCGCCGATGATGCCCATCGCCCAGATTACGGACACACGCGCAGCCTGTGCCGTTGGTACGGTGAAAAAGCGCATCAGGATGTGCGGCATACCGGCAGTGCCCAGCACCAGCGCCAGACCCAGCGAGATCTGATCGATCGGATTCTTCAGGAACAGACCGGGCTCAAGAAAACGCTGGCCCAGCTCTTCACGGCTCATGCCGGCAGCCGAGTCACCCAGCAGCTTGGCAACCTGAGCCACCACTTTTTCGTCACCGATCACGGCCTGCAAATATGACGGCAGGCTGAAGCCGTAAGGCGCCCAGACCAGAAACACCAGCATCAAGGAGGCGATCACCAGCAGCACCGCCTTGGTGATCTGCACCCAGGTCGTGGCCTTCATGCCGCCGAATACCACGTAAGCTAACATCAACACGCCCACGCCGATTACGGAGATTTCGTAATCGATACCGATCAGCGTCTTGATCAGCACGCCGCCGCCGACCATTTGTGCGGTCAGATAGAAGGTGGATACCGTGATGGTGGAGAGCGCAGCGACCGTCTTGGTCTTCTTGGGATCATTGCGGAAAGCCAGAATGTCGCCCATGGTGTATTTGCCGATGTTGCGGCAAGGTTCGGCGATCACCAGCAGCACGGTGATGTAGGCGACCAGCCAACCCACCGAATACATGAAGCCATCGTAACCGTACAGTGAGATCAGACCGGCAATACCCAGGAAGGAGGCTGCTGACAGATAGTCACCCGCAATCGCCCAGCCGTTCTGAATGCCGGAGACTGAACGTCCCGCAGCGTAAAATTCAGAAGTCGTGTGGGTTGAACGCGCGGCCCAGAAGGTGATGGCCATAGTGACGGCGATGATCACGCCGAACACGGCAAACGTCATCCACTTGAATTCTTCGGCAACGGCTCCTGAACCCGCGAAGGCCGCGCTGCTGCCGCACAGGGCGGCGGCAGCAACAGCCAGTTTATTTATGCTGGTCATACTCATGCTCCCTGTGTTTCGTTGATGATTTCCTGCGCCATCGCGTCGAACTCGGCATTGGCCTTCTTCGAATACACAAAGGCGATCACCCAGGCGACGACAAACTCAGACAGTGCGAACAGCAGGCCGAAATTGACCACGCCCCACACCTTGATCTTGAAAAGATCCTGAAAATAAGCGGCACCGATAGGCAGCATGAAATAATAAATGATGGAAAAAATCATCAGGCCCCACAGAAAAAAAGTTTTCTTGCGGTGCAGTGCCTGAAATTTTGGGTTGGCGTCGATGGCCGCCCAATTGATGTTTGGATTAGACATGCTTCCTCCCTGAATACGATCGACAAGGCCGGCGCACTGCCCGACCCACTTGCTACGGGTGCGAGATTACGTTAAGGCCGAAGTTATTGCAATGCCTATTTTGTCAACTATGCTAAATTACATCACCTTTATTAGCCGATGTTTAGGCCGTATATTGCCGAATAATTGCGACAGGAAAGACTTGGGTTCGATAGATTGTCGACAATCCGCGCAATATCAGCTGACGCTGTTCACCCAGCGCTGAGCCTTTTCCAGATCCCTCAACCCTGCATAATCGTTTATGTTTTTCTTCGCAGCCTGCGCCGCCCCGGTCTGAAACAGCTGCGCGGTGACCAGAGCGTCCGCCAGCGCATTGTGCCGGATGTCGTTTTTGATGCCGAAATATCCGGTCCAGTCGTCCAAAGAGCGGCAGCGCAGTTCAGGATTGAGCGAGGGCATCACATAAGCCATGTCGGACCAGGGATGCCTGAAGGTAAAGCCCAGATACTGGCGTAGGGCGCGCTGTATCATGGTCTGATCGAATGTGACATGAAAGGCGATCAGCGGGTCTTTGCGCAAAAACCCGAGAAAGTCCAACAGCGCATCGGGCGGGGATACGCCTTCGCTCTGCGCCGATCCGCCTATGCCGTGCAACAGGATATTGTCTTTATTGCTGACGACCTCCTGCTGCAATACAATGTAGAAACTGTCGGAAAAATCCACTTTGCCTTCCACCACGGCGACCGCACCGATGGAAATCAAGCGATCCTCCATCAGGTTCAAACCGCTGGTTTCCACATCCACGACGACGCAGCGCGTATCATTGAGCTTTGATTTCAGATCAAAAGGCGGCAGAGCCTTCCATGCTTCCAGACGGCCCCGCTGTTCGGGCGACAATTGGGGCCGCCCCGCCAGCCAGCCTCTGATCCAGTCGATCACAGGTGATACTCCAGCGCCAGCCTCGCCTGCAGCTTGCGCGCCTGACGAAAGGCTTCTTTGAGTATCCGCCGGTCCAGTTCGTGCAAGGCTTCAGGATCTATGCGGTTGTCCAGCTCCTCGTCGCTCAAACCCAGCTCCCGCCCTTCATCGTGATGGCGCAATCGCAATACCTGTATGAACAGGAAGGCATCTATCCAGGCCTCAATTTCGGCAGGATGTATTTTCAGTTTCGCAGCACTGTGCCGCAGGCGCTGCAAGGTACTGGTATGTGCGACACCGGATGCCAGACTGAAGATGCGCGCCGCATCCACAAAGGGGGTGATGCCGTTGAGTTTCAAATCCAGCGTATGCTCTCGCCCCACCACGAAATCCCGGACCACTCCCAGCGGCGGGCGTATGCTCATGGCATTTTCGGCCATCTGATGCAAAAACCGGCTGTTTTCTGCGGCTACCCGGCACAGCCACTGCCTTAGCTCTTCCGCCAGTTTGTTTTCACCATAGACCGGACGGAAATCGAAGAATATCGACGCATGCAGCAGGGCCTCAGGCGTGCCGTTGACGATCCAGCCGGAAAAAGTCTTTTTCCATTCATCGAGCGACAGACACCACTGCGGATTCGAAGCCATCACGTTGCCGCGACACAATGGGAATCCGCACAGGGCCAGCGTCTCATTGATGCGGCGGGCGACCGGCAGCATCTTTTGTCTCATTTCATCCGCCGTCATCCCCTCATCCGCGACAAAGATCAGCGCATTGTCCTGATCGGTGCTCAGCGTCTGCTCAAAACGGCCTTCTGAGCCCAGCGCCATCCAGCAAAGACGCTCTGCCAGCCCGGATGAGACGATACCGCTGGCGGCATATTCGAGTTCCACCACCCTCGCGGTCAACAGATCGTTGAAAGTCGAGATGAACTGCGTCAGCTGCTCGGCCGTCACCCCTTGCGCCATCATGTTGTGCGCCATACGGCGGATGTCGCGCGCCGCCTGCTGCAGCGCTTCTGTACCTGTGGCATGACGGATTGCCGAACCTATCTGGCGCAAACCCACCCTTTGCAGCGCGAAAAGATCCTTTTCCGAGACCAGACCTTTAAGCCTGTCGTTTTCAACCACCAGAACGTGGCGGAACCCCAGCCTGGCCATGGTCAGCGCAGCCTCGTAGGCCGGTGCTTGCGGCGGCAACCAGGTAAGTTCGGTAGTCATGATGTTGATGACGGGCTGATCAAGATCGATCTGCGGCAGCGCGATGCGCTCCAGCACATCGGGCAGCGTCAGGATACCCAGCGGCCTGCCGCCCGCATCCACCGCGATCATCGACCCCACCCGCTGCTCGTGCATCAGGGTGAGCACCTCGCGCACGCTGGCCCCTGCTGAGCAGGTGACCGGCGCACGCTTGATAATGGCGGATAAAGGGCTGGTCAGCGACTGCTGTTCAGATGAGGACTGAGTATATTGAGCCTGTATCACCTGTTTGGAGTGTTCCAGCAGGTTGGCGATGCGGCGCGTGCAAAAATCCCTGAACGGTGCGCTCAGACCCAGCAGCGTGTGAAAGTGCTCCAGCGGCAGTTCGTAGCAGAACGTATCGACTACCGACCGGTATATGCTCGCCACCTGCCGATGCGCCAGCAGCGCCCCCAGCGGAAAACATTCGCCTTCCGACAGTTCCAGCCAGGTATCGGTCTCCATCGCATGAGCCACATTTTGCTCGCCCTGCACCAGCCCCTGCTTGATCACTAAAAATCTCTCTACGATCCCCTGTTCGGGAGAGACGATGATCTCGCCCTTCGCATAATAGGCGAGTTTCATGCGCTCCAGCATCCAGATCAGATGCGCAGGCTCCATCTTGTCGAACGGCGCATGAGATGCAAAAAAGGGTAATTGGGATGCTAATATCGCGCTCAATTTCTCTTCTCCTATCCGCCTCAGCGCTTCAACAAGGGATTGAACGCATAAAAAGCGGAAAGCGCCCAGCTCTCTGCGATGCGCGCGCCGCTCTCACCCAGCGAGTTGTAGTGTATCCCGTCCCCCCCAGTCGCAGGATAGCGGGTAACCGCGCGGCTGTCATACAGCAGGCAATACTGCCCCACGCCTTTTTTCAGCGCATCGAAAACGTGCCCGAGTTCAGGTTCCGGCTGTATGCGCGCATTCGGTGGCCCTATCCAGATGCATTTGCTGCCGGAACTTACGATCGCCATCGCCATATCGTGCGCCGTTTTTTCTATCCAGTCATGCGGCCTGCCATACATGTTGGCGCCCAGCTCTACCACCGTATAGCGCGGTTGATGTTCCCGAAGCAGTCTGGGCAGTTGCGGGTTGCTGACCTCCCAGCCGCGCTGTTCACGCCCTTCGGTATCCTTGAAAAAGTAGCCGCAATTGGTCCTGCCCCCTTCCAGCCAGTTGTGAGGCGAACTGCCGCACACCGCATAGGTGGCAACGCTAAACCCCTGCACTCCGCGCAACACGGCATCCTGTTGCATGCCGAAACTGCCGACTGAATGCGAGTCGCCGATAAACAAGATCGCCGGGGAAGGAGCGGCCAGCGCAGGCGTAAAGATGCCAGCCAGCAAGAGAAACAACAGAATTTTCATTGCGCGCCCCTTATGGTGAGA
The DNA here is from genome assembly GCA_964410705.1 of uncultured Gallionella sp. Lineage (GTDB taxonomy): Bacteria > Pseudomonadota > Gammaproteobacteria > Burkholderiales > Gallionellaceae > Gallionella. Next base: position 15,991 of record CAYPIG010000055.1, read on the forward strand.
GGCTGATTATATTACGCGCACCAACAAAAAAACCGCAGGGTTTACCTGCGGTTTTTTTGTGTAGATGAAGCTATCAGTGGTACTTGCGGCTCAATTCGTGCACCGCGGCCACCATGGCTGCAACATTCTCAGGATCGGTGTGCTGTGAAATGCCGTGTCCGAGATTGAACACATGACCGCTGCCGTATCCGTAGCTGCCCAGCACCTTTTCCACTTCGATGCGGATAGCCTCGGGGTTAGAGAACAGCACGGCAGGATCCAGATTGCCCTGCAGCGCAACCTTGTTGCCCACCTTCTGACGGGCAACGCCGATGTCCATCGTCCAGTCCAGACCCACTGCATCGCAACCCGTGTTCGCGATGCTCTCTATCCACAGACCGCCGCCCTTGGTAAACACGATATTTGGAATGCGCACGCCGTCCTTTTCCTTGATCAGGCCGTCCACAATGCGGTGTATATAAGGCAGGGAGAATTCGTGGTAAGCGGAATGCGACAGCACGCCGCCCCATGAATCAAAAATCATCACGGCCTGAGCACCGGCTTCGATCTGCGCATTCAGGTAAGCGATCACCGATTGTGCAGTCACTTCCAGGATGTGGTGCATCAGTTTCGGCTCGCTGTACATCAGCGTTTTTACGCGCGCGTAGTCATCGCTGCCGCCGCCTTCCACCATGTAGCAGGAGAGCGTAAACGGGCTGCCGGAAAAACCGATCAGAGGAACCCTGCCATCCAGCGTCTTGCGGATCTGCGATACCGCATCGGTCACATAGCGCAGCGTCTTGTCGATATCGGGCACCTGCAAGGCCATGATCGCCGCTTCGTCGCGCAGCGGGCGCTCGAACTTCGGGCCTTCGCCGTCAGCAAAATACAGCCCCAGTCCCATCGCATCCGGCACGGTCAGGATATCGGAGAACAGGATGGCTGCGTCCAGAGGATAACGGTCCAGCGGTTGCATGGTGACTTCGGTTGCGAAGTCCGGATTCTTTGCCAGACCTAAAAAGCTGCCTGCGCGCGCGCGCGTTGCGCGGTACTCGGGCAAAAAGCGCCCCGCCTGACGCATCATCCACATCGGGGTGTATTCGGTCGGCTGACGCAGCAAGGCGCGCAGGAAATTGTCGTTCTTTAACTTGAAGTTCATTATATTTTCCGGGTTATATTTTTCATTTCAGTGCGGATGTTAATCCGGCTAGCGCGGCAAAACGGACGAGCCCATCAGGAACTCGTCGACCGAACGTGCACACTGGCGGCCTTCGCGTATCGCCCAGACGATCAGCGACTGTCCGCGTCTCATGTCGCCCGCCGCGAATACGCGATCCACGCTGGTGCGGTAGTTTTCCATATCCGCCTTGACGTTGCCGCGCGCATCCTTCTCGACGCCGAATGCCTCCAGCATCTTCTGCATGGGGCTGACAAAACCCATGGCGAGGAAGACCAGATCCGCCTTGAGTTCGAATTCCGAACCTGCGATCTCATTCATCTTGCCGTTTACCCATTCGACGCGCACCGCGCGCAGCTTTTCAACTCGACCATTGCTGCCGATAAATTCCTTGGTGGCGATGGCCCAGTCGCGGTTGCAGCCTTCCTCGTGAGAGCTGGAAGTGCGCAGCTTCAACGGCCAGTTGGGCCAGGTCAGCGGCTTGTTTTCCTGCTCAGGCGCACGCGGCATCACTTCGATCTGCGTGACCGACAGCGCACCGTGACGGTTCGATGTGCCGACGCAGTCCGAACCGGTATCGCCACCGCCTATCACCACCACATGCTTGCCTGTCGCACGCAGCTGCTCGGGCAGCTCGTCCCCGGCATTGACGCGATTTTGCTGCGGCAAAAACTGCATGGCATTGTAAATTCCGGACAACTCGCGTCCTGGAACCGGCAGATCACGCGGCGTCTCGGCGCCCCCTGAGAGCACCACCGCATCGTATTGCGACAGCAGCGTTTCAGGGCTGACCGTCTCGGTCGCCATGTTGTTGACATCCGCCTCGCACTCTTTGCCGACGAACACCGAAGTCTTGAAGATCACGCCTTCGGCCTTCATCTGTGCAACGCGGCGGTCTATGTGAGACTTTTCCATCTTGAAGTCAGGAATACCATAGCGCATCAGTCCGCCGATGCGGCTGTTCTTCTCATAGACTGTCACCGTGTGACCGGCGCGGGCCAGCTGCTGAGCGCAAGCCATACCGGCAGGGCCGGAGCCGACTACCGCAACTTTTTTACCGCTTTGTTTTGCCGCGGGCTGTGGAGTAACCCAGCCGTTTTCCCAGCCCTTGTCGATGATCGCATGCTCGATCGACTTGATCCCCACCGCATCGTTGTTGATGTTGAGCGTACAGGCCGCCTCGCAGGGTGCAGGACAAAGGCGCCCGGTGAATTCGGGGAAATTGTTGGTCGATTGCAGCACATCGAGCGCGGCGCGCCAGTTGCCGCGATAGACCAGATCGTTCCAGTCCGGAATGATGTTGTTGACCGGACAACCCGAGGTGCAGAAAGGCACGCCGCAATCCATGCAGCGCGCGCCCTGAGTCTTGGCCTCATCGTCGGTCAGATGCAGCACAAATTCCTTGTAGTTGGTGAGCCGCTCCGCCACCGGCAGACTTGCCTCGGACAGACGGTCATATTCCATGAACCCAGTTGGCTTACCCATTATGCAGCCCCCCCATCAGTTGCTTGTTGCGCCGCCCGCTCCTGCAGTGCGCGACGATAATCGGTCGGCATGACCTTGGTGAATTTAGGCAGATAGTCGCTCCAGTTTTCCAGAATCTGGCGCGCCCGCTCGCTGTTGGTGTACAGCAGGTGCTTCTCGATCTGACCGCGCAACGCCTTTTCATCGGCGATGTCCAGATGATTGAAATGAACCCTGCCGTGACTCTCGGGCAATACATCGGTCGCATCCAGTGTCGCCACTTCTTCGGCCACCGGCTCCAGTGCGACCATGGACAGATTGCAGCGTTTCTCAAAGTCGCCGCTCTCATCGAGCACATAAGCCACGCCGCCCGACATACCGGCCGCGAAATTGCGCCCCGTCTGTCCCAGCACGATCACCATGCCGCCGGTCATGTATTCGCAGCCGTGATCGCCCAGTCCTTCGACCACCGCGATGGCGCCGGAATTGCGCACCGCAAAGCGCTCGCCTGCTACGCCGTTGAAGTAACACTCACCGGAGGTCGCGCCGTACAGCACGGTATTGCCAACGATGATGTTATCGGAGGCGATGAGTTTGGCCTCATCAGGCGGCATGATGGCGATACGGCCACCGCAAAGACCCTTGCCGACATAGTCGTTGCCTTCGCCGCGCAACTCGAACGAGACGCCGTGAGAGAGGAAGGCGCCGAAACTCTGACCTGCCGTGCCCTTGAAATTCACGCGTATGGTGTCGGCAGGCAGGCCTGCATTGCCGTAACGCTTGGCCACTTCATGCGAGAGCATGGTGCCTACCGTACGGTTGACATTGGCGATAGTGCTTTCGATGACTACCGGAGTCTTGCTGTTGATCGCGTCGTAAGCGCTGGCGATCAGCGTATTGTCCAGCGCACGGTTGAGTTCGTGGTCCTGCTCTTCGGCATGACGACGCGCGACCGTTGCCGGTACATCCGGCTGATGGAACACCTTTGAAAAATCCAGACCTTGCGACTTCCAGTGCGCGATGCTGTGCTTGACGTCCAACAGGTCAGAACGGCCCACCAGATCGACGAAGCGGCGTATGCCCATCTGCGCCATCAGTTCGCGCAACTCTTCGGCGACGAAGAAGAAGTAGTTGACCACGTGTTCGGGCTGACCGGTAAACTTGCGGCGCAGCACCGGATCCTGGGTGGCGACACCGACCGGGCAGGTATTGAGATGACACTTACGCATCATGATGCAGCCTTCCACGACCAGAGGCGCCGTCGCAAAACCGAACTCATCCGCACCCAGCAGCGCACCGATCAGCACATCGCGTCCGGTTTTAAGCTGACCGTCCACCTGCAAGGCCACGCGGCCGCGCAGGTGATTCAACACCAGCGTCTGCTGCGCTTCGGCCAGACCCAACTCCCAGGGCGTACCCGCGTGCTTGATGGAGGACAGGGGAGAAGCGCCCGTGCCGCCGTCGAAACCGGACACCACGATATGGTCGGCCTTGGCCTTGGAAACACCGGCCGCCACCGTACCCACGCCGACTTCGGAAACCAGCTTTACCGAAATCGAGGCGGTCGGGTTCGAATTCTTCAGATCGTGGATCAACTGCGCCAGATCTTCGATCGAATAGATGTCGTGATGCGGAGGAGGTGAAATCAGCCCCACGCCCGGCACCGAGAATCGCAGCTTGGCGATATATTCGGAAACCTTGTGCCCGGGCAGCTGGCCGCCTTCGCCGGGCTTGGCGCCCTGCGCCATCTTGATCTGGATCTGATCCGCACTGGACAGATATTCAGCGGTGACGCCGAATCGACCGGATGCGACTTGTTTGATCCTGGAGCGCAGCGAATCGCCCGCCTTGAGATCGCGGTCGGACTCGATGCGATTCTTGCCTATGATGTCCGAGTGCATTTCGCAGCCCTTGAATATGCC